>JAGLMY010000242.1 GCA_023139775.1 bacterium
AAAATGCTTCACTGACCTGTTACTGAAGGATGCAATTTATTGAAGCTTATGACAAAAATGTTTGGTATATTATTGTAACTACGCAGGGAGTCAGGAGTCAGGAGCCAGAATAAGAACGCCTTTTATTCTGAATTCCGGATTCTGACTACTGGATACCTGAGTAGTTACTTTTATTAAACTTAAAAAGCGGGGATATTAAAGATTTGGCAAGAACAGCGGGCATTACAAGTTTGATTCGCCGCGGCGAGTCAGAAACAGTTGAATTTAAGGAGTCTTTTGGCAAAGAAGCAATCGAAACAGTCTGTGCTTTTGCCAATACCAAAGGCGGCATCCTGATTATTGGAGTTAATGATAAAGGAGTATTGCAGGGCGCCCAAATTGGAAAAAACATCCTTAAAAACTGGGCTGACCGGATTGCCCAAGAAACAGGCCTGCAACCGTCAATAATGAAAAATCATATACAAAGAAAAAATATTATGAGCATTCATATTCAAGAAAGCAAAATAAAACCCGTGATGTTTCATGGCAGAGCATACAAAAGGGTGGGCGGCACAACACGCAAGATAACAATGGAAGAACTTACCCGCATGATTTTAAACAATGCCGGTGCTACTTGGGATGAACTTCCGGAGCAGCGTGCCGGCATGAAGGATATAGATACTTTCCAGGTCAAGGCGTTTATCCGATTGGCAAATGAGGTGGGCCGCCGTACCATACCCAGCCGTATTTCAACAGCACAACTTTTGGAGAAACTGGGTTTCATACGGCAAGGGAAACCTACCCGGGCCGCTATTCTTCTTTTTGGCAAAAATCCCCAGAAGTTTTATCTTCAGGCTCTTATCAAAGCGGGTCGTTTCAAAGAGGGGAACCTCATTATAGATGACAGGGAAATCGAAGGAACGCTTATGGATCAGGTTGAAGGAGCCATGAATTATTTTCGCGAGCGTTTGCAGACGCGTTTTGAAATGACCGGCAAACCTCAGCGGAAAGTAGTGTGGGAATATCCTTTGGAAGCCTTGCGCGAAGCAGTTGTCAATTCAATATGTCATCGCGACTATATGGAAAACGGCAACACTCAAATTAGAATTTATGATGAAAATATTTTTATATGGAACCCGGGTAATCTCCCGGACGGGCTTTCCCTGGAGATGCTGAAGAAACCGCATAGGTCCATACCAAGGAACCGTCTGGTTGCCAAAGCCTTTTTCTATATTGGACTTATTGAGCAATGGGGCAGTGGTATTGAAAAGATGGTTAGCCAAGCAATAGATCATGGTTTGCCGGAACCGGTTTTTGAGGAAATGAACGGCTTGCGGGTAATTTTTAAAAAGCCAGAGTCACAGCCAGAGTCACAGCCAGAGTCACAGCCAGAGTCGCTTCCTCAAAAAGTGCTTGAAATACTTTCTCGCCAAAAGTCGCTTTCAAAATACGGAATTGCTTTAAAATTAGGGCAAAAAGAAGTATCCGGCCAACTAAATAAAGTAATACGTATTCTTTTGAGTAAAAAAATAATTGCTTTTACTATTCCTTCAAGACCAAATAGCCGTCTGCAAAAATACAGGCTGGTGCGAAAAGGGAAAGTATCGTATGAAAAATAAACGAAGGCCGGGATCTGAAAAACGTAACATAGCTTTCTCAACTTGGTTCTAAAGACACGTATTTTGTGTTCGGAGAAGTGAACGTGAAGGCCGGCGCGAAAATCATGCGCAGGGAAGTGGCGAGGATTTATCAACTGGAGCCGGCCAGGATTGAATTAGAGACGGTTTGGCGCGCTTCTGCAAAAAGAAGGCGTAACATATCAGTGAAATGCGGTTAAACAAAGGTTGTCATACCCGCATGTAGTTAGCGGGTATCCAGGGGTTTTTCAATGCTTATAAAACAAGCTTTTTCTGGATTCCCGATTAAACCGTTCGGGAATGACAAACTAAAAAAATACTTCACTGATATGTTACAAGAAGGCTGCTTATTCTGTTGCTTGGGAAAGAAAAAAAGGATATATTAATCCACTACTTGTTGAAAAGATATGAGACAAAGACGCGGATAGAACTTGGCGCTTGTCTCAGGAAAGAGGCACAAGAATGGATGAAGTGACAATTAAATCCAGCAGGTCATCATTTATTGCCTCCGAGCATTTAAGTTTTGACGTTCGTTTCTCAGCTTTGGGTAAAATTAGCAGTTTTTATGTTCGGAGAAGTGAATGTCTTAGCCAGCGCGAGAATCTTGCGCAGGGAAGTTGAAAGGGAATATGCCTAAACAATAATCAAACAACGTTCCTCATGATCTGTTGTTTTAAACATGAACATGCACTGAGCGAGGAGATAAGCCAATGCGTTCTATCATTTTATCAGCAGTAATAATATTTATATTCATTCCATCATCCCAGGCCTATTATGATGAATATGCTTACAATAGTTATTCTACCAACCAATATCAATACCAATACCAATACCAAAATCAATTTCAAAATAACAACTTCTCTCCCAAATTAGACAGCCTCAATTTCAATTACCAGGATAATTTCAGGCAAAATAGTTCCTTCAAGCCGATAGTCAGCGGGTATGAAAGAGAAGGAACCCTCAAGAGCTTTCTCAAAGAGAGTGTAGCCCCTAATCTGGACTTAAAAGCCTATAGCGGCAGTAAAATAGAGAATCAGAGTATTCATTCAAGTTTTTCTATGTCAGAAGGCAAATATTACACCCAGAGTTATAATAATGTGCAACATAATGAGCAGCAACAAGTTGTCAGGTTTGACAATTTCACTCAACGCGACGACTGGACAATACGCGAGCAAGTTACCCAAATAGCGTATAATGAGAAAAATCTGGTTACCTCCATGGAAGTAAATACTACAGATGTGGCGGGCCATAGGGCTGCGCAAAAGCTGGATAATATCCGCTATCAGACCAATACTGATTATGGCAGATACAACGATCTTTTAGCTTTTGCCCAAAATAAAGCCTCAGAGCCGAACACCTATGGATTTGATCGATTGGTTAATGTCATGGAAAATCTGCCAGAACCTGCCAGGGAGCTGGCAGAGAGCTTTGAGATGAAAGTCACACAGCCTAATGGCCAGGAGAATACGCTTAACATTCAAAATCTAAAGTGGAATCAAGAGCGGTTAATCGGATTTGACGCGGAAGTAATCAATCCCAATGGCATAGATATAGTCAGCGTGGAAATGAAATTAAATGAACAGGAGCAAGTTACTCATGTCAATCTGGAAGTCAATGGCCAAGCGAGGCAGATAGAACTTAATCAGAATCAAACTCTGGAAGAGGCCACAGAGGGCTTAATGAAAGGCCTGAATCCTGTAGCCCTGCTATCCGGTACAGACACCCAGATCGGAGAGGGCAAAGTAGTTTATCTGGCCAAAGGATATAATGCTCAGGGATTACTTGCCAACGGCTCAAAAGAACATAAAATAGATTATGGCAAACCCAAGTTTTACACCCCCAAAGCCAATACTCTGAAAGCGGATATCAAAGACCTGGAAAAAACCGCTCCCACCATTACCCGTAATATAGTATGGAATAAAAACATTGGCAAAACCGGCAGCAAACAACTGACAGCCATCAAGCAGGCCATAACAGACAAAATAAATCACAAGCTGACAGCCTATAATCAACAAAAAATCTTTAAGACTGCTGATAACCAAACAATCAAGCGATTGGATAAACAGCCCTTTCAAGTCAAAGGCAGCAAGATAATAAATCAGGGACAATTTGAGACTGAGGACGGCAAAATACAATCAGGCCTGAGTTTTGTATTGCAGAAAAATGAGTTGCAGGCAGTAGGGGCGGCAGGCCAGGCCAAGGTTAAACAAGTTAAAAAACCGGCCAAAGCCAAAGAAGAAAAAAGCGGTTTACATCCCCAAACTGCCCGATTAATGAAACAGACAATGTTTCAAGAGCAGAAAGAAGCGGAAAAAATTAAAGAAATAACCGTAGCCTTAATCAAAGCAGCACCGCAGACAGCGGCAGAAAAAGCCAAAACCGATGTGGCGTATAAACAAAAGAAGAGAGCTTTACAGAAAGCATTCAGTCTGATCAAAGACATGCCAAACAGCAGAAAAGACACCTATGGCGAGCAGTATAAAATATTGGAGCAAAGCCTGGAATCAGACTGGCAGGGAATGGCTATAAGCTGCCACAAGCAAGACAAGCTGACTTATGACATACCCGGAGAAGAAGGCAGAATCAAGTTAAAGCTGGAAAACAAAACCAGATCAAGCTTTGAGCACATCATACAAAATCCTGAAAGCGACAAAGCAACCGGCCATATCAAATTAAGTGACAAACAATTCCAGCAGGATATGGACAAGCACAAATTTATAGTGGGCACAGATAACCGACCATTGGCCATGATTCCGGCAGCAGGAAAAGAATTAGCGCCGGAAGTAAAAAAATTATTGGAAGAAAAAGGTATCATGATTATGAGTAATCCTGATGAGATGGGGCAATTAATTAATCAGAATGCTATTGTGCCGGTGTTGAATGGGATTGGGAATCCAAATAAAGATACGGCTCCCGATTATGCAAAAGAATATGCGTCTATCTTAAAGAGACAAGGCATTCAAAATGCCTTTGCAGTGCCTCTGTATACCCGGGGAAAAACATTTGATGTTTTCACTACAGGTATGCCTGAAGGGATTAAAGACGGTATGCAAAAAGTGGTTAAAGACAGTCTGCTGACCAATGGCATGGAGATGATTAGTTGTTACAGCGTTCAGAGGGATAAAATAACTGAATTTGTTGTTGAACATGCTGATAATATTAAAGGCAAAGTATCTCCCTTTGTTCTCCAAGTAGCTTACTCCGGCGGCGCCCAACCTGGCGTTGAGTTTGGGACTTATTTCAGAGACAAAGTATCCATGATCAATGTTGATGGTCCTATGGCAGAAGCAGAT
Source organism: bacterium (assembly GCA_023139775.1). Classification (GTDB taxonomy): domain Bacteria; phylum Oederibacteriota; class JAAXVQ01; order JAAXVQ01; family JAUVAV01; genus JAGLMY01. The sequence continues at coordinate 4,910 of JAGLMY010000242.1, forward strand.
ATAAGCAATCTCCATAGTTACACCCGCCTGCGAGCCAGTATAATCGGTGATATGTACGCGGTAGACCGCTATCCGGAAAACAGCCGGATTATTAATCTGAGTGATCCCCATGACGGCAGCGTTAACATGAATATCAAAAGCCATGATGTGTTTGAAAATGACGTTACCAGAAATTTTATTACCAAAACCATAGTCAGACAATTAGAGACCCATTTTAGCGTAATGACCGATGATCTGGAGTATATTAAAAGATAAATATGAAAAGATTTACCACGAAGGCACAAAGACCACAAAGGTTCACAAAGAAAAACAAAAATGATGTTTTTTAATGTTTCATTCTCATCAGTTAATCTTTTCTTGGTGTTCCTTAGTGTCCTTCGTGCCATAGTGGTGAAGCTTTTAAACGTTTTTCCAAGGAGAAAAGAATAATGAACCGGCTAATCACCGCAGTTGTAATATCACTAACTTGTTTTGTTGCAACAGCACAAGCCACTGACTGGCTCAAACCCTATCAAAACAGTCGTAATGACCGGGAAGAAGTCAATATCAAGCTGCCGCTCACACAAGTATGGAAAAAACAAGGTACCATTGGGCAAGCCTCACCGGTGTACATGGATGGCAAACTATATATTCAGGACAGAGGCGGATTGATCGGCAAATGGCTGGGCGATTATTTGTATATCAATGAAGTGGATATAGAAAAAGGTGAAGTGAAGAAAAGATATAGGGTGGTAAAAGTTGAAGATCATGAATATCAATTTATTCGTATGATTGGGCACAAAGGAAAATGTTATTTATCTGTTATTCGGGCAGATCAGAGTTTTAGAAAGAAACTCGTTTATATCAAACTATATGCTTACGATTTAAGCAGAAAAAAAGTTATTTGGTCATGGGAAAGCGGAGAATTGAATGATTATCCAGGTCCCCATGTATCCTATATGGGAGCTTATATGACCGGCTATGAAAACAAATTATTATTATCAAGTATGAGAATGGATCAGGTAGACAAAATCTTCTGCTTCAACACAGAAACCGGCGAATTGCTCTGGAAACAAAAAGAACCGGCCGGAGAAATCGACGACAGTTATCCGGTGATAGCGGATGGGAAGGTGTTTGTAGGCACAAAAAAGGCTCAGCGACCCAAAGAAGGCGGTCATATTGCAGCGTTGGACCTTGAAACCGGAAAAGTGATTTGGGATAAGGAAATGGTTGAGCCTGATGACAAGGAAAGAACCGGAGTGGCGAAGTGGGATATGGAAACGTACACTAATATTATTTTTAGCGATGGTATTATATATGTTCCTTTTTATCGTTATTCCTATATGGGGAGTGTGAGAGCATTTGATGCGAAAGTCGGCAGTGAGATATGGGATAGCCGTAATGTATTTGGCACAACTGTCTGGAAAACAATGCTGGTAGATGTTCGCAGCCTCTACGTTGCAGGACTTGAGTATAATATAACAAAATTAAGCAAAAAAGATGGAACAATCATATGGCAAGAAAATCTAAGAAATGCAACATTAAGATTACAAAGTAATAAATGGCTCATGTATTCAACTTATGATCCTAATCAACTAAGCATAGTGCTTGTTGATAAAGAAACAGGCAAAGAACTTGAACGCTATAATGTTTCTGAGACATTAAATACAATTGGCGCTCACTATCGCGTCAGTGATGTGATTGCTCTGGAGAATAAATATATTTTAGTCGAAATCGAAGACGGTACCTGGTATTTATTTAAAGGATCGGAATGAATAAAAAACTACCAATATTATTAATCATCATGAGTTTAATGCTTGATATCGGAGCCAATGTCAATGCGGCCCACGACTGGCTCAAGCCCAATCAAAACAGCCGTAATGACCGGGAAGAAGTCAATATCAAGCTGCCGCTCAAGCAAGTCTGGAAAAAGCAAGGTACCATTGGACAAGCCTCACCGGTGTATATGGATGGCAAACTATATATTCAAGACCGGGGCGGATTGATCGGAAAATGGCTGGGCGATTATTTGTATATTAATGAAGTGGAGATAGACAAAGGTGAAGTGAAGAGAGTTATAATCAAAAGTTGTGTTTG
>JAGLMY010000243.1 GCA_023139775.1 bacterium
TATTTAAGAGACACTACACTAGTGTCGTGTTTCACAAGTACGTTGAATATATATTTTGTCATTCCGGCATGCTTTTAGCCGGAATCCAGGGAATTTATCCGCAAAAACAATGTTTTTCTGGACCCCGGCTAAAATCATGCCGGGGTGACATATTCATGTTATTTCTGAAACACGATACTAGGAGTGTGAGCAATTAGTCGCTCCACTCCCGAGCAATTGAGAATAGAATAAAAGAACAATAGAAAAAGCTCAATTGCGGTCTATTTTCTATTGTTCAATTGTTCAGGAATTTAAAAAATCGACTAAATGCTCAGGCTCCTAGTATTTAATCTCGACCAGCCGGTAGCAAAATTGCGGCGCGGGTGTTTGGGAAGTGATGTTTATAAACTCGGTTTCCTGTTGTATTCCTATACGGGTGGATATTCGTGCGGAATTTTCCTCTGAAGCCGGCAGGGTTGCCATACCGACAATAAAACCAATAGCAGCGCCGGACAAGCCGCCGATGCCGAGTCCGATCATGCCATGATAAAAATTGGAATCCATGTTACTCCGGCGTTCAGTTTCATCCTCCTGCTCGTCATCTTCCAAAGCCCAAGGAATAAGAGCCCAGAAAGCGCCCAGAAATGCACCGCCCAAAGCACCGATGCCGGTAGTGGCCAAGGGGTGTTCGCCCGGAAAATTCCGATGGCTGGTCAGCTCATAGGTATCCAGCGTGACTCCCACAAGCGTGCCGGCAAGCAATCCACAGAACGAATTGTCGAGAATATGCAGCGGATTCATATTTTTGCTCAAACCATAATGATACAGACCCAAAAAACCACCCACAGCCAGACCGAGCATGGCGCCACGGCGCATTTCTTCAAACGTACGCTCACCTGAAGCAGCTCCCAAACGAAAAGAAGTGATAAGTAGAATTTCGCAAATAATAAGAACTCTAATTTGTTTTTTCAGCATCTCATATTTTTGCAGCATGGACAATTTCCTTTGAAACTAGTGACATACATATACTGGAACCTCTGAAACAGTCCTGGCGGAGGTAAGAACAAGCGGAGCTTTCAGGGGGACCGCAGGTCCCCCTGACGCAAACGCCGATGCGTTTTGCTGGCCCCTCCTATCCGATTCAGGGGCTCCGCCCCCGAACCCCCGCTCTCTATTTTTATAATAGAGAGCCTTTGTTATTACATCTCTTTTATTACTTTCAGAAAAGCCTCCACTACCCGGGGATCGAATTGGGCACCCGAACCCTCCTCTATGATTTTCACGGCTTCTTCCCGGCTAAAAGCCATGCGATACGGCCGGTTTGTGATTAAAGCTTTATATACATCCGCCACAGCGATAATTCTCGCGCCCAAAGGAATCTCCTCTCCTCTCAATCCGGAAGAATATCCCAGTCCGTCATATCGCTCGTGATGATAAAGTATAATAAATATTACCTCGTGTAAAAAATGGATGGATTTGATGATCTCCGCCCCGATACGCGGATGTTCTTTAATCTCCGCGTATTCCCGCTCATCAAGTTTATCTTTCTTGTGTAAAATATCCTCTGAAATGCCGATTTTGCCCAAGTCGTGCAGTATCACCGCATGACGTAGATTTTCTATTTCCCGGTCGGAAAGCTCAAGTTCTTTTGCTATGCCCACGACTATGACTAATATATTTTCAGTCTCTTCTCCGAAATAACAATCTTTGGCATCAATGGTTCTGGCAAAGGCATATATTGATTCCAATAGGTTCCGGTTCACCCGGTTTTCCATCTTTGCCAGTTTTTCCTTTAAATTATCCACCTTTTCCTTGCCACCCTTGTCCACGATTTTTTCTATGTCCATCCGGCTTATCCCCTGAAATAGCGAAAGACGGCCCCCCCCCATTTCTTTGGCATTTCGCAATGCCTGGTCGGATGAATCCAGCAATTCGGATTCCGTATTAAAACCATCTTCCGGAAAACTGGCTATGCCCATGCTTATTTTAAGTTTTATCCGCTTGCCCTTCGGATCAAAAACATGCTCTTGGAGGCTTTCCAAGAGCCGTTTCCCAAATTGCCAGGCACCGCTTTTTCCGGTATCGGGCAGCAGTACCAGGAATTCCTCACCGCCGTATCGAACCACAATGTCATTAGTCCGGGCGCAACTTAATAAATATGCGGCCAATTCCTTTAAGATCACATCACCATACTGGTGACCATATACATCATTAATGGATTTAAAATAATCAATATCCACCATTAAAATGGAAAGCGATAAAATATATCGCTGAGCTCTTTTAAACTCCCAGGCCACCCGCTCACGCAAGTACCGGTAATTATGTAAATTTGTAAGGGGATCTTTTACGCTGAGCTCTTTCAGTTTTTTAATTAATTTTTTATTTTCCCAGGAGATACTCTGCATTTTAAGGGCTTTTTTAATGGTTATCTTTACCTCGTCCACATTTAGCGGTTTTTGCAGATAAGCAAATGCCCCGCGGTTCATGGCATCAACCGCGCTTTCCACGGACGCGAAACCGGTGCAAACGACAATCATAAGGTCGGTATTACGGCTTTTTATTCCCTGGAGCAACTCTAATCCCGAACCAGCGGGAAATCTAATATCCAGTAGTATCAAGTTATAAAATTCTTTCCTTAATTGTTGCCGGGCCGGCTCGACAGACTCCACACCGGTTATTTTGTATCCTTCCTCGCTTAAAATATCCTGCAGGTTTTCACGCATATTATCATCATCATCAACTATCATAATCTTGATATCTTTTCCCATTGAACCTTTCCTCACCTCGCTGAATTACTTGTTTTTTCCAACAGAACCAGAAACCTCTCAATATTCAAAGGTTTCCGCACAACTTCGAACTCACCCTTTTGCAGTCCCTCTCTATAAAAAATATCGTCCGCAAAAGCCGTTATCATAATCACCTTCAAACCGGGCGAGATCTTCTTTAATATCTTCAAGGTATCTATGCCACTGATCCCAGGCATTTTAACATCCATCAGCACCAGATTAAATTGCTCTTTTTTCACGGCAGCTATGGCCTGATAGCCGCTAAATACCGTCATTACTTCATACCCTTTTAATTCCAGGATATCCAATAAACTTTCACACAAATCCCGGTTGTCGTCTACTATTAACAGCTTGATTTTTCGTGACACGGGCTACTCTCCCCCCGGCTTATCCGTGATAGGCAGGATAACCGTTATTCCAGTCCCGCGGCCCGGTTCGGATTCAACCTGAATGTTTCCCCGATGTTTCTCCACTATCATTTTACAGATGGCCAGCCCAAAACCGATACCCCGTTTCTTGGTGGTAAATAGAGGACGGAAAATACTTTCCCGGTTTGCGGGAAAAATGCCTTCACCGGTATCCCGGATAACTATTTTAATCCTCTGCTCCCCCTCCTTATCGACCTGCACGGTAATCCGGCCCTGGTCCTTAACGGCTTCCACGGCATTTTTAATAATATTGGTGAATACCATATATAATTGTTCCTTATCCGCCTCAATAAAAATTTCTTCCCGGGGGTAATACCTGGCCAGTTGTATGCGGTCCGGAAGCTCCAGAGCTTCCACCGCATCATCCAATATGTGGATTAAATTCCAGCGGGCTTTATACGGCGGTTTCATACCCGACAAACTTAAAAGACTGTCAATGATTGCGTTGGAGTTTTGGACTTCAGCCTGGATTCGCGCAATATGTTTTTGTATTTTTTCATCCTCCGTGTTGAGCTTTATTTTTAGATAATAGGCGGAACTATTGATGACATTGAGGGGATTACGGATTTCGTGGGATATGCTTCCGGCTAATTGTCCCAGTATGGCCAGATGTTCCGCCACCAGCAAGTCTTCCCGCGTTTCATGCAGCTGTTGGGTCCGTTCCTCCACTATTTCCTCCAGATGGTCCCGGTGCCG
>JAGLMY010000244.1 GCA_023139775.1 bacterium
CCATCCTCGCGCTGGGGAAGGCACGAAAAATTGAGAAAAAAGACCATCCGCGGTTGTTTAATATTGTGGAAGAAATGCAGGTCGCTTCCGGATTACCGAAGCTGCCGGACATATATATTATCGATGATCAGGCGCTCAACGCGTTCGCCACGGGCCGGGATCCGGAACACAGCGCGATAGCGGTTACTGCCGGGCTGCTTAATGTATTGAATCGCGATGAACTCCAGGGTGTGATCGCGCATGAACTGGCGCATATAAAAAATCGTGACACCCTGCTCATGCTCATGACCGGCGTCATGCTGGGCGCGATAGTTATTATTGCCAACCTCTCCGTGCGTTCCATGTTCTTTTCCCGGGGAAGCCGGAGATCCTCTTCCAGCGGCGGCGGACAAGCGCAACTGGTTATCATGTTAATCGGGCTGGTACTGATGATAGTTGCGCCCATCATAGCCCAGATCATCTATTTTTCCATTTCCCGGAAACGGGAATATCTCGCGGACGCGTCCAGCGCGTTGTTTACCCGATATCCGGACGGCTTGGCGTCCGCGCTTGAGAAAATATCCGGCTCCTCCCAAAAACTCACGGCCACGTCCCAGGCGCTCCTGCCTATGTATATTATTAATCCTTTGTCCGCGGTTAAAAGAAAAGCTTCCTCAGTATTACGCACCCATCCGCCCGTAGCAGAGCGAATCAGAATTTTACGTGGTATGGGCGGCGTTTTAAGCTTGGCTGAGTATAATCAGGAATACCGGAAAGTTTCCGGGAACACCGCCAACCTGGTGGCAGCCGACTCGCTGCCGAGCATACCACCGGTAGAAAAACGAGGCGTTGGCACGGAAAAAGCCGCTGCTGGAAAACGTCACCAGGAAACCAATGATCTGTTATGGCGGATGAATAATTACTCGTTCCTAAAATGTGCCTGCGGCATGAAATTGAAGCTCCCGCCTAAATTCAAAAAAAGTCATATCCCCTGTCCCCGTTGCGGCCGGCAGCATAACCTGACGGGGAAATAGGGTTGGATTTTATCAGGTAATTCCTAATCCGTGACACCATACTTAATTTTACCTTCTATAAATTAAGTATGGTGTCACCGGAACTCTGTATTTGTATAATGTTTGTAATTTTCGTAGGGGCGAACCTTGTGTTCGCCCGATTTTTTCAAAAACCGCGTATAAGCGCACCCTGCCAAAAGGACAATCAAAAAGTCCTGCCTTATAGGATCAGCATTCTGATCATCATGACCTGCATTTGTATGAAGAAAAATCAATTAAATTCGTAGGGGCGATTCGCGAATCGCCCAATAAATGTAGGGGTAGGCCCCTGTGCCTACCCAATAGTATTAACAACAAAACCGTGCGTTGGCGCACACCCTGATAAAGGTTCGATTAACTGATGGACAAGGTTGGCCGGGTTCAAAAGATTCTGAAGTAGGGGCGCGGTTCCCGCGCCCAATATAATGCCGGGTAGTGTAAAATAAAGTTCGCAATTCCTGACAAGTCGAACGGGTTATTGAATATATTTGTGTTGTTTTTTGATATCTGTTTTAAAGTCCCCATTTTTTTTACCGAAACTCGTTATAACATCCATTATGGGAGGACATTGTGAAGCCATTCCATTCCCCTTGTCGTATTGCAGTTTATTTTTCCGGTCTTTTCATGCTTTGCGCTTCAATCGGACATGCCAACACCTATACCGTCACCAATACCAATGACAGCGGCAGCGGTTCCTTCCGCCAAGCAGTCTTAAATGCCAATGCCAATACCGGTCCTGATATCATTGCCTTTACCGGCGGCTTGGGAACCATTACGGTTTCTTCTTATATTAGTCTTGATGGAACAGTTTCTATGAACGGCAATGCTGCACAGGTTGTTTCCGGTGGTACAACTAGCAACCTGGTTTATTTTGCTGCCGGTAGTGACGGCAGTACGATTACCGGGATGGCTTTCATTCAATCTGCAGGTTATGGTCTATCGCTGGCTTCTAACTGTAACAAAGTCTATAATTGCCGCTTTGGAACAAATTGGAGTGATACAACCGGTTTGGGGAATAACTTTGGCCTACTGGTTAACGGTAGCCATTATAATGATATTGGCGGGACAACTTCCGGCGAAAAAAATGTTTTTTCCGGCAATAACAATACAGGTTTAGGCGTATACAATGCGATCGGTACCCGTATCCGTGGCAACTATATTGGCACTAATGCTGCCGGAACAGCTGCTCTGGCTAATCCCACAGGACTCCAATTGTACGGCAATACGATGATGACTATGATTGGTGGTAATCGTTCTTCCGGTGAAGGTAATTTGATTGCAGGTAATACCAGTTACGGTGTTTACTTAAATAATACCGGAGTATTTGGAAATACGCTTGTTGGAAACACCATTGGTATTCGTTTAACTCAGGACACAGAGATTCCTAATCAGATAGGTATGCTGATTTACAAATCGTCAGGAAATTACCTTGGTCTTCCCTCCTTAGGCTATGAAAATATTATTGCCGGAAGCAATTCCTATGGTATCTGGCTCTGGGTAGGCAGCACTGCGACGGATACACATCCAGCTTTGAATCGTATCCAAAATAATTATATTGGTATCTGTCCTGACACCGGCAATGTCTATCCTAATGTAAATGGTATCTTTTTAAATTATGCAGACAGCAATTTAATTGGTGGTGATTATGCTGCCAATGAAGGCAATGTTATTTCCGGTAATACCAATCATGGAATTTATATGCTGGAAGGGGCCGGCAATACCATTAGCGGTAATCTGATTGGCACAAATATAAATGGAACAGCTGAAGCACACAATAGCGGTTGCGGTATTCGTATTTCAGCCGGCTATGACAATTATATTGGCGGTGCCAATCTGTCTATTGCACTAAGGCAAGGTAATCTCATTTCCGGAAATTACCAGCACGGGCTGTCCTTTGAACGCGAAGTCATTGGTGAGCAACAAAGACGGAATCAAATCTACGGTAACTGGATTGGACTCGCTCTAAACGGCACTTCTACGATTCCCAATCTTCAGAGCGGTTTTAATTTCTATATTAATGCCGGCGATAACATTATTGGCATGCCCGGCAGCAACTACCGTAATGTTGTTTCCGGGAACGGTGGTTATGGATTCCGTGCTCATTACGGTTTTAACAACCAGGTTGTGGGCAATTATTTCGGAACCGATATTAATGGAACGGCTTTTCTACCTAACACCAATGATCCCATTTACTGGACCAACAGTTACCGCAACCGTATTGGCGGCACAGCAGCCGGTGAAGGTAATATTATTTGCGGATCCAGTGCCAACGGTATTTATTTATCAGACAGTTTTGAAAATACAATTATTGCTAACTATATCGGGACATTGGCAAACACAACGGTTACATCTCCCAACCTGACCAATGGCATTTATTTGACAAACTGGAGTTACACCAACTGGATAGGGCTGGAAGGTACAAATCTGGGTAACCTGATTGCCGGACCGGATAGTGGCATTCAAATTGCACATGACAATGCTGATGGTGTTATGCTCAGCACCAATACAATCTGTGCCTTCAGCACCGTGGGCATTATTCTTGGCGACGGTGCTAATAACAACCAGGCCGCGCCTGCAATCACTTCGCATTCGGACGATTGGCTCTATGGCACCTGTGTCAGCGGTGATGATGTGATTGAAGTTTTTGTCGCCAGCTTGGGTGAAGGTAGTGCTGGTGGCAGCTTGACTTTGGTAGGACGAACCACAGCAATTATCGGGACCTCCTGGGGTCTTAATGCAACCGGTCGTTTTACAACCAGTGGTGACGTGTTTACCGCTATTGCAACCAATGGTATGAACAGTTCTTCTTTTTCTAATAATTATATGCTCCCCTATCCGGCAACCCCGACATTCACTGTCACCCCCACTGCCACGATCACACTGACCCGGACGGTTACACCCACCGGAACACAAACCGCAACCCTAACCAGCACGGCAACGTATACTTCAACGCCAACGGTTACACCCAGCGTGACATTGACCAGCACATCCAGCATAACACCAACATTCACCATCACCCCGACCGCCACAGTAACGGCTACGATCACACCCTCATCCACCATCACAACCACCCACACGCCGGGTGATACGTCGACTTTTACCTACACACCGACAACAACTTTAACTGCCACGCCCAGCGCCTCGGCAACCCCGACCGCCACGTTTACCATCACGACATCTCCGGTGGACACCGGCACTTTCACTGCCACCCCGAGCGTGACGTTGACCGTCACCGAATTCCTTACCCGGACCATCTCACCGACTGCCACCATAACACCTACATCCACAGCATCGCCTTTCGTGACCGCCACACCCTCGTCTTCCATCACACCAACCGTCACAGCATCGCCAATCGCGGCTACGGCGAGAGCGGATAAAACCATCAGCGCCTATCCCAACCCGTCCCGGGACAAGGTGTATTTCAATGTGCCGGAATTCAATTCCGGACAGTTGAGAATCATTGTTTTTAACATCAATAGAGAGCGGGTTTTCGAATTGTCCAGCACTAACCCTGTGGAAGTTCTTTCGTGGGATTGCCGTAGTATTGGCGCAGGTATTTATATCGGCCTGATAACGATTGACAATAAAAAGGTACGGTCTTTCAAAATTGCAGTTTTGAAATAATGAAGGGCTGGTTTACCAGCGGCGCCGAACCGTGACTGGGTGCCGGCTGCCCAGGGTTTTGGGTTTGAATTCAACCGGCGATCTTCCTTCGCATAAAAAAACCAATTAAAAATTCGTAGGGGCGATTCGCGAATCGCCCAATAAATGCAGGGGTAGGCCCCTGTGCCTACCCAATAGTATTAACAACAAAACCGTGCGTTGGCGCACACCCTGATAAAGGTTCGATTAACTGATGGACAAGGTTGGCCGGGTTTAAAAGATTCTAAAGTAGTTGTTTTTAGTCAGTTGCCACCTTTGGATTTTAAAAGAATGAGCAAGAACAAGCCGGCTAGAGGGGGATTTAACAAATAATAAATCAGGTTAGATACTTAAACAAAACAACTTATTTTTTTCTAAGGATATGATAGCATATTGGGGCCAAAAGGAACCGGGGCTAAGCGGGGCGGAAATAGGCCGGTATTGGGGAATGACAAAACAAGGAGTTTATAGTGCTGCGGAATACCGATCCCAAAAGTCATTATTTACTAAACCAATCCAGATATCAAAAAAAACTGAAAAAAAATAAAAAAACGAACAATCTATTGAGTTGGTTAAGAGGAATTGTTTTTTTTGGTACTGTGATCATCACCGTATTGTTTTGGGAAAACGCCTGGTATTTTGCCAGCTTGGGGATGGGGGTGTCGGGATTAACCTTGTTTATTTGTTTAGTATTGCTTCATTCCAGAAATGACCGTGCCTTCCAAAAACACCGGCAACTTCTTTATATTAACGAGACAGGAGTAAGACGTTTGGAAGGAACCTGGACGCAAATTGAAGATGTTGGCAATGAATTTGTAGACTATCAGCATCAGTATTCGTTTGATTTGGATATTTTCGGTCATTATTCGGTTTTCCAATGGATTAATTCAACCAATACTTATTTTGGCAGACATACTTTGAAAGAGGCTTTGCTGAATCCGGTGATAGATACCACTATAATCAAAAAAAATCAGTCCGCCATAAAGGAACTCGCTGAAAAAATCGATTGGCGCCAAAATTTCGAGGCAGAAGGGCGATTAATACCAAATGCACAAAAAAAGCCTCAGGGATTATTGGATTGGATATCAACCGCAGAATCCGAAAGGTTTAATCAAGTTCTTCGTTATATTTACTTGGGAATACCTCTTTTTTCATTTTTGATCGGAATATATGGGATGCTCAAGTTGAAAACCCCGGCTCTCTTGGGCCTGATGATTAGCCTGCAGGCTATAGTGTTTTTAATAAATTACGGAAAAAATAAACGTATATTAGATTCCATAGATAAAAACAGGGATAAAATCGATCTCTACTCGTGGTTACTCACTGCGTGTGAAACTGAAGATTTTAAAACCGAATATTTATTAAGCATGCAAAAGATACTGGTCGATTCAGGTGGTCATAAAGCTTCACAGAGTATAAAAAAACTCGGAAAGATCGCTGACTGGTCAGCCATTCTTCAAAATAGTATGCTGGGACCGATTTTAGGTATAGGATTTTTCTGGGATGTTCATTGTGTTTTATCTTTGCGAAAATGGAAACAAGCCTGTTGTCGACATATTGAGCCCTGGCTTGAAATTTTGGGGAAGGTAGAATCCCTTTCGAGTTTAGCCAACATTCGATTCGAGCAACCGGAATGGGCGTTCCCCCGGTTTGAAGAAAAAGAGGCTGCTTTTGCGGGAGAACAAATGGGGCATCCCTTAATTCACAAGAATAATCGGATTTGCAATAATCTCAAATTGGATAATCGCCGGCGAATCATGATTATTACCGGTTCCAATATGTCAGGTAAAAGCACTATGCTCAGAACAGTTGGCATCAACTTGGTGTTGGCATATGCCGGAGCGCCGGTATGTGCTTCAGATATCCATTGCTCTTTGTTTAATCTGCATACTTCAATGCGGCAAAATGATAATCTTGAAAACCATGTCTCTACCTTTTACGCTGAACTATTGCGTATAAAAAACATTGTTTCAGCCGTCGGTCAGCGGAGGGTCACATTATTTTTAATTGATGAAATATTCAGAGGAACCAACTCCCAAGACCGCCATGATGCCGCCGCGATTGTATTGGATATATTAAATCGGAATAAATCACTCGGATTGATAACCACTCATGATTATGCTCTGGCTAAGCTGGCTGAAAAAGAACACACTTTTATAAATGGTCATTTCGAAGAGCAGTATCGGGATCAAGGCATTACCTTTGATTATCGGCTGAAATCCGGCGTAAGCAAAACAACCAATGCCATGTTTTTATTAAAACTGGTTGGAATAACAGGTGTTGAAAAGAAATAAGTACATGCCACGCGAAAAGGATAAAATGCCGGATGAACGGACAAAGACGAGAGCATATAAAACCCGGATTAAGGGTCGCGGTTATTTTGAAGCGGGACCAGCGCAGCGGGCGATTAACCGAGGGAATTGTAAGCGGGTTGTTGACAAAATCAGCATTCCATCCTCATGGTATAAAGGTTCGCTTAACTGATGGACAGGTTGGCCGGGTTCAAAAGATATTGGAGTAGCTGTTTTTAGTCAGTTGCCACCTTTGGATTTTAAAAGAATGAGCAAGAACAAGCCAAACTATATATCCGCGTATAAATAAAGAGACATTAATTATGTCACCCCGGCATGATTTTAGCCGGGGTCCAGGAATTGTTGCTTATAATTACAATGCTTTTCTGGATACCGGCTTTCGCCGGTATGACGGTTTAAACGATGCCGATGGATCATCCCAGTTTGACAGACACCTATTTAACAAAAACCGTGCGATGCCAAGGATGATCAAAAAGCCCTGCCTTATAGGATCAGCATTCTGATCAACATGACCTGCCTTCGTATGAAACATTGAATTCGTAGGGGCGAACCTTGTGTTCGCCCAATAAATGTAGGGGTAGGCCCCTGTTCCTACCCAATAGTATTAACAATAAAACCGTGCGTTGGCGCGCACCCTGCCAAGGATGATCAAAAAGCCCTGCCTTATAGGATCAGCATTCTGATCAGCATGACCTGTGATCAGCGTCAATTATATTTTC
>JAGLMY010000245.1 GCA_023139775.1 bacterium
GTACAGCGTATACTATTATCTTTACCATTAATGCTGATATCCGCAATCCTGCAATCCCGGGTGCTGGATACACGCTTAGCGCTTCCACCACGGCCCAAACCACAGCCGGCACCAGCCCGCCTTACGCTATTTCCACCTCAACCTTACCCTTGAGCGTGGGTGCGGTAACGGTGGTACCAAACAAAATATTAAATATTGGAGAATACAGCTTTGATATTACCACCAGTTTGGACGGCGTGCTGGTCGCCGGCACTAGTACCATTTCCGTTACCTTTCCAGTTGGCACCAATGTGCCTGGCAGTTACTCTGCCGGAGACATCACTGTCGATGGAAACAATGTCAGCACTGCCAACGGCTCAGGCCAGACCGTAACCCTTACCACCCCGATCAACCTCAATGCCAGTACAGCGTATACTATTGTCTTTACCACTAATGCCGATATCCGCAATCCTTCAATCCCGGGCACAGGATACACGCTCAGCGCTTGCACCAGCACACAGACCACAGCCGGTACCAGCGCTTCATATACAATTAAACCACTCGGAACCCCGACCGTTACGCCTACCTATACAGTCACTCCCACCATTACCCAGACTTCAACTGTCACGATTACGGTCACTCCTCCGTTTACGGATAAACTGATTTTTGGCACACGTTTGGAACCCAAAATCGTCACGCCTTTTGGCCGTTATTATCAAACTCTGCGCATTTACTTTAAATCCAAGGTAGCAGAGCCGAATATTAAAGTGAGAATATTCAATCTGCATAATATGCTTATAAAGGAATTGAGTATCCGGAATATTGGAGATCAATACTTGGCAGAATGGGATTGCCGTAATGAAAACAAGCAGATTAAACAAGGAATTTATATTTATCAGATTGAAATTGAAGGCCAAGCTGTTAACGGCACCTTTGTAATTGCAAAATAAAAATAGCGCAGTATTACGATTATTGCGGGAGGTAGTTTGGTAATGCGGTTATCCTTGGAGTTGTTTGTACTTAAGTATTATTAATTTTTAGCTGCCCATATTACCAAATTAAGTCCGTGAGCCACGAAATTTCGCAAGAGCTGTCTGGTGGAATTTAAAGAAAGGTGCCTGTGATAAATAATAGAAGATGGTTGCTGCGATATTTGAAAATCTTGGTGCTTAGCACCATAGCTGTTGTTGCCGTAGTTTTTCTAATAGCCATTGTTTTCAACTTTTTTTTAATCCGGGAATCCGGCAAAGGCCGTGCTGATAGGGCGCGGGCTGTATTGGACACCCCGTTTCTTTTTGTGCTGGATTTGCCGAAATATGAGTTGAAAGACTTTTCTCATGACGTCGACATCTTTTCCGCCTGGGGTTATCTAGTGCTGAAACATCGATTAACCGGCAGGATGACATTACCAGCAGCCCAAAGAAGCCTGATGAAGGCCGCAGTGAAAAGTGGATGGAAGCAAGCAACCAGCCTGCTCGATATGCCGGAAGTTGATATAAGTCGTTATGGGATCGGTAAAAAGATCGAAGACTTACGATTTTATCAAACGCATATGCCGTCCGGCGGAAAGCTCCCCCCCACACGCTATACCTGTCGTCTCTGGATTTTGGAGGAGGGCGGCACTATTGTTATGTCCTATCATGTTGATTCGGAATAGAAGTAAAATGCATGAAAATTTTAATATGACCACGTAGCTTACAAATCCGAACTTACGGGAGGGGCCACGCGATTCAGCCGGCCGGTCGTTTTTTTGTTGACATACTATTTCAGCCGTTGTTAGATTATCAGGTGAAAACATTTTTTGGGCTGTCAACAAAAAAGGGGAGAACAACATGGAAGAAACGAAAATCAACATGCCATTATTGGGAGATGACTTTCCAGAACTGAAGGTTCAAACAACCCACGGGCCAATGAATATTCCGGGTGATCTGAAAGGGAAATGGTTTGTGCTATTTAGTCATCCTGCGGATTTTACTCCGGTTTGCACAACAGAATTTGTTGCATTTCAAAAGAGGTACGAGAAATTTAATGAGCTTAACTGTCAATTAATTGGAATGTCAGTTGATCAAGTATTCTCTCATATCAAATGGGTTCAATGGATAAAAGAAAAACTTGATGTTAAGATTGAATTTCCGATTGTGGCGGCCAATGATTCCGTGGCCTTAAAACTTGGCATGTTGCACCCAGGGAAAGGGACAAACACTGTCCGGGCAGTATTTGTAGTTGATCCGGAGAGTAAGGTTCGTTTGATAATGTACTATCCGCAAGAAGTTGGCAGAAACATGGATGAAATTGTTCGAGCAGTCAAAGCTCTTCAAATATCAGATAAACAAGGAGCGATGCCGGCAGGCTGGCCCAATAATGAATTGATAGGTGACCGTATTATTATTCCGCCGGCTAAAGATGAACAAACCGCCCAAAAAAGGCTGAAGGAATTTGAAGGATATGATTGGTGGTTTTGTCACAAACCACTCGAAAAATAAGCCTGCGGTCTACTCGACCTGATAGTCTATTTTATTGGACTGAATAATCTCGAAGTCCGCAAGAATAATATCTTTGAATGGATCGTCAATTGCCGCCCAATCCACCACATCCACAAAAATCGGCAAATTGGATTCTGAAAAGGCTTCCTTCAAATTAAACAAGATGCTTGACTCCAAAGGCGACTCGGTTTTAACAACCAAGTCAAGATCAGAAAACGGCTTTAATTGTCTGCCATGGACTCTTGAGCCAAAGGCCCATATTTCATAGTCAGGTAGATGGTGAGACAGAATGTTTTTTATGAGTTTCAGGTGTTGCGGATCAAGGTGAATCACGCTAGTTACTCTTTTGTAGTGTTTTTAGCAAATCAGTCGCGTCTTTATAAAAATCAGCTACAACTTCATATACTTCTTTAGCTTTTGCCTGGTTATAAATATGTGTGGTAATATTTCTTTTTTCACGATAATTAAACCAGGTTTCCGGAGTAGTAAGCAAACCTTTTTCAGCCCCGGTCCTGATCAGGTCTTTGAAACTCATGGCAGCAATCTCAGCAGGTACAGCTGCGTCAGATGCTATTTTCCTTTTCAACAGCTTCCAGCATAATTCATAGGTATATTCAAAACGCTGAATAGCAGCATCCCGCAATTCTTCATCTGCTTTATTTTGTTGGGACCGGCGTAAAGCCCTTTCCAGGCTTTCTAAGGCTTTTTTTAATGAAGACAAGTCTAACGGCATAAGTTTTCCTCGTAATTTTTAAATTCCATATCGTCAATTTATACCATTTAAGGGTAGCATAGTCAAACAAGTCGAGTGAAGGAATTGATAGTGGGCAGATTGTAACTCATATTGCAACATACCTGATCTTGGTAAAAAAGATTTCTTCTTTAAAGTTCGTCACCCCGGAACGATTTTATCCGGGGTCCAGTAAATCCTTCGTTTGTAAGTAGTCGTCCTGGATTCCGGCTAAAAGATTGCCGGGATGACGACCTAAAAAGACCTTAAAATCAGTATTGTGATTCAGCGTCTGTTATTAGGTTCAATGACAAATTAATAACTGTTGCACTTATGGTTACAATTTACAGGCACCAAAATTCACCGAAGCAAAAATAAAACAGACAGATATAAGATTGGAAGAATAATTATCCGAGAAAAATATCGGGTTATAAATCACCCGACGAAATGGTTTCATAAACTTACACAGCAAATGTAGATTTAGTTGACCAGGTTGCAATATGAGTTACAATCGGCCATTCGCAGTACAGGAAAATATATTAATTATTGCATTGTTCATGATATTATCTATAATATACATTTTTTTAACAGAAAGTTATTAATACCAGGAGTTTAATTATGTCAGCAACACGACCAGGATGGTTCGGAGAATTCGGCGGTTGTTTTGCACCGGAAGTGTTGATGCCGGCTGTGCATGAACTGCAAAAAACCTACGCCCAAGCGCGGCGCGACCCAAAGTTTCGCCAGGAACTGGATACGATCCGCAGAAACTATGCCGGTCGTCCTACACCCCTGGATACGGCTGCGCGTCTTACGCAGGCGTGGGGCGGGGCGAAAATATTTCTCAAACGTGAGGATCTGAATCATACCGGATCGCACAAATTAAATAATTGTTTAGGTCAGATACTGCTGGCCAAACGTATGGGTAAAAAACGGATCATCGCCGAGACCGGCGCCGGACAGCATGGTGTGGCCGCGGCCACGGTCTGTGCGCGCTTTGGTATTCCTTGCCGAGTCTATATGGGAACAGAGGACATGCAGCGCCAGGCTTTGAATGTGTATCGCATGCGTTTGCTGGGAGCAGAAGTGTATGCTGTGGACAGTGGTACGCGTACCTTAAAGGATGCTATGAATGAAGCCATTCGCGACTGGATCACCAATGTGGATAATACCTATTTCTTGTTAGGTTCGGTAGCTGGTTTTGATCCGTATCCGAAAATGGTGTGTGATTTCCAATCCGTGATAGGCCAAGAGGCACGCCAACAAATACTCAAACAGACCGGAAGATTACCGGATGCCATAGTCGCCTGCGTGGGCGGCGGGAGCAATGCTATAGGTATTTTTTCCAGCTTTGTCAAAGACCGCAAAGTACGCTTGCTGGGTGTGGAAGCAGGTGGTGAAGGCTTGGTAACCGGTCGTCATGCCGCGCCCCTGGCCCGCGGCCGCATTGGAGTTTTGCATGGCAGCCGCAGTTATGTGATGCAGGATGCGGACGGGCAAATACTTAACACCCATTCGGTGGCTGCTGGTTTGGATTATCCTGGGGTAGGTCCGGAACTGTCCTATTTGAAAGATAGTGGACGAGCAGAATTTATAGCTGTGACAGACACCCAAGCCTTGGCTGCGCAAAAAGAGATGGCTAGGCTGGAAGGGATTATTCCTGCTACCGAGAGTGCGCATGCGGTGGCCTATGCCAAATTTCTGGCTAAAAAGCTGGGCAAGAAAAAAAGTATTATCATTAATGTATCCGGTCGGGGGGATAAAGATTTAAAACCTGGAGATGTCCAATGAGTATTCGTCTAATCAATCGTCTGTTAAAAGAGCGTACAGCCGGTCGCAAGCTCTTTGTTCCTTTTATCACAGCTGGTGACCGGGGTCTGGATTTCACACGACAAGCAGTATTGGCATTGGATCAGGCAGGTGCTGATGCTGTTGAATTGGGAGTGCCTTTTTCCGACCCCTTAGCTGACGGTAAAGTGATTCAAGCCTCCTCACAGCGTGCCTTGGAACAGCATACCACTTTAGCCGGGATAATTGACATGGTACACACCCTGCGTTCCAAGACCGACATGCCGATTTTATTGATGGGATATTTGAATCCCTTTTTACAAAAAAATGCGAATGCCATGGCCAAATGGCTTGTTCAAGCCGGAGTGGATGGTACTATTATTCCCGATTATCCACCGGAAGAGGCAATGGATTGGATTAAAGCTTGTGGAGAACAGGATCTGGATACCGTTTTTTTAACCACACCCAATAGTACGCCTGATCGTTTGGCTGCAGTAGCCCAGGCATCAACCGGGTATATTTACTATGTGTCTGTGACCGGAACAACAGGTGCCCGGACGCAATTGCCTGCTCATTTGCAACAGGGCATTGCCCGGGTTAGGAGCATGACGTTCTTACCAATTCTGGTTGGTTTTGGGATTGCCACACCAGAGCAGGCTGCCCGGGTGGCCAAGGTTTCGGATGGAGTGATTGTGGGAAGTGCTTTGGTTAAAACCCTGGCAGGAAAAGAAAACAACCGGGCTGCTTTGAAAAAATTCATACAATTGGCAGCTAACATAGCTAAGGCAGTGAAAAAATAACTGGTAATATTCAAGAAAATTGTTAAAATATTCAATTCCCGCGCATTAGTGGTCATAAAATGCTCAGGAATGGATGTCTAGTGTAGTGTAACAGTAACATCTTTACAGACGTCACCCCGGCGTGATTGTAGCCGGGGTCCAGAAAAAAAAGATTTTTAAAGAACAAATCCCTGGATTCCGGCTTAAAGCATGCCGGAATGACGCCAAAAAATAAATATTTAATACACTACACTAGTAGGAAAAAAAGCACAAAAACGGATAGGAAATAGCATTATGGATTGGTTTAGAAAACCCAAATACATGACAGTTCGAGTGGCCAAAAAAGATAAAAAACCGGGAATTCCGGATAATCTGGTAACCCGCTGTCCGTCCTGCAGTGAGATTATATTTAATACCGAGATTGAGAAAGCGGATCGGACCTGCCCTAAGTGTAATCATCATTTTCAGATGTCTGCCCAGGGGCGCTTGGCAATATTGGCTGACAATGGTGAATTTATTGAGCAAACATCCGGTAAGATCACAGCAGCTGATCCTTTGAATTTTCCAGGATACAAAGAAAAATTAGCCAAGAGTAAGAAAAGGACCAATCTGGAAGATGCCATTTTGGCTGGTATTTGCACTATTGGAGGGATTAAAACCGGTCTGGCGATTACGGATTTTGGCTTTATGGGTGGTTCCATGGGATCGGTGCTGGGTGAAGAAGTCACTCGCTTGATAGAACGCTCCATTGAGGAAAAGATCCCTGTGGTCATTGTCTCTGCTTCCGGTGGGGGTGCCCGCATGCAAGAAGGAATTATTTCATTAATGCAGATGGCCAAAACGTCAGCAGCCTTATCTCGCTTAGCAGCAGCCAAGCAAATGTACATTTCCGTTTTAACCGATCCTACAGGCGGTGGTGTGACAGCCAGCTTTGCCATGCTGGGAGACCTGATTGTGGCTGAGCCTAAGGCGTTGATTATGTTTGCCGGCCCACGGGTGATTGAACAGACTATTCGTCAACATTTGCCCAAACGGTTTCAGCGCTCTGAATTTCTGCTGGAGCATGGCATGATTGATATGATTGTGAATAGGCAAAATCTTAAGCAAACGCTCTCCCGGTTACTCACCATCTCACCAAAATGACCTACACGCAAGCCCGCACAGCCTTGCATCGGCTGACTGTGCGGGCAATACAACCCGGCCTCAAACGCAGCAAAAAATTACTTCATATGCTCCAGCATCCTCAAAAAGCATATCCCATGATACAGATTACAGGGACCAATGGCAAAGGCTCTGTGGCAGCCATCCTTTCCTCAGTATTGCTGCAGGCCGGGCTCCGTGTTGGACGCTTTACTTCTCCGCATTTGCGGGATGAACGCGAGCGCATTGCCATTCAGGGTAAAATAATCACACGCGCTGCGTTTGTTAGGGCCCTGGAGCGCCTGCTGCCTGGTTTGCGCTACCTGCACCAACGCAAAGATCCGGCTACCACGTTTGAAGCCTGGACAGTTTTGGCAGCGGAAGCATTTCATCAAGCGAGGGTGGATATGGCAGTGGTTGAGGTGGGCATGGGCGGCCGCTTGGATGCAACTACTGCCTGGGGTAACAATGTGTTGAGCCTGCTCACACAAGTACAATTGGAACATACCACACAACTGGGAAGCACCAAATTAGCTATTTGTCGTGAAAAATTGGGCATTGCCCGGCCGGGAATTCCATTTTTATCCGCTGAGACAGATACGCAGCTGAGAAAGCACATCAAAGCGCAGGGGCGCCAAAAAGGCTTTCCGGTTTTTTTTTCCGGCCGGCAAAAAAAGGATGACATGCGGATTCAGTCCTGGAAAAAAGTGTCCCAGGGATTCTTAGCTGCCTTTCACTCTGTACAGCAACATTATGGGCCGCTATGTTTGCCCTTGGCCGGCACATTTCAGCTGGACAATGCCGGCTTGGCACTGTTGGCTCTGGAAAAAATAGAGTTGTCAGGAATGACGATTACACAGACGGACATCAAAAAGGGATTTCAATCCGTACACTGGCCGGGCCGCCTCGAGCAAGTGAGTAAAAAACCTCCGGTTTTTTTGGATGGAGCACACAATCCGGCCGCCCTGTTGGCGGCCACTGAAGCCTGGAGATGCGGCCGAAAAAAGGTAGTAGTAATTACCGGGATGATGAGCGACAAAGATGTGCCTGCCATGTGTCAACAATTGCTGCCCATTGCAGAGCATATTATCACAGTCAGCCCCCCGGATGAGAGGGCAATTCCAGCCCGGGAATTGGCGGAAATCTTTTACAAGCTCGGAAAAAAGGCTGTTTTTACCGGCAATTATTCTGAGGCCCTGCGCCAAGCGCTGTTTAAGTCAAATTCTCAGCTGCCGATCTTAATTATTGGATCGTTGTACAATATTGAGCCGGCCCGGCGAGTTCTGAAAAAGGTTGGTTTGGGTATTTGACAGCAGCTTTTTTCCTGTATATAATATATAGGTAGAAAAAACTAGGGGATACCTTTATGTCTCGTGCGATACAAGTAATCACATATAGCATGATAATAGTGGGAGGTTTAATATCTTCCGCAGCAGCCGAACAGTATCAGGCACTTGCTTTGCAAAGTGCTGCTCTGTACGGAGAAACCATTGAAGCTTCGGAAGAAGTAAAACACCACTATTTGAGCCGCGGTCAGGAACATTTACGCGAATATTTTCGAGAGCAATTGATTCGTGAGATCGGTGTCTCGTGGTTGGCTATGGATATGCAGAACATGCAGACCGGTGTGGCAATGGATATTAATACGTTGTACCAAAACCTGGAAATTCCCATACACATGAAAATGCGGGTGTATGCGGATGAAGATTTGAATAAATATTTAAATTGCGGCCGTTTTTTGCCGGTGGAAATTGAGGTGGATTCCACCTATTGTGTAAATTCAAAGTTGAAACTCAAGGCTAAAGTCGAGGCTCCCTTTGATGATGTGATGCGGTTCCAATTCGGATCTCAGGTCGATTGGTCCGATGATTTGCATTCTTCGATTGAATACCAACTAAGTAATGCCAGTCAGGTCTATGATGGTGTTGCTATAGGTGTTGGTTGGTGTATCAGGAAGTGGCAATGGCGGTTGAATTATGAGGTCACTGCTGATTTCGAACAAATACAGCATATCAGTCTGGCCGGCGATTTTTAGATCGTACGCCAAGGGTTAATCACGATTGATATGATTTCACACGTAGAGACGCGATTAATCGCGTCTCTACAATGTACGTCTCTACAATGCGCATCTCTATAATGCGCGTCTCTACAATGTGCGTCTCTACGGTCTGGGACGTAGATTGACAAGCCGCAGGCGTTTGTGCTACATTTTCCTTTAATTTTTAATAGGGTGGTGTGCTTTTTATGGATGATTTTTTAAAGAGAAAGGGTGAATTGTACTGTGAAGATATGCCAATATCCAAGTTGGTGAAAATCCATGGAACGCCGCTGTATATCTATAGCCGGAATACGATTCTTTCTCATTATAATAAAATAAAGAACGCTTTTGCTGAGTTGAACCCCTTGATTTGTTATTCTGTGAAGGCCAATTCCAATTTAACTATTTTGCGTCTGTTGGCTGAGCAGGGGACCGGTTTGGACATTGTCTCGCAAGGTGAGTTGGAACGCGGACTGGCAGTTAAGGTGCCGACCCGGTGTATGGTATATGCCGGAGTTGGGAAAACGGAAAAAGAAATCATCGCTGCCTTACGGGCAGGCATTCTGATGTTTAATGTGGAATCCGAACCAGAGGCGCGTTTGATCAATCGGGTGGCGCAAAAAATGAAAACCTGCGCGCAAGTAGCTTTTCGAATTAATCCGGATGTGGATGCTAAAACGCATAAATATATTACGACCGGGAAAAAGGAAAACAAATTCGGTCTGACTATTCCCTTGGCCATGGATCTCTTCCGTAGTACCCGGCGCTTAAAGCATATCAAGCCCATTGGGGTGCATATGCATATTGGTTCGCAGATAACCAGCGCCACACCCTACTTGCAGGCCATTCGACGGATGAGCAAAATGATCGCGGAATTGCGGCGGGAAGATTTTGACATTGAGTATTTTAATTTGGGTGGTGGTTTGGGTATTATCTATAATGAAGAACGGCCGCAGACCGCCAATGAATTTGCCCAAGCGGTGGCGCCTTTGATCCGGCCGCTCAAGTGCAAACTGATCCTGGAACCAGGCCGTTTTATTGTCGGCAATGCCGGTATCCTGGTCACTGAGGTGCAGTACGTAAAGCGTGGACACTTAAAGTCTTTTGCGATTGTGGATGCCGGAATGAATGATCTCATTCGTCCCAGTTTGTACGGCGCCTTTCATCAAATTTTGCCTGTAATCAGCAAGCGCGGAGGAAAAACCGTGCTCACAGATGTGGTTGGTCCGATTTGCGAATCCGGAGATTTTTTAGGCAAGGACCGGCATTTGCCAAATCTGGAAAGTGGTGATTTGCTGGCAGTGCGCAGTGCCGGAGCTTATGGTATGGTAATGGCTTCCAATTATAATTCCCGGCCCCGACCGGCGGAAGTCTTGGTTGCAGGGAGTAAGGCTAAATTGATTCGCAAACGCGAAATCATGGCGGAGGTATTGGCTCCGGAATTGGCAATGCTAAAAAACTAAGCAGTTCGCCGGGAAGAGGAGTGGCAGGAAATGACTTCCTATCGTTTTGCAAAAATGTCAGGCGCAGGGAATGATTTTATTGTCATTGACAATCGTGGCAATACGCTGCCTGACATTAATGTGCAAAAAATACAGAAATTGTGCGCACGCCGCCTTTCCGTAGGTGCGGATGGATTGCTGATTCTTAGCGCGGCTCCGGATGCGGATTTTCGCATGCGCTATTATAACGCGGACGGTTCGGAAGCGGCGATGTGTGGCAATGGCGGACGTTGTATCTCGCGTTTTGCGGTTTTGGTGGGAGCCGGAAAGGAAGGTCAAGTACTTACCTTTATGGCCCTGTCAGGAAAGTACACGGCCAAAGTACACGGAGAACAAGTAAAGTTAAGTATTATTCCACCTGCCGGTTATCGTCAAGACATTTCGTTGGCATTAAGCGGTGGAGAACGTCAAGTGGATTTTATTGACACCGGAGTTCCGCACGCCGTGTTTTTTTCAGACAAAGTAGAAACCGAACCTGTGGTTAAACTGGGCAGAGAGGTCCGGCAGCATCCGCAGTTTCAACCGCAAGGCACTAATGTGAATTTTTGTCAGGTCGTGGATCAACATCATCTGGTGGTTCGCACCTATGAGCGTGGTGTTGAGGATGAAACCTTAGCTTGTGGTACGGGCGCGGCCGCGGCTGCGTTGTTGGCTGCCAAGCGGGGCCTGGTACAATCTCCGGTCAAAGTGAAAACTCACAGCCAGGTGGAATTGACCATGGAGTTTCGCTTGGAGGGCGATGGATTTGCGGACATATTCCAACAAGGCGAAGCGCGGCTGATTTATTGGGGCGAAAGTTCTGAAGAGGCTACGGCGTTTCTCCCGGCGAATAGTAAATAATGGCGAATTTTAGATTTGCCAATTGAACATGTTCATATAGTAGTAATTAGTTTTTGTTGCGAGGAGGAAGAAAATGTATACAGGATCAATGGTTGCGATTGTGACACCGTTCAAAGACGGAAAAGTGGATGAAGCGTCATTAAAAAAACTGATTGATTTTCAGATTGAGAACGGAACCAAAGTATTGGTGCCGTGTGGAACCACCGGTGAATCGGCAACGTTAAGTGTTGCTGAGCACCATAGGGTCATTGATTTAGTTGTTCAATTGACAGCCGGCCGGGTGCCGGTGATTGCCGGAACAGGATCCAACAACACTGCAGAAGCTATTGAACTGACCAAAGCAGCCCGTGCCGCCGGAGCCACAGCTTCGTTGCAGATTACACCGTATTATAACAAACCCACGCAAGAGGGCGTGTATCAACATTTTATTAAATTAGCTGAGTCTGCTGATTTTCCTATGGTTTTATATAATATTCAAGGCAGAACCGGCATCAATGTCTTGCCGGAAACCATTGCCCGGATCGCAAAGGATTGCCCGTTGCTGGTAGCTGTAAAAGAAGCGTCGGGAAATTTAGAGCAGATCAGCCGTTTGCATTCCCTGTTGGATGAAAAAGTCGCCATTATTTCCGGAGATGATGCGCTGACCTTGCCGATTATAGCGGTTGGCGGTAAAGGTGTTATCTCAGTAATTGCCAATATTGCGCCCCGTCAGACAGCTGACTTTGTGGCCGATTGTTTGGCTGGAAAATTCAGCGAAGCCTTGACCCGGCATGAAACCATGCTGCCCATGGTCAAGGCCTTGTTTTTGGAAAGCAATCCCACACCGGTAAAAGCAGCCATGGAATTAATGGGACTGTGTTCTGCTGAGGTTCGACTGCCGCTGGTAGGCGTTGCAGAGGAAACTCGTGAAAAAATAAGAATTGCGTTGCAGCAGTTCGGACTATTGTCCTAACCCGGACAAGTTGGAAACAAAAAGGCATATTCACCGCATACCCAAAAAACGGGCACAAGGAGACACATAGATTGTTCTATGTAGAGACGCGATTAATCGCGTCTCTAAGGAGGAGCACCATGATCAAGGTTGGAATTGCCGGTGCAGCCGGAAAAATGGGAAGAGCTTTGGTGCGGGCAGTGGTGGAACATCCGGAACTCTCGCTTTCAGCTGCGTGGGACAGAAAAGATCATCCCAGTATTGGACAGGATGCCGGAGTCTTGGCCGGGTTGGTAGCGGCGTATGTGGTAGTGGGCGATTCTGCCGCCGCGGCGATTGCCAAGAGTGAGATTGTGATTGATTTTACAGCTCCTGACGCCACAGTGGCAATTGTTAGGCATGCGGTGGAGACCGGCTGTGCTCTAATTGTTGGGACTACCGGGATGACTTCAGAGCAATTGACCATGCTGCAAAAAGCCGGGGAGAAGATTGCCGTTGTGTATGCAACCAACTTTTCCACGGGTGTTAATGTGTTGTGGGCGCTGGCCGAGCAGGCAGCAGGTATTTTGGGTGAAGCATACGATGCTGAAATCATTGAGAGCCATCATAATCTTAAAAAAGATGCTCCTTCCGGCACGGCAGTTACTTTGTTGGAAGCCATTGCCCGAGGCAAGGGTCTGGACCCGCAAAAATCTGCTATCCACGGCAGAGTCGGTATGCCTGGTGTGCGTAGGAAAGAAGAGATTGGCGTGCACGCCGTGCGCGCCGGTGATATTGTGGGAGAACACATTGCGCTCTTTGCCGGACCGGGTGAACGTATTGAATTGAAGCATCAAGCGCATTCCCGGGATGTTTTTGCCAGAGGTGCGGTGCGTGCCGCGACCTGGGTAAAAAAGCAGGACCCGGGTTTTTATCACATGTCAGATGTCTTGGGAATAAAGACAAAATAAGTAACTGTAGAGACGCGATTAATCGCGTCTCTACATAGAACAATCTATGTGTCTCCTTGTGCCCGTTTTTTGGGTATGCAGTGAATATGCCTTTTTGGTTCCGGCTTGTCCGGGTTAGGGAGGCCCTAAAAAATGTGGAAAATTAATGGAGTGCAGGCTTTTTTTTTGCTATGCTTTATGTTTAATAAATTGGCTGGCAGATTTGTTTTAGAGATATCTAATTTGCCGGGAATGAGAGGTAGAGAAAAATGACTGCTATTAAATTGGATCAAAAAGGACTGAATATTCTGGGCTATGGTATTGTTGATGTGGAAATTACCCGCAATAATGTTTGGCATGCGGTTATTGAACCGATCAAAGACGGCCAATATACTCAAAACTTAAACCGCATGATCAGCAAGATAATACCAGAACCGGAAGCTCGGGATATTTATCAGGAAATATTGAACTATAAATGGCTGCAAACCGAAAATTTAGTTAAAGCAGGAAAATTGGAATCGGGTTCCTCGCTGACATTGCAAGAAGCGGCTAAGGAATGGATGGACAAGCACTATCCGGACTGGAAAGTCGCCCGGCCTACGTCTTTGGAAGTGTCCAAAGGCAATGAAGATGTGAAACGCAAAAACCCGGGAATGGAAACAGACGGAGAATAGCAGACACCTTATACGGTTGAGGCTATACACACATAGGTTGAAAATATGCCTGAAGTGTTTTTAGGATTAGGAGCCAATCTGGAGAATCCGGTGATGCAATTGCGCTGGTGCGTGCAAACTCTGGCCCAGGACCCGGATATTGAAATACAACGAATTTCTTCATTGTACCGGACGACGCCTTTGGGTTGCGAAGAACCACAGCCGGATTATTATAATGCCGTTGTTAGTATCACAACTGAGAAATCCCCCAAAGTGCTGTTGAAATTGAGTTTGGGATTAGAGGCTGAGATCGGCCGGGAGCGCGCAAAAAAAAACGCTCCCCGCTTGTTAGATGTTGATCTGTTATTATATAATAATGAAATTATTTCAGAACCTGATTTGCGGATTCCGCATCAGGAGATGACAAAGCGGGCCTTTGTGCTGGTGCCATTGGCAGAGATTGCTCCAGAGGTTCAGCACCCGGAAGTAAAGCAGAGCATTGCTGCGTTGCTGGCGCAGATTCCAACACAGGGAACGTACTGTGTCGCTGTTGGGCCCGACTGGGCGAAGCTAAACGAGGAGTAGCGCCTATGGAAGCGAATCGATACATCGTGGTAGAAGGTGTCTTGGGTGTGGGCAAGACCAGTTTGTGTGAAAACCTGGTTAAAGAGCTCAATGCGCGCCTAGTTCTGGAAGCAGCGGAAGAAAATCCGTTTCTGGAAAAATTCTACCGGGATATGCGGGGCTATGCTTTTCAGACTCAGATATTTTTTCTGTTAAATCGTTATCGGCAGCAGCATGAATTGGCTCAGGGTGATCTTTTTAAACGGAACATTATTTGCGATTATTTATTTACCAAGGACCGTATTTTTGCCTATTTGACTCTGGACGAGAATGAATTGAATCTGTATGAGCGGCTCTGCGCTATGCTGCATGAAAAGTTCTTAAAACCGGATTTGGTTATCTATTTACAGGGCTCTACGGATGTCTTGCTGCAGCGCTTGACTGCGCGGGGCCGTAATTTTGAGAAAGGAATTGACCGGGAATATTTGGAACGCGTCAATCAGGCCTATAACCACTATTTTTTTCATTATCAGGAAACACCTTTGCTGGTAGTCAATACCAATGAGATTGATTTTGTAAACAGTCGGGAGGATTTGGACGATTTGGCAAAGCAAATTCGTTCTATGGGCAAAGGTACCCAATATTACAATCCTCTAGGATACCAAGGTTAAAGATTATGAGTACTACTACGCGCCATTTGGCGGAATGGAAAGCAAAAGGCGAACGGTTCACCCTGCTTACTGCCTACGATTATTCGTTGGCTAAATTAGTAGCCGAGGCTGAGGTGCCTGTCATTCTGGTTGGGGACTCGCTGGGTCAGGTGATGTTGGGCTACTCCAGCACCTTGCCGGTAACCATGGATGATATGGTGCGGCATACGGCAGCTGTAGCGCGCGGCGCTCCCGGATGTTTGATTGTGGCGGACATGCCTTTTCTTTCTTATCAAGTGTCTGTGGAAGAAGCAATACGGAATGCCGGACGCTTGATTAAAGCCGGCGGCGCTCACTCGGTGAAATTGGAAGGCGGCGAAGATATGGCCGAGGTGATAGCCGCGTTGGTTAGAGCGGATATAGCGGTTATGGGACATGTTGGTTTAACCCCGCAAGCTGTGCATCAATTGGGAGGCTACCGTACCCAGGCCGTGGATTCTGCAGGACAAGAAAAATTATTGGCTGATGCGCAAGCTGTGGAAAAAGCCGGAGCTTTTGCTGTAGTTTTGGAAAAAGTACCGGCAACTGTTGCGGCTCAGGTGACCAAGACTTTACGCATTCCAACCATCGGGTGTGGAGCAGGACCGTACTGTGACGGACAAGTACTGGTGACCCACGATATTCTCGGTCTCTTTGGTGATTATAAACCCAGCTTTGTTAAGCAGTATGCTCAACTCGGGAAGGCGGCAGTGGATGCCATGGCTGCTTTTCGTCAGGAAGTCAAAAACGGAGTATTTCCTGAGAAGGAAGGGAAGTAAAAATGATCGCGGAACGCAATTCTGCAGCAAGTAGTATTGGCGCGAACAAAACCAAACGAACAGCCAAAGTCAAAGTAGTGACCACGATACGTGAAATGGAGATCGTGATTGAACGCTGGCGCGGCAACCGGAAGAAAATCGGGTTTGTCCCAACCATGGGCGCTTTTCATGAAGGTCATCTTTCTTTAATTCGCGAAGCGCGCAAGACCTGCGATCGTGTAGTAGCCTCCATCTTTGTGAATCCACTGCAATTTGGACCGCAAGAAGATCAGGAGGCCTATCCCCGCGATCTTAAACGCGATACGCGTTTGGCTGCCCAAGAAAAAGTGGATGTGTTGTTTGTGCCTGCGGCCAAAGAAATGTATCCGCCGGATTTTACTGCGCAAGTAAAGGTGGGGGATCAATACATCCGGACCTTATGCGGAAAAAATCGTCCCGAGCATTTTGCCGGTGTCACCACAGTTGTCACCAAACTGCTGAATATTATCCGGCCGCACAAAACGTTCTTGGGACAGAAAGATTATCAGCAAGTCTTAATCATACAACGGATGGTTGTGGATTTGAATGTGGGCTGTGAAATAGTTGTGCTGCCTACCATACGGGAAAACGACGGTTTGGCAAAAAGTTCGCGCAACAGTTATTTGAGTGAAGAAGAACGGCGCGCGGCTCCTGCGATTTATCAAGCCTTGAAACTGGCCGAAGGCATGCTCCAGGTCGGCGAACGCAATCCCAAGGATATGCTGGAAGCTGTAACCAAACGTCTGCGCACCGAGTCCTTGATGGATGTTGAGTACGTGGCTGCCAAAAATGCGTATACGCTGGAGGATGTAAACATTTTAGCAGGCCGGATTCTAGTTGCCATCGCAGTTCGGCTGGGCAAGGCCCGGTTAATAGATAATATTATGGTGGATGTACCATCAGGGAGTTGACGGCAATGAAAAGAAGTTTGATGAAGTCAAAAATACATCGGGCGACAGTTACCGGTGCGCACTTGGATTACATGGGAAGTATTACTATTGATCGCGAATTATGCGAAGCCGTGGATATTATCGGCTCTGAGCGTGTGCATGTATTGAATTTGGACAATGGCTCCCGGATCGAAACGTATGTCATTGAAGGGAAACGGGGATCCGGTCAGGTTCGCATAAATGGCGCGGCTGCCCGTTTTTTCTCAAAGCATGACCGGGTGATCATTATTGCCTATGCGGATGTGGAAGACGGCGATTTGAAACATTTCCATCCGCGAATTGCTTTTGTGGATGGAAAGAATCACATTACTGAAATCCGGATGGGTTCGGTCCGGACACATAAGCGATTGCCGGCAGCTGGAAAGGAAAAAGCAAAATGAGTCAAGTTGCGGCCAGGCAATCCGCCGGCGTAGAGCAGACCATTGCCCGCATTCAACAATGGAAAAAAACGCGTTGCGCGGTGATTATCGCGCACAATTATCAGCCGGATGAAATCCAGGCTGTGGCTGATTATACCGGGGACTCTTTAGAATTGGCCCGGTTGGCTGCCAAAACCGAGGCCGAAGTAATTGTTTTTGCCGGCGTGGTATTTATGGCCGAAAGCGCTAAGCTCCTTTCTCCTCAAAAGACAGTGCTGTTACCGGTAAAAGAAGCCGGCTGTCCTTTGGCTGACACCATCACGGCCGAAGATTTGCGCCAGGCCCGGCAGCAGCATCCGCAGGCAGCAGTTGTGATCTATGTCAATTCTCCCGCGGAGGTGAAAGCCCTGGCTGATGTGTGTTGTACGTCTGCCAATGCGGTAGAGGTGGTCAATTCCCTGCCGCAAGCTGAGGTCATCTTTGCTCCGGATAAAAATTTGGCGCACTGGGTGGCACGCCATACGCAGAAACGTATTATACCTTGGCCCGGAAGCTGCTGTACGCACAACAACATAACTGCCAAAGATGTGGCAGCAGCAAAACAAGCGCATCCGGAAGCAAAATTTATGGCGCATCCGGAATGCCGTCCGGAAGTGTGCGGACAAGCGGACGCTGTTCTGTCGACCTCGCAAATGCTGCGCCGGGCCAAAGCTGAGAAAGCTACAGAGTTTATTGTAGGCACGGAGATTGGCATGTTGTACCGGTTGCGTAAAGAAAATCCAGAAAAGACTTTTTATCCCTTGTCTTCGCGCATGGTCTGCCGAAGTATGAAAATGACATCCTTAGCCGATTTAGCTGATGCTCTGGAATATATCAAGTATCCGGTAGAAGTGCCGGAACCGATTCGCATGGGAGCTTTCCAAGCGCTGGAAGCCATGCTAAAAATTAACTGAACCGATCCAACCGGTAATCTTCTCAGGGAGCGAGCAGCATGCCAAAGTTAAAAACATCCCGGCTTACTATTGGGATTATTGGTTGCGGAGCCATTGGCAGCCAAGTGGCCAAGACGCTTACCAGGCAAAAAGTACCAGGGCTCCGGATTGCGACCCTAACCGATATTGATCTTCAGCGAGCGCTGGACATCGCCGCGCAACTCTCCCCCCGGCCAAAGGTAGTTTCCCTATCTCCGGCAGCCAAGCAATGTGATGTATTGCTGGAAGCTGCCGGGAGTTTGGCTGTCCCAAGCATTGCCCAAGCGGCTAGTCGGGAAAAAAAGCAACTGGTCTTGCTCTCAGTGGGAGCACTCATCCAATATCCTGAAATTTTGGAGCAATGCTTTCGCCGGCAGTGTCCGCTCCATTTTCCTTCCGGAGCTATTGCCGGGTTGGACGCGCTCAAAGCCGCGTCTGCCGTCGGCAAAGTACGTTCGGTAATTTTAACCACTCGCAAACCGCCCCGAGGATTGGCCGGAGCGCCATTTTTTCAGCAAAAAAAAATGGACCCTGGGAAATTAAAAACGGCGACCACCATATTTTCCGGAACCGCACGTCGTGCCATCCGGCTTTTTCCCGCCAATGTCAATGTGGCGGCAGCTGTTTCCCTAGTCGGGTTGGGACCGGATAAAACCCGTGTCAATATTATTGCAGATCCAAGAACGACTAAGAATTCACACACCCTGGAAGTGGCGGGTGATTTTGGAAAATTCACCACCACTACTGAAAATATCCCGTCGCGGGAAAATCTCAAGACCAGTTTTTTAGCTGCCGCTTCTGCGGTAGCCTTGCTTACCGCGCTGGCCAAAGGCAGTCGTTTTGGCACCTAAACTATTTTGACTAGGAGACTGGGCAATCAGTCTGTTTTTTTAAATTCCTGAACAATTGAACAATAGAAAATAGAC
>JAGLMY010000246.1 GCA_023139775.1 bacterium
AATGTCAAAGGACACGAAGGTCTTATACCCATTACCTATAAAAATTTAGCTGCTGAGATTAAAGTAGGGGACCAAATTTTATTGGATGATGGTCTCATTCGTCTGCAGGTGATTAAAAAAATAAAACCGGACATTATATGTCGGGTGGAAATCGGCGGATTGCTGCGTGATCGCAAGGGCATGAATTTGCCCGGGATTGCCGTTAAAGCGCCGGCTTTAACCGGCAAAGACCGCAAGGATTTAAAATTTGGGCTCAGCTTGGGTGTGGATTATGTGGCTTTATCCTTTGTTCGTCAAGCCAAGGAAATGAAAACTTTACGTCAATTGATCCAAAAAGCCGGTTCAACTGCCGGGTGTATCGCTAAAATTGAAAAACCGCAAGCTATTCCGCATTTGGAAGAGATCGTGCGAGCCTCGGATGGCATCATGATCGCGCGCGGAGACCTGGGTGTGGAAATGGCACCGGAGCAGGTTCCGGTTTTACAAAAGCGTATTATCACAGTGGCCAACCATTATGGTCGTTTGGTGATTACAGCTACGCAAATGCTGCAATCCATGATGGATGCGCCGACACCAACCCGCGCGGAAGCCACGGATGTGGCCAATGCGATTTTTGATGGTACTGATGCGATTATGCTGTCAGGAGAAACAGCGGCCGGTTTGTATCCCTTGCAATCCGCTGAGATGATGTCCCGGATCACAAGCAGCGCGGAAAAAGCGCCGGAGTACAATCGGCTTTCCCTCCAATCCCGGCTGGATAATTCCGCCGGAAGGCGTCCCTATACATCACTACGGGCAACCGCAAGGGTTGCCCCTACGGGTTCAAGACCGGCGTTCTCTTTTCCGGTCAAGGCCGAGGATAAAGTAGTCGCAGCCGCGGTAGAACTCGCTGAGCAATTGAAGGCAAAAGCTTTGGTGGTTTTTACCCAGACCGGGAATACTGCTCGACGGGTTTCCCGGCAGCGACCACAGGTTCCGGTGATTGTTTTGGCCCGTGCTGCTGATGTACAGAGAAAGCTACAATTAAATTGGGGTATTCAGGCCTTTTTGATCAAAAGTCACCCAGCCCTGGAGGCTGTGGTGGAAAAAGCGCAGAAGATATTATTAAAGCAAAAATGCGTTCAGCGCGGTGATACCATTGTTATTCTTGCGAGTTCTCCTAAGGGAACCAAAACGAATTTTATTAAAGTGCATGGTATTGGTTAACAGTAGGGTAGAAAATAATCCCCTTCGCCGGAGTCCACGGGCAGCCCCGACCGGAAAAGATATATAGGGACGCCTTACGGCAGCCCCGACCGGAAAAGATATGGAACTATGGGACTTCCGCCGGTTGCCCGTGGGCTTTATAAGATGTCTGGCCGGAATAAAGTGGATATTAAAACCCTGTGGTTTGACTTCTTCGTAGATATATTGTAAAATTTAACGATAGGTCAAAAG
Source organism: bacterium (assembly GCA_023139775.1). Taxonomy (GTDB): domain Bacteria; phylum Oederibacteriota; class JAAXVQ01; order JAAXVQ01; family JAUVAV01; genus JAGLMY01. The sequence goes on from JAGLMY010000246.1 coordinate 1,438, forward strand.
TCCCAACCGGAAAAGATATATAGGAATAGGGTGGTGGGAAATATGAGAAAATGGTACCTGGTAGCAGTATGTTTAATGCTAGGATTTCCAACAACCATTCAAGCTGGTGAATCAGTACTCAGCACAGCAGGGAAGGTCTTGCAAATCAGTCCTGGACCGCGTTGGGTAGCCATGGGTGAAGCGAGTGTCGCGGCCTGTGATGATATTTACTCGCTCTTTTGGAATCCTGCTGGATTATTCAATATTCGTGCTCCGCAAATTTCCTACATGCATAATCTCTGGTTGCAGGATATACAGGACATGTACATTACGTATGCTCAGCGCATGTTTAAAGGCGGCTTTGCGGGCAGTATTAATTATTTTAACTTCGGCGAATTTGAGAAGATTGATGTAGATGCTGCAGGATACCCTTTGCCAACCTCAGAGACATTTACTCCCTATACTATGGTCATCACATTAGGTTATGGAACTAGCTTGCTGGATGATTTGGATGTCGGTGGTTCCATAAAAATCGTGAATGAGAGTGTGGATACCTTCAGTGCCATGACCCTGGCACTGGATTTGGGTGCGCAGTACAGTAATTTCTTGAAAGGCTTGGATCTTGGCCTCTCCATTCAGAATTTAGGTGTGCCCTTGGAAGGGTATGGTTTGCCCTTGACCATCAAACTCGGTGCGGCATATAAAATTTTAAATAAACGGAAGAACCGTTTTCTAACCGTGGTAGACGTACATTTACCGATTCCGTTTGATCAACCCATTTATACCAACCTAGGGTTGGAGTATTTCTTTTTCGGCGTTGTGGCAGCACGGGTGGGCTATAAAATTTCTGAAATTAACACTTTAGGGTCTATCTCGGGCATAACTGCCGGGTTGGGTGTGGCAGTTATGAATTTCAACCTGGATTATGCGCTGGCTCCTTTTGGTGATTTGGGAATGTCACATCGTATCTCAGTGACGTACGGTTTTGACACAGGGAAGCGCAGCCAAAAAGCACGCCGTGCCAAGAAACGCCGCACCATCAAACGCGCTGGGATTTCTGAAGTTGCCGGCTCAGGCAAAGTGATGCTGTTGCCAGGTAAAACCGGAACCACCAGTCAAGTGATGCTGCCCAAAATGAAGAAAATGGAAATGCGCAAATCGATTTATGTGGAAGTGGATGCGAAAATAAATAATAAGATTGAATCGCAGATAGACAAAGCGACTTTTAAGCTAAAAATAGAGGCTGGTAAAACTATTGAAAAATGGACACTACTTATTGCGGATGCCAAGGGTAAAGTAGTCAAGAAATATACCGGGAAAGGGAAACCCCCGGTGATTGAATGGAACGGCAAAGACAAGCAGGGGCGTAAGTTAAAAGAGACTGTTTTTTGCAAATACGCCTATAAAATTGGGTTCAAAAATGGAAAATCCCAAACCTTGCAGGGATTGATTGTAAAAAAACCCCTGCGTGATGATCAGCAGACGTCTAAAAAAGAGATGATGCCGCGTGTTTATTTCCGAGAAGGATCGGCAGATCTCTCGGACAAAGCCATTCGGGCTTTGAAGTCAGTTGCTAAGAAGAGTAAAGGAAAACCATATGTTAAGATTGTGATTGAGGGCTACACGGATGGTGTCAATGAAAAATCGGCGGGATTCTTACTTTCGCAACGCCGGGCGGAAACGGTTTCACGGCATTTAACAGCGACCTACAAGCTGCCCCTAATGAAAATTTCAACGCATGCCAGAGGCAGTAAAAATCCAATTGCAAGCAATCAGTCTGAAAAAAGCCGTCGTCGCAATCGTCGGGTAGAAATTACTATTATCTACCGGCAATAACAACAGGCGTTGCAGTACAGGGATTTTACCGAGATGATGGTTTGCCAAAAGCTCTTGCTGTTGGAGGTACAACTAACGGCAAGAGTTTTTTTGATCCATTCCGGGGATTGGCAGCGTGCTATAATTTTCGTGCTTGCAACCTGTTTTTTCGACCGGCCAGGCGTTTTATTAGTATCTTAATTCTCAAATTCGTGTTTTTATGGCAAGAAAATTATTCACCGCAGAGACACAGAGCACGCAGAGAAAGATGGGATAAAAACCGTAGAGACGCGATTAATCGCGTCTCTACAGAACAATCTATGTGTCCTCTGCGGTGAA
>JAGLMY010000247.1 GCA_023139775.1 bacterium
GATTCCCGATTAAACCCTCGGGAATGACAACCTTTGTTTAATCGCAGTTCACTGACATGTTACATTAAAACGCGGCGCTCTGATATTCCATAATTTGGACCTTGGCACCGTCTTTCAATTCTTCCATACCGTTGACTACTACTAATTCACCTTCATTAATACCCTCGATAATCTGCACATTATCTGTAGTGACATAACCCAATTTCACCGTTTTAAACTCGGCTTTGTTGTTCTGATTTACTGTAAACACATGATAGGCGCCTTTGACCTTTTTCAAAGCCGGACGCGGAATAATAATGGCATTTTTAGTCTCAAAAATCTTAATTCTCACCCGGACAAACATACCTGGCAGCAATAAACGGTACGGATTCGCTATCTGAACCTTAACGTTTAGGGTTTTACTCTTACCCTTGACCATCGGCGCGACATTGGTTACTGTTCCACCAAAATCCAGATCAGGATACGCATCCACGTTGATTTTAACCGATTGTCCCAATACCACTTTGTTGATCTCACGTTCCATAATGCCAACTTCGGCAAAAACGTCATCAATATCCAAAAACACTCCAATTTTCATATTCGGTGTAATCGCGCTGCCCACTTCCACATCGCGACTTCCCAAAATACCGTCAGCCGGCGCGATAATGGCTGTTTTGCCCAAATCAGTTTCCGCCAGTTCTATATTGATACGCGCTTCTTCCAATTTGGCAGGAATAATGGCACCCAGATCGTAGAGTGATTGCGCGTTATCATAATTGACTTTGGTTTTCTCATACTTCAGCAACTGTTCCTGAGGATCCAACTGGGCAATAATTTGACCGCCTTTCACTTCATCACCTTCACGGAAATAAAAAGCTGAAACAGTTCCAGCCACTTGGAAGCCAAGGTTGACTTGAGCAAACCCTTTGATGGTTCCCATGGCGAGGATGGAATCGGAAAAATCGGTTTTGCTGATTTTCAGAACATTTACGCGTGTTCCCACATCAACCACAGCCACACCACCGGTCTTGTCGGCTTTTTTCTTTTCCTTGAATAGTAATTGTGACAATCCCCACACCAGGAGCATACCAATTACCACAATACCAATGATTCCGGCCAGCTTGTGTTCACGAAACCAGGCAACCACCTTAGCAATGTTGCCTTCCTGTTGCTCCTTCACGGTTTCCACCGTCTGTTTCACGTCCACTTTTTTAAATTGAGTAGCCAATCGCGAAAAACGCCCCACAGATTTCTTTTTTCCATCTGCTGCTTTGTCCTGGGCGGAAGTTTCATCTCCTGCCGGTGCTTTTTTCTTTTCTTCGCTTTCTCCCATCTCCTGCTTCTTAATTTGCTCGTAGGTTAAATTATAGGAAGAAACCAGTTTTGATTCTTTGTGTTCTTCTTCGGAAGAGGACTTATCCGATTCTTCCTCTTCCTCATTTTTTCCTTTACCGAATATCGGGCTCATTACACCCTCCTAAAATAAGTATTTTCATTGAGCATGGTTTAACATTTGTGATTCCGGCATTTCGTCACCCCGGTATGTAGTTAACCGGGGCGGAATCCAAGACTTACGGTAGGGGCGTTTAATTAAACGCCCCTACTACTGGATACTAATTTCCAGATTTGATTAAACGTACCCGCACCCGACGGTTGCCGGCCCGTTTTTTCGCGTTCTTGTTGTCTACCACAGGATTTTTATCCCCAAAACCTTTGATGGAAATTTTATTGCTCGGAATACTCTTGATTTGAACCATATATTGTTTAACTGCTTTAGCACGTTTCAAAGACAAGGCCTTGGCATTCTTTTCATTCAACGAGGTATAGCCGTGAACTAAAATTGTTCGTTGTGGATAACGATCAAAGGATACCGCAATCTTATCCAAGGCAAACAGATACCGGTCATTAAGCTTGCTGCTATTTTTGCTGAAGTAAATTGTGGTTTTCGTAACCAACTTGCCTTTGCCTTTGACAATTTCTTGCTTAGCCGCTGCTTCAATATCATCCATGGCCCTGTTCTTCATTTCCGTCTCGCGACGTGCCGCTCGAATTACATCTTCTTTGGAGCGACGAATATATTTAGTACGTGTACGTTTCGAAGCTTTTACCTGTTTCCCGCGCGCAATCTTATTAATCAGAGAACTATCGATCTTTTTAGGTCCGCCCTTTACGCCGGCACTCACCTTGACATCGGTTTTAGCTGTCGGAGCATCAATACTAGCTCCCAAGCCTCGGGTCTCTTTGGCCACGGCCCGATCTTTCGGTTTTTTCGCTTCTACCGTCGTCATGGAGCGCTTGGCTTCAGTTCTCTTTTTAATTACAACTTTACCTTCCATTGACCGTTTGGATTTCATCATTTTCTTGGCACGTTCTTGTAAAGCGCGTTCGGAAGCAGTTAACTTACGTTTCACGATACGTTTCCGTTTGGCCGGCACTTTGTCTTTAAGTATATCACCCCAGGAAAATTTCAATGAAATACGATGTGTTGACCCCAGATCGCCAAAGGGCATAAAAACATAATCCAGCCCCAATAAAGAATACACCACCCCCGCACCAAAAGAAAAACCGGGAGCTGTGGTAGAATCATATCCTGTACGATAACCTGCGCGCAAAGCAACATCCAGAGTCTGATCGGGACCGGTCTTAACACCGGTATGAATCCAATACTCAGCGCCCATATGAATCGTCATTAGACCTTCCACAGTCTGATAGTTAAAATCTAAGGCCGCGGTTAAATCATCATCCAGGAATTTATACGCCATTCCCAGACCCGCGGTGAGAGGAAGCGGATCATTTTGGCTGAAAAATTTTACCGGTGTTCCGACATTTTTAACTGAAATACCGACCGTACTCGGAATGATATTAACAATCCCGCTGGTCTTGTCCAAATTCCGATACCAGCGAGTTTTGGAAATTAACCATTGGTTACCCAGATCAATACCAAAATTAAAAGAAGAATTATCATCTATACTTTCTTGAATAATCTTCACTCCCACACCAACCTTATGCTCGCGCCAGCCGACATTGCCGGCCCAGGCAAAGTTGATCAGCAGGTCCGAGGCGCCAAAGGTGCCGCCACTATTATATACGTCATAATCGCCGGTGGCTGTTTCCAGGGTTTTGGGGATATTACCGAGATAGAGGAAGCCTAAACTTAGACCGACAGCGCCGACGTAATCGTACTTATCCGCATAGGAAATGTATTCATAACGGATGTCTTCAAACCATTCCAAGTGCGTAAGCCCAATGCTGCTGCGCTTTAACTGCATCAATCCGGCTGGATTCCAGAAGGTTGAATCCACATCATTAACCACAGCTGTATACGCACTTCCCATGGCTTCGGCTCGGGCGGATGTCCCGATTTTCAGAAAAGGCGCCCCTGCGGTTCCCTCTCCGTCTGCCCGGACATGGGTCACACAGAATAATAATACAAACACCAGACTCCAGCACAATATCATTCCTTTGCTTAATAAAACCTTATTCAAGTTTTTCATAATAATACCCTCCCTCTCGGAGTTTGCAAATGGTTAGCGTAATATTGCAATTTTTCCTGTTATTCGTTCCCCATCATTATTGGTTATTATATATATATATACACCGGAAGCCAAGCGATCACCTGACGTATTTCTCATTCCCCGCCAGATTAAACGATCGGAGCCGTCATTCTTGGCGCTCTCCCAGACCAATTCTCCGTTAATGGTATACACTTTTATAGCAGCGTTGTAAGTCAACTTAATAAAATTGATCTGTTTATAAATGGCTTCCCGTTCCACATAGGGATTCGGAAACACAATCACATTATCCAGATTTTTCTCCGGTTCTGCTGTGGTCGTAGGTGTATGCGTAGGGGTAATAGTCGGCGTTGACGTTACTGTCGGCGAAGACGTATTGGTCGGCGATATTGTATTGGTTAAGGTAATGGTCAGTGTGGCAGTGTAGGTTGGAGTCGGTGTTGCGGTCAAGGTAATGGTCGGTGTAACAGTATAGGTCGGTGTTGTGGTGGATGATAAAGTCGCGGTCGGTGTAGCTGTATACGTCGGTGTAACCGTATAGGTCGGTGTCGCGGTCGGTGTCGCTGTATACGTCGGTGTAGCCGTATAGGTAGATGTCATGGTTGGTGTAGCTGTATACGTCGGTGTAGCCGTATAGGTCGGTGTACTTGTAGGTGTGGCCGTATAGGTAGGTGTATTAGTATAGGTTGGCGAGGACGTAGGTGTATCGGTTACTGTTGGTGAATGTGTGCGCGTCGGTGACGCTGTACTGGTTACAGTTCCAGTCCCGGTTCCGGTAGGAGTAGGAGAATTGGTCGACGAGGGGGTAATGGTCGGCGTAGCGGTCACTGTAGGAGTGGCGGTTGGTGTAAAAGTCGGCGTAGCAGTACTGGTATAGGTGACAGATATTGTAAGTGTCGGTGTCGCAGTCGGTGTGGCGGTATCAGTCGGAGTACCGGTTGATGTGTCTGTGGAGGTAGGCGTAGGAGTAGTGGCTTCCAACACATTTCCTGTCAACAAGAGTATTCCTGCACACATAAAAAATAGTATGTTTATAATTAACCGACTACTTGTGCCAACCATCATTTCGCCTCAAATCCATATACAAAATTAAAACTTATCCATTTCATCCGAAAGCGGGCCGTAATGTAGCTTTAACATTACCCGGTGAGTTCCACCCAGATCCGCGTACGGAACAAAAGCGTAATCCAATTGCAAATCAGCCCAACGAATACTGGCTCCGGCGGTCAGACGATGTATTATATTATCTGATTGTAAATCATTACCGCCTAATTGCTGGCGATAGCCAATACGGGCGGCAACAACCTGATAATACCAATATTCAAAACCAACTTGTAAATTCAGTTTATTGTCCAAAGGTTGATTGATTTCCAAACAGGTATTGATGGCATGTTCTTTGTTTTCCCCATACTGATCCCTGTAGGCAAAACCACCACGAATATTTAACGGTAAGGAATCGGTTTTAATATCCGGGCCCAAATTCTGGATGACCAGACCGGTGGAAAACTTTTCTTCCATAAAGCGTACCAACATCCCTAAATCGGCAGCAAACCCAAATACCGATTCATTCCCAAAATAGCTGTCAATTACTTTAAAATTGAGACCAACAGAAAAATTTGTGACCTGGAAGCCAAAGCCCAGAACGCCCGCAAAATCAAAAACTTTGAGCGGCGCCTCATCGCTTAAATCATTGTCAATATCAGGCATGTGACGGTACAGTAATTGAATACCCATTCCATAGGTTTCATCCAGGTATTGTCCATACGTAAGTATCTCGTATTCCACATCCCCAAACCAAAACACATGCTGAAAAGCAGCATCAAAATAATCCGGCTGCAGTCCGGAGAGTCCCGCAGGATTCCATTCAATGGCATTAATGTCATCTGCCACAGCTACAAAAGCTCCGCCCATACCGGCAGGGCGTGCTCCCTGACCGGTTTTTAAGAAGTTCGCCGCCGAGGTGCCAACGCCGCGGGCAAAAACTTGCGATGTTGAAACCGCCAGCATGAGTATAACCAGAATGAGAATCTTACGCATAATTATCTCCTTCATTTTCGTTTGGTCACTGTTCCAGGTAAAATCACCGTTTAAAGACCAGAACTTTTCTTAATTTATGGGTGTTTCCTGAATTGTACTGAATGAGGTACACTCCATTGGCAACCAATTCATTGTTGTAATTAGTTCCGTCCCATGTCCAGGACCCGGTATACGGCAGCAATACTCCAGCCGGAATCTGAAAATCGTAGCGACGAATCAGTTCTCCTTCTAAATTATATACCCGCAAAATAATATCTGCTACCGAGTGATCGCGTGTTTTAAAAGTAATAAGCAATTGCTCAATTTGCGGATCAAACTTGTTGTGATTGATCTGGAAGCTGTCAGTATCAATTCTTTTAGATTCCGCGTAATTCACATACACCCGGTTAATCATGGGCGTACGGTAGACATTTCCATGTTCATTAGTGTGTGTTTCAAAACCCATTTTATAATGCACATAGCGGGCAAATCGCCGAACCACAAACGGACCAACAGCTTGTTCCAGCGTCCAGGGTGACCATTCGTGGTTATCCATGGCATAACGGACTTTAACCCGGATGGTTTCCAAATTGGCATTGCCATCCCAATTCACGCTCTCGATCGGCTGATCCCGGTTAAAATCAATATAGCGTTCAAAAGTTCCTTCCCAAGCATATACAATATCCTGAATCTGCTCGATCTCAATGACACTCGTCATATAAGCGCTGGAAGTATGCGGATCGGTCGGAAGGTAGCGGCCGCCCACAACATACAAGAAACCATTGTTAGCCAAGGCTTCGTGACCACAAACGGGATATTCCAATCTGGTCTGGGAAAGGGCCCAGGATCCTGGACCTGATACGGGAATATGTCCAGTTGTAGGATCTAAAGTACAGTAATACACTGTGTTGCGTATGAGGCTCAGATTGTTGATGCCGCCAATCAGGAAGAATTTACCGTTCATAAACACGACCTGATGTTCTGCCAGAGCTTCGTCCATAGTAGCAGCCAAGGCGGTCCATCCTGCCAAAGAGCCGTCATTATTAATATCCGTATAATATATTATATTTTGTGCAGCGCCGGCTGCATTGCGGCCGCCAAAAACATAGATACGGCCATATGCCACACAGGCAGCTAAGTCATACAAAGGCGTAGGTGAACCATCGATCAAAGGTGCGGTCATTTTCCAACCACCGGCCGAAGAACTGTAATTAATTGATCCACCCGGATTGGGCCGACAGAACCATACGCGGTTCTCAAAATGACATTTACTGTCGAGCGGTTGGTCAGCAGGCGCAGTGCCACCACCCCAGTTGGTATTTTCTCTGGAAATACCACCAATAACATAAACATTTCCATTGTGCGATACCACGGCATGCCTAATCAGAGGCTGATAAATCGGCAGCGCTGTATTTCCAACATATGCTGCGGAAGGGTCCGGTCCGGCAGAAGAGAGGCCGAACATTGTTCCATAAACATCATATTCGTAGGCCGGATCATAAATTGGTATTGGTGCTGTATAGTTAAAAGTACCGGTTCCGCCGGAGGATCCGGCTTGATCAACCTCTTCATAAACTACTACTGTCTTACCCACTGCACAAGGAAGTTTTGGAACCTGATGATCCAGCTGACCGTCGGCACAGGTAGAGCGCGAAGCGCCATCAGCCCAAATCCAGGCGTTCATGGAATTTGCTCCACCCACAACATAGATAGCTCCATTGGCAACAGTACTGTCATGCATGATGGCTGCCGTTGTAATCGATCCTCCGGTATCCGGAGCAGCCCAATTTTTCAATGATCCATCGCTATCTACCTCAGAATTGTATACTGTTGAATA
>JAGLMY010000248.1 GCA_023139775.1 bacterium
ATTCGGTCCACCGCCTATCACAAAAACCGAGGGATTACCAGAAGTAATCCCAGTTGAATCGCCAGGCAGCGGGACCCTGAGTTCGGCGGAGTGACCGGTCCAGATATTGTAGACACTGCCACCATAAACGGATAAAAATAAAGGTGTGGTTGGTACCCAACGCCTGATATTGTTTTTAGGTGTGGCCAAATTGGCAGTATATACCTGATTTTGAATACCTGTGCTGTTACGTCCTCCAATTAATAACATATGGCCATTAAATGCAATAAAATTATGTTCATATACTGTAATCGGCAGATCCGTGGCACGTGACCAGGTATCACGCACACCTGGACCTGGAATGGTTCCGGTTGTCGGATTAATCCCGGCATAGAATACATCTGATTTGGCTGTACCGGAATTCAAACCTCCGGCTACCCATATCTTTCCGGCAGTGATAGTAGCATCCGCAGTATAGCGTCCTTCGGGCAAAGAAGTGGTTTGGGTCCAACTGGTAATATCACCGGACAACGGGTCAATAACGCCAATGTAGACATCTGCCACAGTATTTAACTGTTCTCCGGTAGTTGATCCTCCAATCACATAGATTCTACCATTTGAGATCGCTACTGAGTGCCCAGCCACATTGATTGGCAGCAAAGCAGAGGTCCTTGACCAACCGTAAATATTTCCATTTGGCTGTACCATGGCGTAATAAACCGTATTTTGCGCTATATCGGCGGAATTTTGTCCGCCCACAACATATATAAAACCTTCAAAACTTACGGCTTTGGCCCGAAACAGAGGCTCCGGCAAGGAAGCGACAGCAGTCCAGGTATTGGTTTGGTATTGGGCTTTGATCGTACCATCATGTCCGATAATCTGTGCCCAATACACAGTACCCAAGGTCAGATCTGTGGAACTGCGCCCGCCGATGATATAAAGACGACCATTCACGGCCAATGAAGAGTGCCCATAGGTGGGTTGCGGCAAGCGCGAAGTATCATCCACCTCTTTCCATTCATCAATTGAGCCGTCAGTGAGAATAGTCCCGTACCATATTTTATTGGTAGCATTGGCTACGGAAGGTCCTCCCATGGATTGCGAATCCGCGCTTCCTTTACCGCCGCTCAAATATGCTTTTCCATTATAAATGGCAACTGAGCTTGAATACAGCGAGGTATTAGACGGACCATTGGTAGTGGTCCAGTTCCCCAGCAGAGCATAAGGGGCCAACTGTAAATCACCATCCAAATTCTGACCGATGATTATATTATCCTCTTTACCGCCATAGAAGTCTGTGGTTAGGTTATCAATAAATTGTTTAGCCAGACCCGTTGTTGGACTCAGCAAAATACCGAATCCAACCAATAGCAGTACCATTCGGATACGAGATCCCCCCAGATGGATAAATTTTCTCCATTTTTCGAGCTTTGTAAAAATATTTTTCATGGGATAAAACCCCTCCTATAGATAAATGTGTTCAACCTCAATGAATCTCCCGTTTCGGTGTTTGAATTGAGCTCTCGATTTTTTGCAAACGATCATCTATAGAAATAAACAAGCGAACAATCTCGGCGCATATAAATAAAATCAGAAAATACAAGCCTCCTATAAATAAAACACCCAGGCTCGCCAATTTGTCTGAACCCGGGGTCTTGCCAAAAAGGATGATCAGCGCCCCCAAAACACCGAGACCGCCAAGGATGTAAGAAATAATTTTTAGTAGAGTTACAGAAATGCGCAGAAAGGAATGTTGAGTTTCCAAGTTTTTCTCCTAAGATTCAGAATTTTGAATTTGACCACACAGATTACTCAAAAACATATATAAATATACCATTTTCTTCGAAAAGTGTCAAGTTTTCTGCATTTTTCCAGATTAAAATTTTATCAAAATTTTATTAAAAGTTGCATGCTGAATAATAAGACAACACCACTGCAAATAATTATCAGAGACTTTAAAAATAATCTAAAAACAGCATTTTTAGCCCATTTCATATTCAGTAGCATCGGCAAACTTAGTATTGCATTACCAAAAAATAAATAAGTAAAAAATAATCCGCCTGAAAAACCTTGGTATTCTACCAGAACCAAGCAAAACCCTATCAAAGTTGGAGCAATAATAATACCAGTCGAGATCAAGCCTTTACTAAAAATGGGTAAACTGGTGTGTGCCGGATCGCTCCAAAGGCCCAAGACACACTCAGGAGAATTGATTACTACCACAAATAGCAACATGAATATTGAAAATAAACCGGCAGACGAAATTGCCAAACGATCTAAAACAGGATGAACAACCAAAATCCCCAGCCAACCGAATAAAATCCCCAACAAACCGTATCCTAGCCAGCGTCCTAACAGATAGATCAGAACGCGGCCAAAAGTCGGTCGAACAGCGAGTTCTCCGCTAATATTCGGGAAGGAGAATCCAAGTGCTTTTGGATGCAAATACATATATGCGGCAATTGCTGCACCTAACAGCATTCCCAACAACATCATCTCATACTCCTGTGACAGATCAAGGTGTGATGAAAAGGCCTGGATTTAACCATTTAACACGCTTGCGATTAATTGCTTACCAATACTCCCCCAAATGGCTATCCCCAGCATACCATGCACTATAACTGCGCAAAGCACAAAAACAATCGATGTCCAAGCAGTATTGGGCGACACTTCTGTTTCCTGGTGTTTCCATACCAGTTGCATGGCCTGTTGCGGACAGATCTCAAGACAGCGGCCACAGCGATTACAGTATTCCGAGATTTTAACAGCCTCGGTTTGCGAAACGGATATCGCATGCATTGGACAAGCGGTTTGACATTGCCCGCATCGATTACATAAAGTATGTCGGCATTTTACGCTAATTGGTGAAATACGACCAACAATACTTTGCCAGGCTCCGAAAGGACACAGATAGGAACAAAACATGCGCTTCCCGGTTAACCAGGACAACACGAATACAAATCCGATTCCCGCCAACAGCATGACCAGTATTTGCAGCCAGCGATAGATACCAGTTGCATCCCAAAACTGCGTGGTCAGCTTAAAAGGACATATCCAGCGGCAAAAGAACGCTTCCCGGGATATAAACGCCAGGACAATCACAGCCAGCAAAACACCCAATCCGATGTGGCGCCATTTACCGGGTGACTTCGATAATCTCCACCAAGGTTTTTTCCCGGCCAGACGTGCCGCGCTTTCATCCCAGGCGCCATAAAAACAGGCCCACGAACACCAGGCGGTACCCAGCAAGAGTGTAAACAACAGATACAGCAAGCCCGGCAGATAATAAACCCCCCAATGTGACCAGGGGCCGTGTACCAACGAAGAAAATAAATTCTCCAGTGTATTCCCAAGTATGCTGACAATTGAAATATGACAAAACGCAATTTGCGAATCCAGGTCCGGCCCGGTTTTATCCGACCATTCCACTATTTGCGAAAGCGGGGTAAGATGAAAGGCTATAAGCGCCCCCACTGCCAGTAAGAAAAACAAAAGAAAACGATAATTATAAAATTTCCCGGAACAAAGCATACCAAAGGTCATGCCACCGCACAGTAGTGACCAACCTAATTTCGCAACTCCTTCACCCCAATTCCCAATCCCGCTCACTAAAGCAATACTGACTAATATTATGAATACAAATCCTGTCAGTACCCAAGCTAGGGTAGGAGTGCAAGCCCACGAGGACGAGACAAAAGATTTCACTTTGGCTATTGAAGCAGTCTTTTTCATAGGTTGGTATTATACCAATCCATTGCCCGGAGAAACAAGCAAATCCAATCCAAAAAAACAACATAACCGGCAGGTTACGCAATTACGTAACATGTCAGTGAAGCGGGAAAAACCTAATCCGGATAAACCGGAACCAAAATT
>JAGLMY010000249.1 GCA_023139775.1 bacterium
ATTTTTTGCGGATTGCTCACCTGGGAAAAGCGCTGACCATTCCGGAGAAAATAGGCGCCATTAACCGGGGTTTTCAGGGCAATGGAAAAACCGTGGTCTGCATCCAGGATTTGCACTGCAATTACGAGGTGCAAAAGAATATTGCCGGTATTATTCAGCATCTGGTCAAAAAATATGGATTGAAACTGGTGGGTGAGGAAGGAGCATTTCACACGGTTGATACCTCGCCGATCAGCTCTTTCCCTATAAAAAAGGTCCGGGAGGAAGTGAGCGATTATTTCGTTAAACAGGGCAAGATTACAGGAGCAGAGCATTATGCTGCTGTCAGTGGCGGCGCTATTCAACTGGAAGGCATTGAAACTCCAAAACTGTATGAAGCCAGCCAGAAAGCAGTGCGCAGTTTTTTAAATGCCGAGAGCCAGGGCTATTGCTATGATCTGCGCGAGATACTGGAAGAATTGAAAGCTGATATTTATAATTCCCAGCTTTTGAAATTTGACGGCAAGCGCGTGGCTTATCGTAAAGGTAATATCAACATTCTGAAATACAGCGCGTATCTGCATCGCACAGCCCGCAGGCTGCCAGTGGATTTGAGCATGTATCCCAATTTAGCCCGCTTTCTTAGCCTGAAGCAGAATTTCTTCTCTCCCCAAGTTGACCCGGACCAGCTTTTCCAGGAACTGGACAAACTGAATGCAACTATCCGGCAACAGCTCTATACGGATAAAACACAGCAGGAGTTGGATGCTCTTTATCACCGTCTGGATATTGTCGAAAGGCTGCTCAATATTTCTGTTTCCCAGGAAGAGCTGCAAGTCTTCCGCGCACAGCGGGAAAAATACCGCATGAAAGAATTTACCAATTTTATTAATACCGTAGGGGCGATTCGCGAATCGCCCAATATTGAAAGTGAGATGTATGTGCTGGATGAATATTTAAATAAAGTTGAAGAGTTCTATCGCCTGGCAGATGAGCGGAGCATCCACTTTGTGGACAACCTGGTTTGCAAAATGGATCATTTGGACGAGAAACTGGCAGTCATGATAAACGGCGGATTCCACGCAGACATAGTTTTGGCTGAACTCAAGCGCCGGGATATCACCTATGTTTCCATCAAGCCGCGCGTGACCAGGCAGGACATGGTGAATCCGTATTTTGAATTGCTCCAGGATCGCAAAACACCTTTAGAAAAGCTGCTGGCCAAGAATCAGACGATCTTAGCGATTATGAATGGCTGGGAGAAGGGTCCGGCATTGACTCAACAAGTTGTATTATCTGTAAAAACATTTCACGAACTTATTAAATTTGGCGCTATAAAGATGATCCTAAAAGATGATCAGAAGAAATCTTTAGATGCATATATGGAAAAATTTCCCGGCATTCAATTGCTTAAAATAAAAAACAAAGAGCTTTCGGGCGGACTTCATGCTTATTATTTATCAATCAACGGGAAGAAATCACCTAATGTTTCGCTGGCAATACGCAAAGACCGCTTGCCGGAGACACGGCTGGACCAGCTCGATTCTGTAAGTTTGCAAAAATATTCGCGCTGGATTTTATTGGTTTGCAGGTCCGTAAAAAAGGTCGAACAAGTGAGGCAGGCGGTACGAAAAAAACAAATATCATTATCTGGAGTGATGGATTTTATTCCGCCTTTTTTAAAAAGTATAAAAGTTACTAATATTATAACTGCATTTCCGGAAGCAACCAGGAATATTCTCAGAAGCATATTTCACAATCTTGGTAAAAAGGCGCCTCAACTATTACCACGGGAAAAGGCGTTTGAGCAAATTACCCAATTTAATCAGGCAATAAAGGGGGGTGAATATCAAGATAAAGCAATTGTTGATTTACGTAACTTGCCTCCTGACAAAGAAATAATTCTCGTTGGTGATTTACATACACGTTTGGATAATCTGAAAAAAACATTAAATGCAAATGATAATCTTGGCAAGATAAATAGAGGAGAAGCGGTTTTAGTTATTTTAGGTGATGCGGTACATAATGAAAAACAAGAAAAATTAGCGGAAATGGATACCTCAATTGAGATTATGCAGTTTATTATGAAGTTGAAAATACAGAATAAAGATAATGTTTACTATGTATTAGGCAATCACGATTATTTATCAGCGGACTTTAGTATAAACGGTGTTTCTCAAGGGAAAGTGTACAAAAATAAATTAAGGGAGAGATATGGGAAGGACTATTTGGAAAAATATGAAGAATTTATTAATAGTAGTCCTGTAATGGGTGTGGGGGATGGGATTGTGGGTTGTCATGCCGG
>JAGLMY010000025.1 GCA_023139775.1 bacterium
GCTAATCATGTGCAAAATTCAGGTATTAACTCGACTTTGGCAAATTTGTTTTTTCGTCAATTTTTGCCGTCATACCGGTCCCCGCTTAGAGCCGGAATCCAGGGACATTTTCTATGAAAAACATATTCTCCTGGACCCCGGCTAAAATCATGCCGGGGTGACATACATAAAAAAATATATGACGCACAACACTATTGGCACAAAATCATTTTCAATTCTTCGGTCCTGCGCAGCAAGGCTTCTTCTGATTCTGTCCGGTAGCGCGACGGCAGCAGGTTCGGATACGAGCAGTGCAGGGCTGCTATCATTTCCTGGAATTCCCGCTGCCGTTTGATGGACTTGCTGGCCTGCCAGCCTTGCAACACACCCAGCACGGTCCGGGTTGCATCTTTTTTCTTTTGCGCCTTGATTTCAGCGGTTAAATTGCGGTAATCACGGGCAGAATAATAGTCGGTTTGCTGTAAAGCGGTTTCCAATTCATCTTCCGTGACGACTATTCCCTTGCGCTTAAACATTTTCCGTACAAAAGTTTTTCTTTCATCGCCTTCGAGATCAAAAATCGGAATCTGAATAGGCGCCCGGCTCTTAATGTCCGGGTCCAATTCATCCGGCCGTGACGTCATCAAGCCCCATAGAACTTTGCCTAAATATCTTGGATCACCCATCATTTTGATGATATTGCCGGCCAGGCGCTGTTCGGTCTGGTGGGTTTGGCCGGAATGCACGGATCCGAAAGCCGTATGTGCTTCATCCACTAAAATCAGTATCTTGCCAAAGGTGGCAATATGCCAGCGCAGCTTCTCAAAAAATTTATCGGTCTCACCGAAATAAGAACCGCGAATCCCGGCCAACTCAATCACAACACGACCTGACTCAGCTGCGTAGGCTTCCAATTGAAAAGTTTTACCCGAACCATTAGGGCCTGAAACCAAAATAGCTGCCACCGCTGTCTCAGTATCTTCGCAGCGCTCAAAGATATTGGTAAATATCCTGCCGGTCTCAGCATAGCCGACAATGTCCTTAGAACCGTGCGCAGGATATTTCACGCGAATGATATCTCCCAATTGTTTCTGCAGAATCGCGTTGACTTCCTTCACCACGTGCTCCCGGGTCAGGGTCTCCTGTTTCCGCGCCGCGACTTCCATGAGATCCTCCAGATTATGCAGTGCCAGACCGGCTGTATCTTCGGCAAACTTTTTTGGGCCTTGGGCAAATACAATTCCCGGATGTTTGGCTGTAAAGTTTTCCACATACTGCCGTCTTTCCTCGCTTGTCGGCAAGTCGATTTCAATATGCGCGGTATTGGGCAGGGCCAGGATTTTAGCATTGATCTCGGTTTTTAAGGAATTGACTAATATCAGCAGTTCCGGGCTTTCCCGAAACCAGGGGCTGGACACCCAGCTTAAGAATGAAATCAGACACTGGCGGTCCAGTTCACTCAAGCGCGCGAACCCGCCCTCGGAAAACAAGGCCCCCGCGAATTGAACAATCACACAGAGCGGTTTGATATCCGGTTCCAGTTGGCGGATGCGGTGAAACGCTTCTCCTATGCCCTGCAACAAAACTAAAGCGGAAAGCGGATTGTGTTTGGAATCCGCGATCATTTTCTTCAAAGCGCGGATCCGGCCGGCGGGAGTATAATGCCCATCCGGACTTTCACAAATACGAATAACTTCATCTTCCGTGGCTTGATCATAAAAACCCAAACCGGCGGCGATATCCAACCGTATGATATTGAACTTATTCAGCAGTTCTGCGCACAACACTTGTTCCAGGGCCAAAAAATCCCGGCTGGTTTGGCTCCAGAATAATCCCTGGACATCACCGGTCAGTACAATCACGTTTTTTCTGCGCAGGCCGTAGGCTAAACTCAAGCTCTCTAAAAATACCGGACGTATACCGGCCTTTTGCTTCACAGTTGCCGCTTTTTTACGCAGCTTAGCCTTACGCAGGTTTCCCTTTCCTGTTTTGGATCTTAGGCTTTTAATTTTTTTGAATTTTCGGTCCATACTACTGTCTCCTTTCTTTAGACCGCAGAGTACGGAATGAATCCTTATGACTGAGATCAAATTCACGAATGTGTTGACAATGTTCCGGATCTAAACCTTCTTTCCGGACTTTTTGTATCAAATCCGCCATTTCCCGGGTGTACTTAAATTCCGTGGACCGAGGATACGCGCCGGATATGGAAATATCCGGTAGCCCAAACCCACGGTGGCAGCCAGGGATTCTCCGGCAATTAAAAATAAAATCATGGATTTGAAATTCAAACGTATGGTATTGAGCACTGCCGGCAATATCTGCGGCAGGATTACCATAAAAGCGATTTCAAAATGACTGGCACCCAAGGTCAAGCCTTTGGTCACCTGCTCACGCGGCACTTCTTTGGCCCGTAAAAATGTGTCCAGGGCAATCGTGGGAAAAACACCTATGATAATGAACGCAATTTTAGAGACTTCACCCAAACCGAAGATAATGAACAAAATAGGCAGAACAGCCAAGGCGGGTATCTTGTCAAAAAAGGTCATAAATTTAATAAACAAAATCTCAAGGTAGGGA
The DNA here is from genome assembly GCA_023139775.1 of bacterium. Classification (GTDB taxonomy): domain Bacteria; phylum Oederibacteriota; class JAAXVQ01; order JAAXVQ01; family JAUVAV01; genus JAGLMY01. The sequence continues at coordinate 2,560 of JAGLMY010000025.1, forward strand.
AATGTTCCCATCAACAAACCCAGAAGTACGGCCAGGGATAAAAACGCCAGACTCACCAGAAAACGCCAGCTGCTGGCAAGTGTATCCACCCACAAGCGCAGATCTCCTTTACGGTCTTCCATGATCGCCACTTCCTCTTTGTGGCGACCATTCTATACCAACATCAGAAATTTACCCACGACAAACCCGGAAGCCCCATAATATTTTTTTGCGCACAATTAAATCTTGAAAACTTCGTGCCGGCGTTCTTATTCTGACTCCTGACTCCTGACTTCTGACTACCTAAGTAGTTACTACGCAACGCAAATATACTCCACCCTGTGTTGCTGCAAAAATTCACGTATGTGTTCGCGTTGCCCCCGCTTGCCTACCGCGGCCAGAACGAAGGCATCTTTATACTCTCCAATTTTTTCATAGGAAACAATGGGAATATCCTGAATTGCCATGCCAATTTTCTTCGGGTCAATATCCAGGACAGCCTTCACAGTGATTCCTTTCTCTGGCAAAGCTTTAACCCAAGCGCGTCCGGTCCGACCGGCTCCTAAGATCACCACCTCCTTCGGCAGACGAGGAATTAAAAATTCGCGTTTTATTTGCATAAAGGCTTCCTGGCTATAACGCGGATGAGTGAAAGAATATCTACACTCATGCATACGCCAAGCCAGCAAGTTATGCGGCAATTTGGCAAAACGAGCGCCTTGAGCATGCAGACGCAACCAGAGATCATAATCTTCCGGCCAACCGCGATCCCGGTATCCGCCTACAGCCATGACCGCGTTCTTGTTGAACATAACCGAAGGATGCGCAAACGGACTCTCCACAAATATATTTTTTTCAATTTCAGCTTGCGAATGCAATCCATTTAACCAGGTCTCATACAACCGAAACCCTTCTTCCACCTTTTTTCCGGGAAAGGAAACGGTCTGACTGGAGACCAAGCAAAGCTTGGGATCCGCCTGCATGGCTGCCACCTGTTTTTCGAGCCGGTCCAAACGGCAGATATCATCCGCATCCATCCGAGCAACCAAATCCGCCCGGCAGGCGCGCAATCCCAAATTCAAGGCGGAAATAAGTCCCACCCGGGCAAGATCCAACACGCGTATCCTCCCGTCGCGTTGTGCTGCTTGAATCAACAAACGAGGTGTGTTGTCTGTGGAGCCGTCATTGACCACGATAATTTCAAAACGCTTAAAAGTTTGACGCGATAGGCTTTGCAAGCAGGAGTCTAAATATGTTTCCGAATTGTAGATAGGCAGTAATACTGAAACCACAGGTTTACTCAAGCGCGGATTTCCCTTCCCCTGGCAGCCACTGAGTGGCTTTTTCCGGTTTTCCGGCCAAAATCAGAATTATTGGATTTACCCGGATTTATGCCGGCTGCTAAGGTTTGCTTTGGTTTTTATTTCTCTCTGGGTTGCTCGTTTTTTTTTCCGGCGTCCGGTTGTACCGGATATTTTAGTGCTGACGTGTACAGCTTGAGCAGCTTTCTCAACAGCTTCGGCAGCTATTTCCCCAGGTTCTTCAACCTTCATCAGCTGGAACCAATAAAAGGCGTGCGGACTGAAGGTCAGAAAATAGGGTAAATCACCAATTTTCGGAAAACATACTCCTCCCACCAATTCCATGGGTAACCGATTTTTAAATTGCCGCAAATCCAATTCCGCCGGTTGTACATAGCGGGATAAATTATTTGCAATCAGCAGAGTCTCATCCTCATATTCTCTCAAATAGCATAATATTTTCGGATTACTGGTTTTTACAAATTTCAAACTTCCCCGGCCAAAAGCCTTGTACTTTTTACGAATACTGATGAATTTTTTCATCCAATTTAATAATGAAGTTGGCGTCCGTTTTTGCGCTTCAACATTTATGGCTTGATAACCATACACCGGATCCACAACCAGGGGCGCATATAACTGCGCTGTGTCCGCTTTGGAAAAACCGGCATTCCTGTCACCGGTCCATTGCATGGGTGTCCGAACACCATTGCGGTCACCTAAATAGACATTGTCACCCATGCCCAATTCATCCCCGTAATAAATAATAGGACTGCCGGGCATAGTAAAAAGGATACTGTGGAGCAGCTCAAGTTGACGCCGGCCCTTATTAATCAAAGGAGCCAGGCGATGACGTATACCCAAATTCAACTTAGCTTTTGGATGTTGGGCATACTCGCTGTACATAAAATCCCGCTCATCTTCAGTGACCATTTCCAAAGTCAACTCATCATGGTTGCGTAAAAAAATAGCCCACTGACAGTTCTCCGGGATTTCAGGGGTTTGGCCCATTATCTCGATAATAGGCGTACTGTCTTCCTTGCGTAAACCCATAAATATCCTGGGCATAAGAGGAAAGTGAAAAGCCATATGACATTCGTCCCCTTCGCCAAAATAGGAACACACATCCTTTGGCCATTGATTGGCTTCTGCCAACAAAACTTTGTGGTTGTATTTTTTATCCAAGCTTCTGCGTAAATCTTTCAAATATTCATGCGTCTCAGGCAAATTCTCGCAATTGGTCCCTTCTCTTTCAAACAGATAAGGTACTGCGTCCAAACGAAAGCCGTCAACACCCGTATTCAACCAGTAGGTCAATACATTGAGCATGGTCCGGCGCACAATCGGATTGTCATAATTCAAGTCCGGTTGATGAGAAAAAAAGCGATGCCAATAGTACTGTTTAGAGACCGGATCCCAGGCCCAATTGGAGGATTCGGAATCCATAAATATAATTCGCGCAGCTTTATTTTTGTTGGCAGGCTCATCGGTCCAAACATAAAATTTGCGTTTCTTGGACTTTTTGGATTGCCGTGCTTCTTGAAACCAAAGATGTTGGTCTGAGGTGTGGTTGATGACCAATTCAATAAGTACCCGGATATCCCGTTTGTGGGCTTCACGCACAAAGCGTTTAAAATCCTTCATCGTGCCGTAATCCGGCAAAATCGTGCGGTAATCCGATATGTCATACCCATCATCTTTAAGCGGTGATTGGTAAAAAGGCAGTAACCAGATACAGTTGATTCCCAAATCCTGGAGATAATCCAATTTTTCGATGAGCCCCTGAAAATCACCGATCCCGTCACCGGTGCCGTCAAAAAAAGCTTTTACGTGCAGTTCGTATATAATCGCATCTTTGTACCACAGTGGATCATGTTCCATAAATCCATCCTTTGGACCGCCAATATCAGTAGAGTTATCCGGGTATTATACACTTCGGACAAAGGAAACCGATACTTTAATTTGACTTTCTCCTTTTTTCAGAATATTATTTCACATATTCATAATGACAACCTTGCTGGGTTTTCTTATACTAATAAAAACGGTTCAAGGATTCGTATGCAATCAAACGCAACCATCAGAGGCACCATTATCAAAGGTATTATTGATATTATTGAAAAACGCTTTGGTCGTGATGGTGTTAAACAACTCATGGAAAATCTGACTCCCGCGGAACAGACCTTTCTGGTCGAGTATCTCAAGAATGATTCCCGCGTCCCCGCGGAAACACTCTGTAACTTGTACAATCGGATTAAAGAACTGTGGGGCGAGGGCCAAAAAACGTATTACAGTGAACTCATGCAGGAAATCGCTGAACAAAACATCAATACTTTCTTAAAATTCCTGATCTCCTGGGGACTCCCCTCCATTGTCGCCAATTCCGTACCCAATATCTATAAATACTATTTTAATCAGGGACAAGTATTTATGGTCTCCAATACCAACCGCTCGATCGAGTTTTATATTAAAGGCGGCGAGGCCTACGGCGAGGCGCTCTGCGCCGGTATCATCGGCTGGGGCCGACAAGGTCTGGCAATGGCCGGAGCTAAGAACGTACAAGTGGATCACACCAATTGCATCTACCACGGCAAAGAACGCTGTTATTTTAAAGTTCACTGGGAATAACACCGAACACCCAAACAATGTAAGCGTGCTTCATCCACTCCCAATGATGTAACATATCAGTGAAGCGAGAAAGACATATGGTCTGCTAATTTATTTTTTCCCAAGGACGCGACTTGCCTCCGTAGGTGCAAATTCAAAATTGCCGATCAGCTAAGTTATTTAGAATTTCGTATCCGGCTTGGTAAGCACGCGCTTTCCCCTTGGGAAAAAATAAATTAGCAGACCATATGTTTCCGGATTATTTGACAAAACACAGCACTTCACTGACCTGTTACCCAATGATACTGATTTCCTTTTGAACCGGCATTTCGCATGCTCAGACGCTAAGCCATCGCGCCCCTGCGAAGTTTGAACATCCGTTTAAAATGCTTTTCTCTTATATTATCATCAATAATAAAATAATTTCTTTTCAGATAGTCTGTCAAAGTGCCGGCAGGACCGCGCATTTCCAATGCCCCTTTTTGTTTTTTGTTCAGTGCTTTGGGAAATATGATCGCAGGAACCGAAACATTGCCTAATATCTTCGTCTCAGTATTATCTTCCTTGTTTTTCAATACTTTATGGCCTATGTCCGGCTGGGCTAAATTTTCAATTATGGGAATGGAATTCAGGTTCTCCGCCAGCCGGGTGGCATACATAATAATCATACGGTTTCTATCTATTGCGGTCCACCCCTTGGACTCAGCTTGTTTTTCTTTCCTATGAATTTCTTCATATTTAGTCATAAACCTGACTATACTCCTGGCAAAGTTTGCCTGCAATTTAAGCTCACCCGGATTTTGCGCCATGCGCCGATACTGTTGGCGCAGATAACTATTAGGCTGCGAAAATTCTTTTGCCAGGGCAATTTTGTCAATATTTATTTTAGCTTGCCCGAATCCATCTTTTTCTTCCAAGTCCCTCTCAGCTAATGCTGCCGCTCGATTTATATTGGCAATCTGTAACGCCTTATCTTTTAGTACCAGGGGCATAATTATATTTTTGACCCTTGCAGGCAATCCCTGCACTAAAAACATTATCACTTTAAATGCAATTTTATCAATTATATTTGGCTCTATTTCATCCGCCATTTTTACTTCCCGGCCTTTAAATCCAAACCATTTCAAGCTACTATTTTGCGCTTGCTCTATAATCTTATCTTTAGAGCTTTTTTTGCCAATAACTTCCCCAATATTGGGAGCCAAAACATCATATTCCATCCCAGCTGCGGTTTTAAGTATGATTTTCTTGCTTTTGGCATCGCAAACCGCATAAACTGTTTCCTTATCCTCTGTGCCTATAGCCACCACAGCCGGCTCTTTATCCTTGGCATGCAAATGATCCAGCTCGGCAGCCACTGCCCGCATAATTTTTGCATCCAATTTCAAGCCCGCTATCTGACCAACCTCGCCTTGGGTTTTCCCCAATGCCTTTAATAATGCCTTAAAGTTATCTACTCTTTCTTTTAATTCCTCATTAGCTTGAATATCAATATTCTTAAAAACTTCATTCATAAATTCAACTGCGTTGGGCGCTGTTACCGCATACATTTCTTGCACCCCTATGCTTGTTTTAGCCGCAGTCTCCATATCTCGCTTATCCTTTTCTTTTGGCTTTTCATTCACTTCCATCAGACCTGATTTCAGACTATGTTCTATAATACCGGCAGCTACCAAATCCTCACCGCATTTCCCGCGGAATTCTTTTAAAAGTACCTGCCAGAGTGTCTTGTCAACTTCTTCCATTGCTGCCAGCCATTTTTCATTGCCGTCTTTTCTGGCTATAAAATCTTCGTTTTCCAGCAGCTTAAACACTTCTTTTTTATCAGTCAGTCTTGCCGTAATTGGTTCGGCGTCCGGCTGGGCGATGTTAATATCCGTTGTCAATTCTTCAAATAAGCGGCCCAGATCAGTTGGTGTCAGGTCGCGATAGGTTTTGTTTTTATAGTAATCTGCATATCCTACTCTCTCCGAAGTATCGATAGTTTCAGCTTCTTCCTCTTTGTACAATGAGACTTTATTCAAAGGATTCATCCATTTTGGCAAGTATTTCACCTGCCATTTTATGGTTCTCTCGTACATCTTGCTCTGGTGCTCCAGGCTCAGGATTAATAATTGTTTGGCCAAAGATGACCGTATGGACATTCCTTTTTCTTCTTTGTTCAGAGTGTCCAGCTCAAGCAGCCTCAGCATGTGGCGGGTCGCGTAAAACTCATTCTCATTTTGAAAAACACTAAATACCACGCGCACTATAAATTCCAGCCGGCCAACCTCTTTCAGAGTTATATTAGCAGGATTGTCTTTCATTTTCGCCGCCAGACTGGTCATCCCATGACTGCGCTTGAATTCTTTCATCTGAGAACAATTATTTATTTTCTCCACCGGCAAGAGATTATTCGCGGCTCCGATAGACGGCAAAGTAAATAACCATAACCCCAGCAGCAGTATGACACCGCGCCGTAGAAGCGGCACTTTATCATAAGAGCTGTTTCTCTTGTCTATCGACTCGCCATATTTAGACGCCTCCTCTTCTTTTGCTGCCGGCAGATTATCTAATTTAACACTAAGCATTATTCTGCCAAAAGCCGCTCGCGTTTCTTCAATGCTTGCTCCTTTAAGTTTATCTAATTCATTCATAATCCCGTCATAATGCGCAGATTTTTTCGGTATTTTCTCCATCATTTCACGGATTAACGCGATAACGTCATCCAGGTCTTTTTTACGCTCAGCTTCATCTTTTTTGATGAGTTGGGGTTTGGGTTTGCTAAAATTGATTATAGCAGGCTCACCAGTTGAAGAAATCACGATGTTTTTAGAATTTATAGAGGTGTGCGCAAATCCCAAAGCATGAATATCATCCAATACCTTAAATATTTTCGAAGCAATTCTAATAACCTCTTTTTCAGTAGTAGGATGTTTTTTTAAAAATTTCTCCAGTGTATCGCCTTCCACCAAATCCATTACATAAAAAGAGTGTTCTTGGTTTTCTATTTTAAAATAACCGGCAAAACCGGGTTTGGGTATGTTGGGTACGCCAAATAATAAAATTAATAGTATGCATTCTGATAAAATACTCGCGTAATCCTCTTCTGGTTTGGATACCCTAATAGCAACTATTTTATTGGTTGTCTTATCATAAGCTTTAAAAAGATCGCCATACCCGCCTTCAGAACCACTAATCTTTTCTCTCAATTCATATCTGCCGTCAATAATTGACCCGGACACTACTGAATCACTCTCGCTTTCAATCCCAACTTTAACCAGTGAAAGACTATTACTATTAGGATAGAACACCGATATACCAAGGCGTCTAAGAATTTTTAATTGAATATTGGCGATTTCTTGTTTTATTTGCTCTGGAGCTAATTCCGGATTTTTCTTAATCAGTAGTAATGCCCGGTTGGCAAATTGCATGGCCTTATAGTATTCTTTATTTCTAATCTCATATTTTGCCTTATTAATCAATCCTTTGGGTGTTTTCATGTTTTTTTTATCAAACCACGCATTGATTTCCACATGCAAAACATGAAAAGAGAAGATACCGGCAACAAAAACATATACAAACATCATTGGCGGGAGGTAATGCATTAAAATGTACGCAGTAGCGGATATGCCGGCTGCGATTATGGCATTTTTCATGGGGGTTGGTGTATCAGTGCGTAAAGCCGGGCTTAAAAAACGATTAAGACCAGGGGGCGCTCTATCCAAAATCCAGTTAGATACTTTATCCAAATGCAAAATTGGAAAGAAAATCAAGGCTATTTCAAACGTGCTCTGCATTTGCCCTATTATGGTGTCAATCGGAAACCAGTCCGCGAGCAGCGGCATTCCCAGCATGCTCAGGCCCCACAGCCCGGTCACCACTACCCCGCCCAAAAAGAACACCCAGCCGGTTTCAATAAGGACGCGGTACTTGATATAGGTGTGCTGCGCTAAATCCGGAAACAGCATAAACGTCCACATCTTTAACAGCGCGGATTTCCCGCCGCGGGCCGCGCTCTTTTCATCAATATCTTTATCTCTTGTTTCAGTTTGTTTTTTATAATCTTCGATTATGTCTGCCAGCCTGGCAATTACTTTATATACAATATAATCTTCTTTTTCTAAAAATGCTTCATTATATTCACCCTCAATATTTGAAACGATAGTAACCTTTCTTTCCCCGGCATCGTCTTTCGAGACTTTAAATTGAATATATTTCTCTTCAGCCAGGTTTATTGTCGCGACTCCAGCTCTATTGAATACAAAACATTGAAAAATCTCGTCATTAGTTAAATTTTTAGTAAAGTCAATCAACTTCCCGCATGATTTAAACATAGTATTAGTAAGTGTTTTATTGTACTCCGCCACTACTTCAGCCAGCGCTAATGCCATGTTTGTTTTAAGACTCGTTTCTTTTTTCATTTCCATTAGATAGGCTTCAGATAACCCAAAATACAATCCCTTCACTTCCTCCATCAATAAATCGATTGAATTATATGCTGTTTTTAATTTTTCTTTAGCCGGATCACCCTGCTTTTTTTTAAGAGAACGTTCAATTTCATTGACTGCATTTTTATTTTTTTTCATACTGTTCTTCAGATTCTGCAAAGTTGCATCTTGAATTAATTTACGTAAAATTGAATCATTCTTATCATCAAGTATATTTATTTTTTCCTCTAATAATGATATCCCCTCTTTTAATTTAGACAGTTCCTCTTCAAAATACGGATTATTTTTATAAAATTGTTTTTTCCAGGCGGCTATTTTTTGCTTATCATTTTCATCTGACCGTGCCGGCTTGACCGGATATCCAGTCCCATATTCAACCGGCGACAAATCAGCAGTCGTCAATTTATTTCTTTTTTTTAGCACAGCCTCTCTCTCTAATAATTTATGCAGCTGCTTTATTAATTCCATCTCTTCATTAGAAGGTTTTGCTTGTTCAACTAAGTGCGTATAAATTTCTTTTACCTTTATATTTTTTTCAGTAAATAATAATGAATCTAAATCCTTATCATCAAACATATGCATTACTGCTATTTCGGCCCAAAATTTATCCGATACTTTATAGCCATAGTAATCTTGAAAGCGTTTAGAATACCGCTTAAATATTTCCTCTAATATTTCCGCCTTATGTGGATCGTCTTTTAACAATCTTTGATAGGCAAGACGAAATCTTTCCGTAAACCACACCCTGAAAATTTCTTCTGTTTTTGCGACTCTTACCCGAATAAATATCATTCCTGGTTTTACTAATCCAATTATTTCTTTTTTTTCTTTTTTACTTAATCCGGTTAAGTCTCGAATGTTTTCTTTCACCATATTCATTAATGCTTTTTTTCGTTTAAGTGGAATGTGAACAGCCGCCTCTAAATCCGGCCTCATCGTGAAATTAATAAAAACTTTATTAAATAGATCATCGGGTAAAATAAATGTATTTTTATTTACATGAGTCACTGGCGATTCGGCGGCCGGCGCCTGGCTTGCCTTACTAATCACTCCTCCGGGTGTTTTTATGTTTTTTTGAGCGAGCCACTTTAAAATGTAGTCCGCCAACCTATGCAGGCCGTCAAATACCAAAATTATGTATAAGGGATGCCAGGCTGACGGAAAAACTCCAATCCATACCACTGCCGTGGCCACGGAAATGACTAATGCCACCACTTTATCAGCTCTGGGCGTACTTTTCCCTATGTGGAAAACAGGAAACCAAATCAAAATCGCCGCCATAGTGCTCTCAGGAGTATTGAGAAGAAACCAATTATAAAATCTGTGCGTAAATACATTGTCTATAAGATTATTTCCAGCCAGATATTGAATCAGCGGCGTTGAATGGATTACAAAAGTGAGCAGCCATATGGTACCTATTCCCAGCGCCACCGCCCAAGCCGTCTCGATTTCCGGACGGAATTTATCGTATGTTTGAGAGTCCAAGCCAAATCCCCCAAACAGCCGGAGTGTTAAAGATTTTATGGCCCCGGATTTTCCGGCAGGAAACGTTTTCGGCGCTTTTTCCCTTGTCTCAGTTGATTCCTTTCCTGCTTCTTCAATTATTTTTGCTACCCTGGCAATTGCTGGATAGATTTCATAACTATCTTTCTGCAAAACTGCTTCTCGCCTCTTACCATCATACATTGAAACAATAGTAGCTATTTCTTCTCCAGCTTCGTTTTCAGAGAGTTTGAATTTAATATATTTCTCTTCAGGTAAGTTTATTGTCACGACTCCGGATTCAATTGAATCAAAGCATTGAAGAATCTCCTTGTCCTTAAAACCGTAAATAGCATCGCCCAGAACCTCATCTAAATCAGGGATAAATTTTGTTAATGATTTATTGTACTCTTTTACCATCACAACTAGCGCCGCTGCCATGTTCGTTTTCAGTTTCCTTATTTTTTCTGCTTGTTTTTCATCGGCTTCACGTATCTTCGAACCTACTTCCTTTGCTTTCTTCTTATATAATTCAGCTAAATCAAATGCCGTTTCTAAATTTTCTACAGCTGAATCACCTTGCATTGTTTGAAGTAAACGCTCAATTTCTTTGATTTCAGCTATAACTTTTTCTGCTTGTTCCTTCATTTTTTTCACTGACACATCATGAATTAAATTATTGTATTTTTCATCCGGCGCGCGAGATAAATAGTCAATAACAAGGATAGTACCCTTTGCCATGGGTATCAACTCTTTCAAGCGAGAGAATTCAGCTTCAAAATTTGGATTTTCGTTGTGGAATTCTGCTCTCCAGGCGGCTATTTTTTGCGTGTGCTTGACAAGGTTTTTCACTTCATCATTAAAAATTGCTGCATCGTTATATTTATTAATAACATCTAATTCCCTACACCTTGATAAATATTTTTCATAAACTTCAACAACGGTTTTTTCTTTGGGCTCTTTGTAAAGATTGGTTATAAGTTCAAGTACGGCTATTCCAAATTCAGCTTTTACTAAATCGTCATGTTTCTGTATTTTATTCAACTTTCCATTTAGTTCTTCACATTTCTCTGCACGCTTATCAATTTCCGGGTTAATTAGCAGATTATAAATATCAGTAAGAATTTGACCCGCATTCTTTTCATCTGCAACTGTTTCCTTTGCCGGATCCTCGGTCCCCGGCTGCCCTTCGTTCAATAAAGCAAGTTTGGTTTTCTTTCCAATCTCCAATATCCATTGTCTTGCCACTCGCGGCACTCCGGCTAATTGCATATGCCTTAAATCCATTCTCATTCGAGTTAATATCAATAGTACTGTTATTAAGATACCCTGTAAATTGACGCTGACTATAAATATTGCCAGCGCGATTCCAATTGCCGCGTCGGCCCAGGCTTGCGGACTTTTGATATCTACTCCAGCCGGGATATTCAAAATCCAAGTCAATACCTGTCCGAATTCAATGCCTGTCGCTGTCAGGTGCACAGTTTTGTAATCCCGCTTTATCTGCCAATATGCTTTCCAATAAAAAAGAAAATCCAGCAGGTGCACGGGCCATTCATAATCACCCAGGTTTTGTATTCCGAATACCGCTCCCAGCTTATCAATAGATTCATGTGCCAAGCCATGGGCGCGAAGGCTGAGTACCTGGGATTCCAATTCTTCAGCAACTGTAGTAGATTCTTGCCCCTGGGGTAATCCCCGCCATTTGGCAATAACTGTAAATAAATTAAAAGAAGAAAAGCCGATTAGAAAGATTGGCAGCAAGCCGAATCCGGAAGATGCTGTCTGCCAAATGCCAACAGCGAGACCGGCGAGGGCCAGTATTGCCACATCTTCAAGGTCGCGTTTGTGGATGAACTGTTTGGATTTCCCGCCTGAGGAAAATTCTTTTGATTTTATTTTATTTAATTCATTGACCAGCCAATCAATTGTTTCCTCCCTGGTCGAGGTGCTCATTAAATTTTCAATAGTACATTTCTCAGTTTTTGGTTTAAGCTCTCCGCCATTCTCTTTAAAAATTCTTATAATTTCGTTAGCCCAACTTACAATAATTATTCCTTCAAATTTTTCTTTATTAGAAAAGACTTGCTCCTTTTCTGCATTTTCTGTCATTCTTTTGTGCCATTGTTCGAATGTAGTAAACAGAGATTCGCTGAATTTCGCTTCCCCACCTGACTCCTTCACGGATCCCTTCTTATTGTCCTTGTATGCCTCCTGAACTACTTTAAACATCATTTCTTTAATAGCAAGATCTTTGCTTTTATCAGGTTTGACTTTCTCATAAGAAACTTCCGGATTTACTCCCAACACCTCAAGGGATGTTTTAGACTCCATCACAATTTCCACAAGGTCTTCATATTGTCTAATGCTATAAAATACCTCATTTAATTTTCCTTCAACTAAATTACCTTGCATTGTTTGAAGAAGGCGTTCAATCGCATTCATTTCTTTTTTTGCATACTCTAATTCATTCTCCAGTTTCTCTGCTAATTTTTTTCGTCTATTATCATCTTCAGGCGCTAAAACTGATAAAATAATTTTTTTCCATTTATCGCCCAACTCTACTATCAATTCCAACTGAGAGAATTTTTTCCTGAATGGCGGTCTGCTTTCTTCGAATTCTTCTCTCCATTCGGCTATTACCTGCCTGCGCTTTTCTACCAGCTTTTGCGCCGCTTCTATGAAACGTTTTTTATCTGGAGCTTTATCTAAAATATTTAATCCCTGGCAACGTAATAAAAATTGCTCATAAGCTTCATCAACAGTATTAAGTCTAGTGTTTATAAAAATCAAGAACATTAGATCAAGCGCGTGCTTCCCTAACTTTGCTTTTTCTGAAATGTTTTTCCCATTTGTTTTATTCAATTCATTACTTATTTTAGTGTGCTTTTCCACAAACTCAAAGGCATACGGATTTTTCATTAGAGCGAGAATTTCATCAAGGATTGTGTTAACCCCTTCTTTGCTCCCTTTTTCCCGCGCTTCATGTAGTGAGGCATACACTCGTTCTCTTTGCCAACCCATCTCTATGGTATAATTTTTAATAAGTGCATGTAAAACCAAAGAAAGAGGCAATGCCTGGCAAAACGGCAATAAGGCGAAAGGAACCGCGAAAATCATTCCCCATACGAGCAGTTCGCTATACTCATTTAAATCTTTACGCATTTCTTTAAGACTAAATGCCCTTTTAAACCCGAGTATCTTGCTTTTGCCGTACCATTTTGCCATTAAATGCAAAACCATAAAGGCAACGCTCACCCACAGCATACCGGCGATCATGGTGTTGAAATGGCCGGTGGTAAATCCATATGCCATCATCTGTCCGCCGGGCAAAGAAAATAATATTTTTTCTGTAATAGGATCAAACACCAGGCGGTTTCTTATTCTCTGGTTGCTGAATACGCGGCTAAACTCGTCCTTAATTTTTCCGCCAACTGCGCGCATGACAGGTATGGCTGCAATGATCCGAATATTTGCCCGATCCCACGCCTGACCCGGCAAATAAAATATTTTTGTGACAAACTCAACCGGTCGGCCACGGGATATATTTTGCATAGCTTTGACAGCCTGGTCCGGTTCGAGTACTGACAGCCTAGTTCCTGCAATGACCACTGTAGGCAGTAGCGTGATTTTTCTTAAAAAGCTTTCCTTAATCATGCCTTCACGAGCAAGCAGCACATAAACAGGTTTGTTCTTTGATTTTAAGGAGGTTGCTAAAAGCTCAACGCCTTTTGGTATTTCCACCCGCAACTTGGCAAGTTCAAGCGGGCTAAGGCTGATAACTTTCACCAGGTTATTTTCATCCAGATACGTGAGAGCTTTTTTTTGTAATGATTCAGGCGCTAATGTTAATAAGCACTTCAGTGTAAATTCCGTGCGCAAAAGAAATGCTTTGATGCCCCATGATGTAGGCAAACTCATAATCGTCTGGTTTTTGGCCAGCAGTTTTTCCAGCGGGGTTTTTCTGTCCTGAAGCAGGAAAAAATAGGGGTTCACTACATCATGCCGGGTTACGCGCGGCTTTATGGAGACATGGGTTATATCCCGGCGTTTGAGTTCAGCTAGAACCTTATCTGTGTGAAAGCCGCCGTTGATCATGACTGCCAGGTTCTCGTCCAGGCAATCCATTTTCCGGACCAGGTTATCCACAAAGTGAATGCTCCGCTCATCGGCCAGGCGGTAAAACTCCTCGACTTTATTTAGATATTCATCCAGGGCATACATATCACTTTCAATATAATCCACTTCATTGGTGGGCGATTCACGAATCGCCCCTACGAAATTTATAAATGCCTGGATTGTATATTTTTCCCGCTCTGTGCGGAATTTGTCCAGCTCTTCGGGTGAAACCGAGATGTTGAGAAGTCTTTCTATGATATCCAGGCGGGTGTATAGCTCATCCAGTTCCTGCTGCGTGTTATTTGAATAGAGATACCCGCGGATATTAGCGTCCAGTTTGTCCAGTTCCTGGAAAAGCTGGTCCGGGTCAACTTCCGGCAAGAAGACATTTTGTTTCAGACTGAGAAAGCGGGCCAAATTGGGATACACGCTCAAATCCACTTGCAGCTTACGGGCTGTGTGGTGCAGATATGCGCTGTATTTAAGAATGTCTATATTGCCTTCACGATATGCCACGCGCTTGCCATCGAATTTCAAGAGCCGGGAATTATAAATATCAGCTTTCAATTCTTCCAGCATATCGCGCAGATCATAGCAATAGCCCTGGCTCTCGGCATTCAAAAAAGCACGCACTGCCTGTTGGCCGGCCTTATACAATTCCGGAGTTTCAATGCCCACCAGCCGTATATCCTGCCCACTCGTGCACACGTAATATTCCGCGCCTGTGATCTTGCCCTGTTTGACAAAATAATCACTCACTTGTTCCCGGATTTTTTTAATTGGAAAGGTGCTGATCTTATCCGTATTAACCGTATCAAATGCTCCTTCCTCACCTATCAGTTTCAAACCGTTTTTTTTGACCAGGTGTTGAATGATGTTGGCAATGTTTTTCTGTACCTCATAATTGCAATGCAGATCCTGGATGCAGACTATGGTTTTCCCATTGCCCTGAAATCCCCGGCTGATGGCGCCTATTTTCTCCGGGATGGTCAGCGCTTTTCCCAGGTGAGCAATCCGCATAAAATTAGGCTGGCATATAGCATAATTACCGGCATCAAAGGCCCAGGTCACATAGGGCAGCACAAAACTCACGGTCATCATAATGGCGCAGGCTTTCAGCCATACGCTGAGCCGGGGATGGCGAAAAGCAGCGATAGATGGGATTTTATTCATTAGGATTTTACTCCTTAATATCAATTTATTTTAAATATATCACAGAAATTGAAGAAAGCAAACGTAGTAAATAAAAAAGAAATTTAATTGTTTTAAGAGGTGTGTTTCATTTCGAAGCGCTAAAAGAGGCAAAAATTACCATTATTTTAACGTCAATATCGGGGCTGCGAAGCGTCCCTCTTCGATGTTTTTCCGATCGGGGCTGCATAGCGTACCAACTTTTCAATAATTACTCAGGCCAGGACTGCGTAGCGTCCCTCTACACATTCATTCCAAAGCCAGACACCGTTGATCACTTTTTATAATTCGCCAAGGTCTCCTGGTATACTTCAATTGTAGCTGCTGTCATCATTTCTTTATTGAAATGCATACATACATTATGCCGTCCGGTTTTACCCAACCGCCGGCTTAAAACCTTATCTTGCATAAGCATAATGGTCCGATGCGCCAGGGTCTCATAATCACGGATTGGCACCACATAACCATTTATATCATCCAGAATGATCTCCGGCATACCGCCGGCCCGGGATACAACCATGGGTTTTTCCGTGGCTTGCGCTTCCAGCATGGTTAGACCAAAGGGTTCCAAGGCAGTGGAAGGATAAATGCAAACTTCAGCCAAATTATACAGCTCTGCCATTTGATCAATACTAAAAGAATCAATATACATATGGTCCTGCATATCCAAGATACGAATCAATTCGGACATGAATTCCATGTCCCCGTCCATATGCTGATCCCAATCAATGATATTCCCGGAACCTGCCAATACTAAAATGGTATTATCAATGTACTTCCGGACAATATTGGCCGCTTTAATACTAATATCCCCGCCTTTACCCAGGGATATCCGGGCCGGATGGAAGATTACCCGTTTGCCTTTCAAACGCGGATATTTGTCATACAGATGCTCCACCTCAGTCAATGGTTGAAACTTATCCGTATCAATCCCATGATGTACTACTGTGACACGCTCATTGGGAAAACCAATACCGGTTATTTCCTTCTTAATAAAATGACTTACCGCAATGATATGATCCCAGGGAAACTTGGCAGTCAATTCCAGAAAAATATTTTCATTCCAGACATTGTGGGCGGTTAATATTATAGGAATGCCTTTTTCCTTGGCAACTTCAGCCAGCACTGTGGCATGGGTCCGGGTAAAATAATGCATATTATGGGCATGAATAATATCCGGTTTAGCCAAATTTAAAAACGCTTTCAACTCTTTGGCAACCTGTTCTTCCGTAATCCCGGAATCCGTTCTTGCGACTCGGCTCAAATCCATGACCGAGGAATGAATGACTTCCACACCATGAAAATTCATACGTTTGTCAACGCCTTCTACTGTAGAAGTAAATACCCATTGCCGGTGACCGCGCGCGACCAATTCCGGCAATAAAATGGACATGTGAGTCTCTACACCACCTATGGTCGGCGGAAAACCCCAGTGTAATTGTGCTATTGTCATTGACCGACTTCCCATAGATTCCTCCTTGATTTTATAAATACGATCTGTTCCCGGCCTTTTAACAAGACCGGTTTTCCTCCTACATAAACCCGAAGGGTGTGGCTGGCCGGCGCGTCATACAAGAGCGACATCCGCTTTTGGCCGGCACTGACACTCAGGGGTTTTCCTTGCCATTGAATGGTAAAACAAATATCTTTAATCGCCCCGGGTACCTGGGGATTAAATGAAAGTTTGTCAAAATAGACCCGCATACCGGCAAATCCATTCACAGCCACCTGCCAGGTAGCGCCTAAAGAAGCTCCGTGAATCCCGCGTGCCGTATTGTTATACAAATTATGAATATCCGTAAACAAGCACGCTAAAAAATAATTATAAGCCTTCTTAGAATCACCAACTTCCGCTCCTATAATAGCGTAAGTGGAAGGACTCAGCGAGGATTTATGCAGGGTCCGGGCATCATAATATTCGTAATTTGCTTTCTTGGTCTTGGCATCAAATTCATCAGAGAGCAGGTACAACAGAATCAAGGTATCCCCTTGTTTCACAAATTGCGTGTTGCACAGGGTAGTCACAGAATCATACTTTTCCGGCACACCGGGCAAATAATATTTTTTTCGCTGCGGCAGTTTGACATATTTCATTTTAAAAAATCCGTCAAACTCTTCAATCACACCATCAATCCGTTGGGGCGGATATTTGATAAATTTGGCCACCCGCTCCCATTGACGCAAACTTTTTTTATCCAGGCTGATCTTTTTCATAACCTGACGGACACCTTTGGCATTCTTTTTTTCTAAATCATGCAGACATTTCAAAGCTGCCTGTATGTTGTAGCGGGCCATACCATTGGTAAAAGCATTGTTGTTGGTATTGGCATGAAATTCGTCACATCCCATGACACCTTTAATCTCATAATGCTTTTTTTGTTTGTTCCAGGAGACGCGGCTTACCCAATAGTGTGCTGTTTCCAGCAACAATTCCAGACCATAGTTGAGCATAAACGCCTTATCGCCGGTAACATGATAATAGTGCCAAGTAGCATAGCCGATATCCGCAATAATGTGTTCTTCTTCACCAATAATGGTCTTTACGATCCTACCGTTTAAATCCACGGTAAAACGCGGAGTCACTTCCACACCAAGGTCTGCTGATTCCCAGGGAAACTGAGCGCCGGCATATCCCCGGCCGGCAGCAATCTTGCGTGCCGGATCCAAGCGATGGTAGCGGTATCTGAGCAAGGCTCTGGCTGCTGCCGGATCCGTATAGATATAAAACGGCAGCATAAATAATTCCGTATCCCAAAAAATATGTCCCTTGTAATCTTCCGCGCTTAAAGCGCGAGCGCCAATGCTGGCTTGTCCGTCAGCCGGATTGGAAAGAATTGCCAAATGATAAATATTAAAACGCAAAGCACGCTGCACTTCACCGCCGCACCCGAGCAGCACATCCGATTTTTCCCAGGTGGAAAGCCAGGCATTGCGATGCATTTCAAAATTTTCACGAAACCCTTTACGCACTGCTTGTTTTAATAATGTCAGGGTTGCATTTTTAATATTACGTTCGGTTATCCCTGTATCCCGGGTTGAGTTGATGGCAATTAATTTGGTAAAGCAAAGTGTCTGCTTTTTGTTCGCCTTAATCGCAAACTTTTCTTTGGTCTCTATTCTCTCGCGTTTTCCGAGCTTGATTTTTAAATTGGTGGCAAACGCCAGCAGATACTTATGCTCAAAGGTCATATCCGAGAGATAATTGCACTGACCACTACTGCTCTTTTCTTTGGTCACATAATGCATTTTATTCCCTTCAGTCATAATACCCTTGTTGGTGACCTGATCATCCACCAAGGTCTCGATCTCGAAATTGGCCGGCCCGTCCAAGGGCGTTAAACAAACCCGCAGGGCGGCCAAATGTTTTTCGGCAATATTAAAAAAACGAACCGACTCCAGGCAATAACGCTTTTTATCTTTGGCTTGGTATACTGTCTTTCTGACCAGCAGGCCTTGTCGCAGGTCCAAGGCACGATAATGGGAGAGCACTTGCATGGAAGCAACACTCAACTCCTCCTGATTTATCTTTACCTGAAATACAATCGGATTGGGAGCATTAACCAGTTCGGTCACCTGGGTGTTTTTACCATCGTAGAGTCCGGCAAAATAGGTGCCGGGCGCGCAACCCTTTGGCACTTCCTCCAATATCCCCCGGCTCCCTAAATATCCATTACCCAAGGTAAATACGGATTCATTCAAGGTTTGCTTGGCAGGATTCCAGCCTTTTTCCTCCACCAACCATTCTGTTGAACTCACACTTGGAATCATCGTACTACTCATTGCTAAACCCCCTTCAATTACAGCGTCCGAATAATAAAAATATTAAAATGCAGCGCTTCCGTGCGTTCTGGGAAATGGTATCACATCCCGAATATTTTGCATCCCAGTAACAAATTGCACCAGCCGCTCAAATCCCAGACCAAACCCGGCATGCGGAACTGAACCATAGCGGCGCAAATCCAGGTACCAATGGTAGTCTGCCGGATTCAAATTCAAGCTTTTTATCCTGTTCAACAATTGCTCATAATCATTTTCGCGCTCACTACCGCCAATAATCTCACCCAAACGCGGTACCAGCACATCCAAAGCACGCACAGTTTTATCATCCGCATTCATTTTCATATAAAAGGCCTTGCTGGTCTTGGGATAATCTGTAATCATCACCGGTTTTTTATACACCTGCTCAGTCAAATACTTCTCATGTTCAGACTGCAAGTCTTTTCCCCAAGCAACTGGGAATTCAAATTCTATTTTCGCTGCTGCTAATTTTTTAACGGCCTCGGTATAGGTGATGCGCTCAAATTTTTCTTGGCTAATATGCTCCAGCGTCCGGATAACTGTTTTATCCACCCAATGGTTGAAAAATGCCATATCTTCCTGACAGTGTTCCAACACATAGGCGAAAATATACTTCAAAAATGCTTCTGCCACATCCATATTCTGCGCAATATCGCAGAAGGCCATTTCCGGTTCCACCATCCAGAATTCCGCTAAATGACGGGCTGTATTGGAATGCTCTGCCCGGAAGGTCGGCCCAAAGGTATAAATATCTCCCAGGGCCAAGGCACAGATTTCTCCCTCCAATTGGCCGCTCACTGTCAATCCGGTTCTTTTTCCGAAAAAGTCCCGGGTATAATCCACCTTGCCCGCATTAAGAGGCACTTTATCCATGGGCAAGGTCGTGACCTGAAACATCTCCCCTGAGCCCTCGCAATCACTACTGGTTATAATTGGAGTGTGGATGTATACAAATCCACGTTCCTGAAAAAAATGATGGATAGCCATGCTCAAAGCATTGCGCACGCGTAAAACCGCGCTGATGGTATTCGTCCGCGGACGCAGATGCGCTATGTCGCGCAAAAACTCGAAGGAATGTCTTTTTTTCTGTAACGGATAGGTCTCAGGATCTGCCAAGCCATAAATGGCAATTAGTGTCGCTTGAAGCTCTACCGACTGACCGCCGCCTTGCGAAGACACCAAACGCCCTTCCACTTTTACACTGGTCCCGGTAGTTAGTTTGACGGTGAGATTGGCGTATTCCGGAATATTTTGGTCAAAGATGACCTGCAAATTACTTAGACAGGAGCCATCGTTGATTTCTAAAAAGGAAAAAGTCTTACTTTCGCGTTTGGTTCGCACCCAACCCTTAACTACAATGTCTTGCTGATCTGCTTTCATTCCTAAGAGCGCTTTAATACTTTTTTGATTCATAAATTATCGCTTTCCCGGCATTCTTCACAGCGCAACATTTTACCATTTTTTCGCGCCGACGAAAAGAAAAGAGAAGGCATAAAAGTAACAGGTCAGTCATGCCTTTTTTGTTTGTCATCCGTGAAGGCAGCCCCCACTCTGTCATCCCCGAATG
>JAGLMY010000250.1 GCA_023139775.1 bacterium
ATAAGGATAATCCTATTGTTTATCAGTTGGAACGAAATAGGTATCATGAGGACTATAATTATCCAGATGTGAAGAATTTTCTTGGAAATATAGGCCAACCTAATGCGGTTTTTGTCGTCGGACATTCTCCGAAGAGGGATGGTAAGTGGTGTTGGGAAGTATTTCCCAATCATTACATAATTTTTGCTGCTCACGATAGTGTAGGTTATGCAAGTTTTGTTAATGGGCAACTTCAATTTATTGATGCTACAAATGAATCAGCTGATTTAAGTTTAGCTGATCGCACTCCCGGCGCTATCGGCGGGCCCTGGGCAGAGAAGCGCGGCTGGACGCCGCGCCAGGCGGGAAGGTACGAAGGCTTGGCAGCCGCGTTTATTTATTTTTTTCCGGTGCTGCATTTTATTCTAAAGGACACGCATACTCTCATTGATTTCGGCTGGCTTATCATAGTGCCTGCAGTCGTAATTTTTGTTGCCTTTTTAGTTGCTCATTATGTTTGGGGCGTGCTTGTGTATGATTCCGGGAAAAGCAAGTATGTGTCTTCCCTTAAATTAGCTGAAAAGCAAACACCTTATCAAAGATTCGACCTGGCTGCCCACGCCGCCATGTCAGCCACGGTAAGTTCGCTGTTGTTATTGGGAGTGGTGGCAATGTTAGCTAGCATGCCAAGCCAGCTGCCTTTGGCAGACGTAATGCTCGCAAGGTTAGCTGTCCCAGTCGGCAGTTTTCTGCATGAATTGGTGAATGGCTTCAAAGAACTTGAAAATGAAGAGAATCCGGTGACAGGTGCGGAATCAGACAAAAGGCCATTACCAAAAGAGGAGTTGTCATTGGGAAGCATTGGATTTGTGGCTGTAGTGACCGCTCTGTATGTAGGCTTTGTTAATACCAGTATTGGATTTTCCAAATTAATGCTAATAGATATCTGTCTGGGTTGGGCAATTTTTCCTAACAAGCGTGTATTAAAACAAGACCGCTGGGATGGTCTAACCCTTGAAGCAAAAATTAAAGTGCTGTTTACCTACATCCTGGCAGCAGCCAACATCGGCTTTATTTTTGCGCTGGCGCCTTTGTGGGGCGTAATCGCTTTTGGTTTGACATCGTATTGGTATATGAAAATATTTGTAAGAGAATTAACTCCCTGGAGAGCTTATATCTCAAGCTTGGGAGTCGCAGGGCTGGGTTATTATGCCTCTGGGATATGGTTTTTATTTGCAGGATTGGCGTTAGGAGTGCTGTTTTTAGGTATTACTATTCAGCGTTTAAGCTTTGAATTAAACCGGGAAAAAGGATTAACTGTTCCACAAGCGCTCATCAAATCACTGGGGAGCGCATTAAGGTGGCAGCGCGGCCAAAATACAATTTTGCCTAAATCGGCGATGACAGCTATGGGAGGTAAATTATGGGGTGCAAAAATAATTCGAATTTTTGAAACGTTTACTCATAACATTTTTGGCAGCATTGGCTCTTTGACTTACGTATATATCCTGCAGGCAGCAGGGGTGATTTGGGCGTTGTATTTGGGCGGAATAGGGTTGGGATTTATTTTACCATATACTCCGGAAGCCATATTTAATCTGATAGTCATATTTGTTTTGGCAATAATCGCGGTGTGGTTATGGAAAGCTGATTTTAAGCCTAAATATCTGATTACTGATCCGGATGTTTTAAGAAAAAATATTGAAAATGTTTTTGCAGGTAAAAAGTATTCGCCTATAACTATTGTTGTTGGAAAAGATAGCGCTAATAAGAAATTGGAAGATAAAATGAAAGAGGTTGAAAAGGACTTAGAGCAAGTGGCCGAAGAATATGGCTTTAAAGCGGCCTTTACCCGGCCCGGCCAATTTCATGCTACGGTTCTGTATCCTAAGTTGAAGCAATTGTCCGCAGAAGATAAAGCCGCGCAGAGTAACGTGGTTAATCCAGAGGATGTTGAGCGCGCTTTTGAACAAGTCAGAGAGAGAATAGGAAAAGTACCGGTTTGGAAAGGATTAGTAAACGGGACTTTGACCCTTACAAATTCAGGTACTGTGATGTGGGATATCGAAACGCCGGAATTTATTGCCTGGGCCAATAAATTCGCAGAAGGATTTACTGGAGACGAAAAGGAAGCCATTGGCGATATTGTCGGATGGGTTGCCAAAGAACTCAAGCACATGGAATTGATGCGGGTGAAAGACCTGGGGAAATTTACCCCGGCAGCAGAACAAGCCGTGATTGAAGTATTGCAAAAGCATAATGCCAACAAGACCCTAAAAGATACTCCGCTAAAATATTTGAATGCGAAAATCGGGCAGTTTTTCGGCCACTTCTTTGCTGAAGCGCCAAAAGGCGTGGATACGTCAAAATTGCAAAGATCCATTGAGCTGGAGAAACTGGAATTATCGGGTTTTGATAAGGATATCAAATCCGGCACTGCTGCATCGCTCGGCGGCAAATTCGCGCTGTTAAAGACCTGGACGCTTAAGCGGTTTCCGATGACAGAAAAGACATATGACAAGTATCTGGTTTTTATTGAGATTGCCTGGGTGCTGATAGCCGGCGGAATAGGGCTCTGGGGCTTAAGCAGCCTGTGGGGAACGCATCCTATCATGGCGCAATGGCTGCCCACGGACAGCTTAATGGCGATTTCACAGAGCACATTCAAATTGGCCCTGATTCTCTATCCGGTGTTGTTCCATTTGGACAAGCTACTGCCATTTCTGCGCACTAAAACTAAAACGCCTCTGAAAAATGCCGTGATTGCCGCCTTCATATCGCTGATCACAGGTTTGTTGTGGCTGGCTATTCCCACCTATGTTTTTCCTTCCGTAAATCTCCTGATCAGTATTGCAGCCTTCCTGTATTTGCACTATAAATTTAATCGATATTGTGAATCGAAAAAGGTGTTGCCTACGGAAGTAAAATCTCGAATACAAAAAAAGACGCTGCTATCCATAGTAGATAGCGCTTTAGCGGAAGCTAATCCGGGGTTTGCTGAAGATCAGTTTGACTTATACTATGAAATCACTACAGAAATAGTGCCTAAACACGAATCATTACTATTTGTCCCGGACAGGGAGAAGGAGGCATTTTGGGAATTACAAGCAGAAATAAATGAATTGCTTGAGAAAAACGAGCTGAAAAAAATAGTATTAAACTGGAAAGGGGTAGATGAACAATTGCTTCTCCTTTTTCCCGGGAGGATAATTCAGGAGATTACGGCAGTAGTGTTTTTATTGTTAGTCTTTCATTATCCCGGGACTGCGCCTCTTATAGCGGCATTAATGCCGGCATTGTTTTATACACTGAAGCGAACCGACATTTTTCAAGCCGCGCATAAGGGGAGAGAAGAAGAAATGCGGCTATGGTGGGCTGGTTTTGTTTTGGCAGCTACAATGTATTTGTGGATGTTGATTTTGCCTCTGTCTATTTATGCACTAACAGTAATATTAAAAGTAACAGGGGTAATTCCAATAATACTTATTTTTATTAGCGCGAATTACGGAGTGAAAATAGGCAGAAAGCTGATAAGGGATAATGATAAAGCGAGACAATTAAACATTTGGGTCCATGCCTGGTATAACAAAAAAGTTCTTGAGTGGAGGAAAAAAGAGAAAGGCTTAAGAGCCAGAATCGCAAAAACATTGCCCCTGCTGTCAATAGCAGCCGAAAAAGCGCGGGCAGTCAAAGGTATGGATACCCAAGAAAACCTGACAATCTTTTTGCGGGTAATAGAGAAAGATACTTTTTCTTTCTTAGGGATTATAAAAAGACCAACTTTTTCAAAGGACAGAAGAGAAGCAGCCAAGGCCTTAAATGGTTATTCAAAGTCAGTTCTTAAACAATCTGAAAATCTTAATGGAAGATTATATAAACTATTCACATATTATGTGGAGAAGCTCGCAGAACCCGGCAGCGGAGATATTGTCTTCCAAATGGCGCTTTTAAATGTTTTCGCTAAAATTGATCCATCCCTAATGCGGCCGGGCCTGCGCCGGATGCTTGGGAAAAGGTCTTTTTCTTCGGAGGATATATCGGAAATTGCCGCTTTCGCAAAAAAACATGATCTGAAAGATTTAAAATCAGATTTTATTAAATTTTTACCTACTTGGGAAATAACATCCCCAACACGTGACCTAATCATTGGACTGCTGAGAAATTGGGGAGTTGCGGAGGAGGAGATAGTCACAGAACTTGTGCAAAGCCCGCGGGAGTTTGATCAGGGGTTGGTATTGCTTGCCGCCCGCTTCAAAAAACCTAAAAGCCTACCTATCTATAAACGGGCATTGCAGTCAGCTGATCCTTACGTACGCCTGCAAGCGTTATTGGTACTATCTAATCCGGAATATATCGAATTTATTGACCGTGATATTGTGGAATTAATTATCCAATTGCTGGAGGAAAATATTTATCTGGAAGAAAATATTTATAATGATACGGGTATACTTTATGGCCGTATTAATTTAGCGCAGGAAGCTTTTTGGGCATTAGTGCGGTGGGGAAAAGGCGGGAAGCAGGATATAGTTATGCCTGGGGTTGAACGAAAGTCAAATTTCCTTAAAGACGCATATGGTGATGTCTCTCCCGGAATTATATTTAAAACAGGTGATGATTTCCACCAGTGTAGTTTAGCAGGACGATTACGCGAACTTATTAAGAGAATTAAGGAACAGGCGCCGGACACTGATTCTGCAATTGCTTCTTATGTACTGGATTTGCGAGGTACCGTGGAAGATAAAAAAACCAAGAAACAACCTGCTCGCACGCCCGGCGCCTCCCTGGCAAAGAGGTTAGGCTGGACGCCGAGCCGAGCGCGAAAAAATGATTCAGTGGTTATAACCTCTTTAACCATGCCTTATATGTTTGCGGTAACCTGGGTAAATAATTTTCTGATCAATCAAGGATTAACCAGGTTGTCGGCCTGGTTGGAGTTCAAAGAGACGACCCGGAACTACGATGCTGAGATAATATTAAATAAAGCAGAGCAAATGGGTGTATCTATGCAGAACCTGGCAGAACTTATCCTGCAAGCGGATGATTTTGACCGTTTGGCTGATGTTTTTTTGGAAAAAGGATTGATTACAAGACGTCCCCACAGCCCGGAACAAAAGTTGGTCTTTGTGGACCAAATCTCCGAACTTTGGGACAAGGTGTTTCCTGAATATTATCCTCAGAAAACTGAACAAATAGAGGAAAAAACCCGCAGTTTAAAAGTGGACGTAAAGGGCAAGAAAGTCTACCTCTCTGTAGGCCATCATGACCTGTATTTTTACGCCGGGAATTTAGCCGAAATAATAGCCAACCATAAGGTGAAAAAAAGGGCAATTTTATTGGAAGAACGATTTCCATCCTATGCCGGCACATGCAGCGCGTGCGATATTTTCTTGGTTAAAAAATATTTTACAAGCAATTTAGGGAAAGCTGACAAGCTCCTAAGCTTGTTTATGGCCGCAATACCAACAATAGCTTTTCTGGTTTACGAATTCTTGCTGTTCTATCAAGGTTTACCCTTTATAATGCAATTTGATAATAATATAGTTATCTTGGTGCCCATTGTTTTATTGCTCTCCGGATTGCCTGTCATCATTATCTTGGTCAGGTTTTTTTATTATTCTTTTTATCAAGAGGGTAAATTTACTTTGGGTGATGTAATTCATGATACTTTTATTACACAGTCCGAGCGCTTATGGCATTGGTGCAAAGGGAGGCTCGGTCTGGCAGGCGCGCCGGATGGGCAAGTGCGGCAAGATGGGGAGTTTGAAAAATATGTTGAAAACCACCGCAGGTTCTTTTTGCCTATGCCCTTGTTCATGGAACAATACAAATATTTGCATGGGGAATATGACTCCATAATCAGCATGCGTTCTGTGGTCATGGCTGCTTTGTTGCAACGTCTGAGTGCGGTTAAAATAGTCAAGGGCGATCGGGAAGTTAGCGCGGTATCTGGTTTTTTACACGGGTTGGAAGTGGAATATTTACTAAAACATCCTGAGATAGTGGAAAAGATATTGTTAGAAAAAGTGAGCGAAGATAAACGGCCGGAATTTGATAAAGAATTGGATGAAATCAGTATGTACGCGGTATCAGCTGTCACAGCGGACATAGTCCCGGATAATGCTGAAGACATGAAGCGTGGCCGGAAACCGCCGGCACCAACCGGCGGCGCCATGTGGCGGCTGGAAGCGTGGGCAAAAAAGCTGGGCATTTCAAGCCGTACGTATATCCGGAAATTCGCTAGCCCCGCGGAATTAGTGATTCCGGGGATTCCGTTTTTCGCGATTATTTTTATGGCTACAAGTCTGTGGGCCGGAAATTGGGCTGTAACCACTAAGGTAATTGAAGCAAGCTTTTTCTTTTATACACTCCCCAGCGTGGGTGATGAATTTAAAGGGGGCGTATTCACCAGGGCTCATTATGATAAAAGCGGCAAAAGTGGAATCAATGAGTCTGTGCTGCAAGAAAGACAAGAAATAGCCAATAAGTTGGCTATACTCAATAGTTTTGTTCTGATAGTCGTGCATTTTCTTTTCTTGTCACCCGGCTTGAGCCTGGGCATACTTTTCTCGTTTTGGATAGTCTCGCACTATTTAGTGAATTTTTTAACCACCATGGAGCCGTTTGACCGTGAATCCATGAGGCAATTTTTAGGGGCAACGAAATCCAATGCGTCGCTAAAGGATACTTCTTTTGGTAAAATCATCTATGCGAAAATATACGGAAAGAGAGATGATTTTAAGCAGGCTATTTTTGGGCCGATGTTCGGTGAAAAGATTGAAAAAAACCTCTTCGTGGAATGCGGTGAATTTTACGTGGAACGTAAGCTTAAACCGCAGGCTGCTAAGGGTTTAACTTCGAGACTAACAGAAGAAGATTTCGAAACTATTATAAGCATGCCGGCCTGGGCAGGATATATAGTGAAAAAAAGCAAGGACAATATTATATGGCGGACAATCTCGAGATTTATTGCCTGGAAGCTGGATCAGCAATTTGACAAATATGCGATAAAGGCAATCCAGGCAGGAGCAGAAGCAGCGGATGAACTCAGCAAAATTTATGGTCCGGGCGTTACCTGGCGAACAGCCGGTGACTTAAATAAGCCGGCAGAGCATGGAGTATCTGCTGTGGCTGCTTTTTATAGTAAGCAGAATGTAGAAAGACAAATCGGCGTTTCTGGCCCGCAGATTCTGGAAATCCTGAATATTATCGGGTCAATGGTTAACAAAAAAGCCGGCAGTTTGTGGGACAGTGTGGAAATGACTAAACAACTGGAGATAACCTTAGGCAAGGGTTGGGATAAAAATATTAAATGGACTGCATATATAATACAAAACTTGAGCCAGGAACAAATCGCGAAAATTGAGAATCCTGCGCTTCGTCTTTCACTGCAAAGCATGCGAGAAATGATTTTAGAAACAATAGACCAGCCGGAGCTTCTGGAAGGCGTGGTGCGGAGCATTCAGGAACAGCTTATGCGTTTAAAGTACGGGGTCAATAGCGCTGCTTTAAAGCTGGAACTGCTGAACATAAATGAAAAAGATCTGCCTAAAAAATATGATATGGCCCATCTTTTGTTTGCTGACAAGTCAGAGGTTCCTGGAATTTATCAACAAATAGCGGCAAAACTTTTGGATCAGGTTGGTGAAAACCGAAAGCTAAAGGATGTATTGAACTTTATTCAGAGTATTTTGACCAGAGAAAATGGGATATTGACAGCAGTTGAGAGCGCGCAGTTAAAGCAGATTTTAGCGCAGATTGCTCCTGACCAGCCGGTCTTTGTCAATTTGGGCGGGGGGTTACTGCCCTATCAGGTAAATGCCATGGTGCACAATGATAGAGTAGTGGAAAAGACAGTAACAGCTCCCTCGGGCCAAAAAGTTAGAGTTGCCATACCGGCTATTTCGCATGTTTTCATAAAATCGGATGCTGATGTTACTGCCAACGCGCTGGACCCGGCTACGCTGGTTGCAGTGGTTCCCTGTCAGGAAGTTTTGCCGAACATTAAACCAATAACTGCTGCTATTCAGAGAAGTTTTGACCAAGAAGTGGAGTCTCTTATCGGCCATGCTATTTTTACAAAACAGTTTGGTAAAATAGAAGCGCCGCTGCAGCATTATAATGCCTATTGCCTGGCGAAAAGTGACCGGAAGAAAAAAGCCGCGAAAGCAAAGTTCGCGCGTTCCCTTATGAGCATATTAAAATACCAAGCCCGACAAACAGGGACAACTGCTAAAGATTATGAAGCAGCTTTATTGAGCCTGGGTAAATACTTTGAAAATTCGAAAATGTTCGGCAGGGAAACAGCCGTACTGGGAACATATACCAGCGCAGCTAATGGACCGCATAAAATATATATTCCCAAGGCGCTGCGCATGGGTGCCATAGTGCAGAATGCCTTGCTTTATAGCTATAAAATAGAAGGAGCATTTGAAATGGAGCCGGATTTGGCTGCCAGGATAAATGAAAGACGCACGCTCCAGTTTAGTTTTGCCAACGCAGCGTAAGCCGGTCCTCTCTCTTGGCTTGGCAATGCGCCGGATGCCGTAGGGGCGAATCTTGTATTCGCCCGAAAATATGCTTTTTTTAACCTCAAAACCCGTTTTGAATTGAAACACCCAACTGCAAACAATTAAAAACATTTGCGATTATTGCCTTTTTGATTTTTAGTGATATACTTAAAACAACAGACTTATATCTATCACTAAATTAAATGTATATGAAAGGGAAATCAAAATGTCCAAGCTGACTTCAATGTCCGCTTTTCATCATCCCAAGTTTCGTACCTGGATAAAAGCATGTACTATTTTAATTGCAGTAAGTTTTATTCTGCCTTACGTGACCTGGGCCTTTGATGCGGGCAATTACGCTATATCTCAGCCTAATTTTTTGCGGATTGCTCACCTGGG
>JAGLMY010000251.1 GCA_023139775.1 bacterium
ATCTTTTTTATCCATTAGGCTATAAATATCTGCGTTTATTTGCGTTCATCGGCGGTTAATTTTCTTTCCATTTTTGAAAGAATTTCATTTGTAAGCGCCTATTCATATACCTCTAAGGCAAACGGCCTAATATTCGTTAAATCTTGAATTTTTTCATGTCGTGTCAGAATCTGTTTTTTCTCAAGACCAAGCAAACGTTGCACGGAAAAATCTTCCACAGTAAAAGAAGCCATAATCGTACCTGCCACGGCTGCTGATTTCAAAGTCGTGATATTGACGCTCTTTTGTTGCGCCAAAGCGCCAATAAATCCTCCGGCAAAGGTATCGCCTGCTCCGGTCGGATCTTTTACGACCGGCACAGGAAAGGCGGGTAGAATTCCCATATCTTGTTCCCAAAAGATAACCGCGCCATGTTCCCCTTTTTTAATAATAACACCCTGCGGCCCTTGGGATTGAATCCATTTGGCTGCTTGGATTAAATTATCCTCACCGGACAATTGACGCGCTTCAGCATCATTTACCACCACCATATGCACGCGCGCAATTACTTTCATCAGGTCATCCCGCTTAGTCTCGATCCAGAAATTCATGGTATCTAAAAGAACAAATTCGGAATTTTGCATAGTATCCAGAACCTGGCTCTGCAATACCGGATCAATGTTGGCCAAAAATACAAATGGTACCTTTTGAAAATTGGTAGGTATTTTCGGCACAAAAGAAGCAAATACATTCAAATGCGTATCTTCTGTGTACGCGATTCCCATATCTTTCTCATAATATCCTGCCCAGTGAAATGTCTTGCCATCCGCCTTTTCCAAACCATCCAACGCCACCTGACGAGATGCTAAAAGTTTTAAATACTCCTCTGAAAAATCCTGACCAACCACGCCAACAATTCCCGGTTTGGCATAATAGCCGGCCGAGAGCGACGAATACACAGCCGATCCGCCCAAAGCGTCTTTTACTTCACCGGCCGGTGTACGCACATCATCCAGCGCAACTGAACCCACGATCACAATATCCATATGGTTCTCCCTTACTCTTTAACTAGGTTTTTTTTTGAACATACCCCGTATATTTTCACCCCAAGTATAACGAAATCTTTCCCATATTACAGGTAAGAAATCCAAGAATAACACAAATAGACAAATCCAGCAAATCCAATTACCAAATCGCGAATAGAGCGTCAAACGGCGATAGGGTTGAATTTCATCCACGATCTGTCCCAGCGTATATAAATCGATTTTTTTGCGCAGACGGCCACGAGGACCGTATATTACCGATACCCCGCCGGTAGCCGCCCGTAGCAAGTAGCGTCCTGTCTCTGCTGCCCGTAAAGCCGAAAAAATGGCATGTTGAGCAGCTGCTGCCGACTTACCGAACCAGGTATCATTGGTAATGACCACCAACAGTTCAGCACCCATCCGACACAATTGAGCGGCATAGCGGGGAAAAAGGCTTTCAAAACAAATTAGAGCACCGATGGGAATGGAGCGGTTGTTTTCTTGCCAGAGTAATACCGCCCGTTTTTTTCCGGGTGTAAAACCCGCGCCACCATACCGTCGCACAACTTTATGAATAAAGAAAAAAACAGAATCTTTGTAAGGAATATATTCACCAAAAGGCACTAAATGTACTTTGGACACTTTTCCCTGTATTTTTCCGGCTGGGTTTAACAAAAATAGCGAATTGTAATAATCATAGCCTTCCTGTTCCGAGGTTTTCACCTCATCCGCGCCGACCAACTGCGTCAGATTCCAGCGTCTGGACAAGCTTCTGACTTTTTCAACAATATGATAATCATAGTTAAAAATTCCCGGAAAGGCAGTCTCCGGCCAGACTACCAGTCGCGCTTTTTCCTGCACTGCTGTTTCAATCAAGCTGGAATAGGTAGCCAAAGTCTGTTCTATGTATTCCTGGTCCCAGGCCTGATTTTGATCAATATTTCCTTGTACAACTCCGACCTTGACAGCTTCCAAACCCGGTGTCCGGTCAAACTGCCATTTTTCATACACCGCGCCGGCACTCAAGATGAACAGAAGAATAAATATGCCACCCAAACGGATTTTAATTTGTCCTGTAGTGGGAGTCACCAAGATCAGTATTTCTTGCCCCTGACAGCTGGGAATAAATCGTGCCAGCAGATAATAGAGCAGAGTATTGATGCCAATCGTAATGAAACTAAGTCCCCACACACCTGCTACCGGAGCAAATGCCATGAGCAGACTGTTATGATAATGCGCATACCCCAGCACTACCCAGGGAAAGCCGGAAATGACATAATTGCGCAAAAATTCCAAGCTCATCCAGAGCACAATAACCAAACTAAATCCGGGAATACCGCGCTGTAATAATCGATGATATCCCCATAAAAAAACCGCCGGGTAAAAAGACATATAGAGGGATAATAAAAACCAGGCTAAAGGACTCAAAGGCCACATGGACTTCATGGATGCCATCCAAAAAATGGATGTGCCAAAATACACAAAACCGTACAGTAATCCCCAGCGCCAGGTTTTGAAACCTTTTCCCGGTTCCCGAATAGCCAGCAAAGGCACCAGACACACAAACGCAAAAAAACCACCTGGCCAGGAAAGCTCAATCCAGAGCGGATTTGGGAAAGCAAAGGTAGCCATTAGACCGCCGACAATACTCAGCACACAATTACGCCAAAGCATATTTACTCCTTATTTATACGTAGGGGCACAGCATAACCGAAGGGAATCCCATATCGATATTCCTCTCCGGTCGGGGGCTGTGCCCCTACTGTGCCAGCCGATCGGTTACCCAAAATACAAATTTCAAAAATAATCCCCACATTTCCCTAAAGAATTCACCCAGCCCTATCACTTCCGGCGTAACCACCGCCAAGACAATGACCAACACTAAAATATTCATTAAATACACAAATGAGAGCGAGAAAAACACCCCCACCTGGATAATGTCACTTTGTTGATCTCTCAGCGAATGCACGGTCAGCGCGAAATGGAAGGCATGAGTAAATCCGATAAAAAAGGAGAGTACCGGATAAAACTTGGCGGCCGCGATAAAATAAATCGGCAGCAATAAAAAAGTATACAACGGAAAAAAATACGGAGCTAAAGCAATAAAAAAATTGGTCTTGGAAAGCGTGACTTGACCACCCTCGCGGGAAACCAGCAATGATTTTATTCTCCCCCCCAAAATAACCGCCCAAAAAGCATGCGTCAACTCATGTCCCATCACATGCATAAAAATAGGTTTCCACAAAAGTAAATGCATAACAAAATAAACACCGGCTCCGGTCACTATTGCCAACTGGATCGGTGTGCTGAAGGTAAAACGGGACAGGTGGTTGACAAACACCAGGGTTGCCACGATGTTCGGGATCAACAACAATCCGCCAACGATCCATTTTCCCCAGGGACGCGGTGCGCTGGGTTTGCTTTTTGGTTTTTTCTTGGGGGTTCGACGGCGGGTCATCATTGCTTAGGCCAGAGTGATTTGGTTACGCCCATTCTCCTTCGAGCGATACAAAGCCGCATCCGCTGCCTCAATCAACAACAATGGAGTTTGAGCATCACCAGAATATTCTGCCAGGCCAATGGATATGGTCACTGTGACATTCACACCATTCAATAAAAAAGGAATCGCTTCCACAGCTTTGCGCAAACGTTCGGCAGGTATCAAGGCCTCTTCTTTGGACACTTCCGGCATAATGCAGGTAAATTCTTCACCACCGTAACGGGCCGTAATATCCACATCACGAAAATTTTCTTTAATGACCTTCGCCACGGCAATCAAAACCTCGTCTCCTTTGGTATGCCCATACGTATCGTTAACCCTCTTAAAATAATCAATATCCGCCATCATGAGCGTCATTTTGTTGTGATATCTATCCGCCCGCTTGATTTCATCGCCCAGACGTAATTGAAAATACCGTTTCAAGAACAATTTAGTCATCGCATCCGTAATGGCCTGTTCATAATGTCTGGCATTGCGCAGCGCCAGAGCGGACATCGATGCCAGGGTGTTGATAAAATCCTTTTCTCCTTGGACAAACTCTTCCCCGGACATTTTTTTTCCCAAAATCATCACACCGATAATTTGATCCTGGGCCAGCAAGGGTGCAATCAGATGGGCTTTATACGCGTTGAAGAAATCAATTTCATGCTTGAATTCCGGTTTTTCTTCCAAAATCGCAAACAACACGGACTGCTCGTTCAAGCGCAAGAAATCCAAAAAATCTCCACTGGTTTTCAAGGTATTCGGCCGTTCCGTATCTTTGCGCAGACCCTTCATATAAACTTTATTCATGACACATTCATCTTCTTCATCTTCCAAGAAAACAATCGTCATAGCGGTAATTCCCAATTGACCCATAGAGGTAAAACAGCTAATCTTCAAAATTGATTCCACCGAGAGCGTGGAATTTAACTCTTTGCCAATATTAAACAGGGTAAATAAATCGTAGACCTTTTTATCCAACTCTCGATATGTTTTTTCGATAATCTCAGCATGTTTTGCCAATTCACGGTTTGAGGTTTCCAATTCCATTCGCTTCATTTGCGCGTCCAGCACGATTTGATTGAAATTATTAGCCAACAAACCGATTTCATCGTCCCGCACCAACGAGATACCGCCCTTGCGCATCCCTTGCAGGGTTTCTTCAGTTTCACGAATCAGGACTTGTATCGGTTTGAACAATTGCGAAAACATCAGGTAGTTGATAAAAGCAGTAAGCAAAATCAAGGCAATACCGACCGCGGAAAACAAAATGCCTATCTGAGTATCCAGCATGCGCAGACCCAAAAAAGTCATAAACAACAATCCGATAATCAGGATCAGGCTGCCATACAAAATAAGCAAAAAATTGCTCCGCTGTAAGAAAGGATTTTTTAAATCAAACAAGAGAACAACACCTCTTTTTTAAAACCGCTTTACCATCCACAATTCATTGGTATGTCCGGTACTGCAATATTTCACATCATCCATAAACTTCATGATCAAATACCGGCCCAGCCCTCCCACGCTGCGTTCTTCGATATGCTTTTTTAAATCCGGTAAGGGAGTATTCTCACTGTCAAAGGAACGGCCATGATCCCGTATTACAATTTCGAGTTTATCAGCATACAACCAAGCTTCCACTTGTATTTCCTGATACGGATCAAAGGAATACGCGTGCTCCACCACGTTTGCTAAAGCTTCATCCAGGGACATCTCTATTTGAGCAATTTTTTCTTGTTCAATATTTTCTTCGCAGGATATTCCAACAATAAAATTGCGGACATGATTGAGATAATTCACATCGCTCGGCATTTTAAACTCCAAATGCTTGACATATCCAATGTCGCTGTGCTTACCGTGTTTCAAAGAAATAACATGCCCGAATTTATCAACATAATATATTTCGTTACAATGGATACAACGAAAAACCTCGATTTTTCCGGCAATATTGGTCTCACAGCAACCGGGACACTTAATTTCGATGGGAAAATTGACTAATTCTCCCTTTTCAATAACCTTCAGGCCGACTTCACCGGTGCATTGCTCATCCCAAACACGAATCTTGATCTTCCCAAGTCCGGTAACAATGACCTTGTCTTTCCAAATACCCTTTTCAAAATTCTGAGCCAAAACCGGCGAAATCATACCTTTGTCAACGATTAAGTGTGAATAACCGCTGTAGTCCTGAACCGGATTATTGCCGGCGTCCTGCGCCTCAATAACCATGGCAAACGGTTCTCCGGACAACACTTCCGCCGTATTAATTTTAACTGCAAAATGATGAACATCCATAGTTCTATTCCTACTCGTATTTATCCCCTATCGTATACCGTTTTTTACGCACCATATGATTGAAGTCCGTCTCATTCGTACCTGCGGTAAGGAGATTTTTTATCCAGGAGGGAGAACAATGCCCCAACAAATTACTGAACTTCCATAAATTTCGCAACCGCAGCAGCTTCGTTGTCCATGATCTCGAACAATTCAGAAAAGCCCAAAAGATCAAATACTTTGTATATTTTTGGTGAAAGATTGATCAATATGATATCACCGTCATTATCCCTTATCTCATCGATGACTCCCATAAATATCCCCAAACCAGCGCTACTAATGTAGTCCAATTTTGCCAGATTTACGATGAGTTTGAATTTTTTCTCTTTAATAAGACGATTGAAAGTCTCCTCCAGCTCAGCCACCGTATAGGCATCCAGGAAGCCTTCCACATCGATAAGAGTACATTCAGCATTCACCGCTGAGTTTTGCGCGTTAACACTAATCTTCTTCATTCACACACCTCCACCTACTTACATTTGGCAGCCAGCTTATCATAAAAACCCTTACAACGAAAGTATTTTTTTATAGATTAATTGATTTTTACAGTTAACAGCGTAATGTCATCATGTTGGGGTGCCCCGGCCGTAAAATCCATCAATTCATTAATAATTATATCATTTATCTCCTGCGCATTTAGCTGCACGTTTTTCCCAACAACTTCAGCCAAACGCTCTTCCGTAAACTCTTTTGCCTGTGGATTCATCGCTTCAGTCACACCATCAGTGTACATAACAAACACGTCTCCTGAATTCAATTGAATGTCCACTGCTTTGGTTTTATTGTCAAAACGGATTCCTTTGTCCAACCCCAAGGCAATGCCCGGTGGATTAAACATTTCCACTTTACCATCCCTATGCCCAACAATAAGCGGATTATGCCCGGCATTGGCGACATTCAACGTTTTTTTATTGATGTCCAGCAACGCAAAAAACATGGTTACAAACATACCCCGTTTGATATCTTTATAAAGCAAGGAATTGGTCTTTGAGATTACAGTATAGGCATCTGCCAAATAAATTTGGGAACGCAAAATACTACGGGTCATCACCATTCCCAAACAGCCGGGAATTCCTTTCCCGGAAACATCCGCTACCGTCAGTCCCAGCAAATTGTCTTTCACTTGATGAAAATCATAATAATCTCCACCCACTTCCTTGGCGGACTTATAAAAAGAAACTATTTGATATCCTTCAATTTCAGGATCTTCTTTGGGCAGAAGCACAGTTTGAATTTTACGCGCAGTTTCCAATTCTTGTTCCAACTTCTCTTTTTCAATCAGGTGCTTTTGAGCGGTTTTCAAGTCACCGGTCATCTTATTAAAGGTTCGGGCCAAATTACCGATTTCATCCCGGCTTTTCACTTTAATAGTGTAATCCAAGTTACCTTGACCAATAATATGCGCGCCGGCTTCCAAAGCACGAATAGGTTGCACAATAATACTTACCAAAATCAAGGTCACAATAATACCTGTAATAATAAAACCCAAGGCAATGAACACAATCTGCATTACAGCTTCCTGTATGACTTCTTCAATAATGGATTGTGACAGACCAATATGGGCTTCCCCCAATTTGGCTTGATTCTGCAGCAGAATCGGAATGGCAATATCCACAGTTTTGACTTTTTCAAACTGGAAGACTCTGGAAATCGCGATGGTTTGATGTTCCAGGGGCAGAACACAGACCGGCCGTTCGTAGAATTTACCGGATTCAGCAATATTGTTGTGTGCCACAATCATGCCATTCTCGTCCACCAGTAAGGCGTACATAACACCTTTATTCCCCATGGCATCCTTAACCAAAGAGGCCAAAGGCAGAATTTCACCACGCAATAATGGTTTGACGGCATTGACTGCCATATTTTTAGAAATGGTAATACCGCGCTGTTCTATTTCCGCGCGCAGGGCTTGTTCTTCACCTTTTAGGGCGAAAAAGCTAATAAAAATGATAGTAGTAGTTATCAGAAGCGTAATGGACACCCCAAATTTATAGCGCAAGCCTCGTTTGGATTTGATGCCAGTCGTTATTGGCGGCGTATTTTTAGCTGTCATGCCTAAACCTTCCTCGGGAAATGGAAAAACTTAGTGTGATTTAATACCAAGTTTTTCCATTGCTTTTAATTCCATTTCCGCCTTGGTGATGGAACTTTTTGCTTCCTGGTGATTAGGATCCAATACCAAGATTTTCTTCCACACCTCAATGGCACGTCGATTTTGCGCGTCCAAGTAGAACGAAACTCCTTTATAGTACAGCTTTTTAATCTCGTCTTTGCTTACTGTAACATTCCCCTCTTTTCCGGTGAACTTGGCTAAATATTCATTGGCTTCGGCATTATGCGGATCCAACTTAAGTACCTTGATAAATTTTTCTTGGGCTTCCGGAATGCGACCGGCATGGGATAATTCAATACCGCGCGCTATCAACGCTCTGATATTTTCACGCAATTGGGTTCTGGCTTTATACAGTAAATTTTTAATACCTTGGTTTTTCTGATCCATTTCCAGAGAACGTTCCAAACTAACAATAGCCTCACGCAATTTGCCTTTAGAGAATAAGTCAATGCCTTTTCGATAATTTCTTTCAGTTCCGGATTTTTGCTCTTTTCGTACTTTGCTGACCATATTCTTGGCGATTAAATTGGTCGGATCCTTTTTCAAGGTTATATTCAGATCTTTTAAGGCCGCTTTTACATTCCGGCCTTTCCTTAAACTGTCCATGGCTTGTGCCGTACGAATCTCGTCTTTTTCTTTCTGTTTTAATTTTACGCGCTCCATACCTTTTTTAGCCCGCTTATTCTTGGGCGCTATTTTCAACACAGCCCGAAATTCACGATAGGCATCTTGCTGTTTATTTTTACGTAAAAACGATTCCGCCTGCTGGAGATGTTCATTGATCTTTCCGGCTAATTTGACTTTCGCGGTTTTAATAAACTTATTGGCAGTAATATTTTTGGAATCCAATTTCAATACATTATTCCAATATTTCACCGCGGATTTATAATCATTTCTAAAATATGCTTTACTGCCTTTGCGTAAATAGTAATCAATGGCTTTTTCCCGTATGGAACGGTAGGTACGTTTCACCGCACGGTCTTTGGGAGATATTTTCAAAAATTGGCGGTAATAATACAAGGCTTTGAGGTACTCCCCTTTGTCCTCGTATGCCATAGCCAACTGCCGATAGGCTTCCAGATATTTTTTCTTCAGCTTAATCGCTTGACGGAATTTTTTAATCGCAATATCCAAATTCGCTTTTTTATATGCAATCAATCCCATACCAAAATAACTTTCCGCCTCCCCGGGATTTAATTTGTTGGCCCGACTGAAATATTTATACGCCGCCTTGATTTCCCCCTGGTAGAAATGCGCAAAAGCAACATGGTTGAGTAGTTTGGCATTCTCTGGAATTTTGCCCTTGGATTGATGATAAATTTTAATCACATTGGAATATTTTTGCTGAATATAATACAACTGGGCCAAACACTCATAGCTAAAAGCGGATTTCGGATCAATATTGCGTATGCGTTTGTATATGCCGATGGCAGCATCCACCTTATTAAGCGCGGCATACACAAAAGCTAAATTGTTCAGCGCATCCAGATTATCCGGTTGTATATTTAAACTTTTTTGCAAGGCCCGAACGGCGGTATCCGGACGATTTTGATTGAAGTACACCAATCCAATACTATTTTGCGCATCAATGTTATCCGGGTTGATTTTCAACACTTTCTTTAAAATCCGCTCCGACTCCTGCAATTTTCCTACACGCAAGTATACTGAGCCCAGCAACACTAAAGCTTCCTCATCCGCCGAATTAATGGCTATCACTTTTTGCAAAACCACAACGGACTGTTTGTATCGGCCTTTTTGATAATAATACAGACCTAAATTAAAATGTGCATTGGGATTATTCGGTTGTGAAGCGGAAATTTTTTTTAGCCTGGCTAATGTTTTATCCTGAGCATATGTCGGAAGTACGGCCAAGGCGGCAGTAAGGGCAAAAAGCAATAAAGTAGTGATGATTTTATTGCCAGTAAACTTCAAGACCATAAGAAGGCCTCTTTCATTGATAACAATGTTAAGTATTGATGTAAGAATTGTTCAATTATTATAATACAACAATATATATTTTTTGTCAAATATTTTTTCATTTTTTTGTAGATAATCAGAGGCGTTTTTGTAGTAAAAATCGATTTTTTTTTTAACAAAATACAACATTTCCCTTTTAAAACAAAGTTATTTGGTGAGCCGGGAGAGTCTCGAACTCTCGACACCCGCCTTAAAAGGGCGATGCTCTACCAACTGAGCTACCGGCTCTAATTTTCGAATAAATCTTCCAAAATTATTGTCTGTGTTCTATCTTCGCCAATGGATATTACAGCAACTTTTGCGCCTACAAGTGTTTCTATTCGGTTAATATATTTTTTCGCGTTCTCAGGTAAATCCTCAAACTTTTTTATTTGTTTAATATCTTCTTCCCAGCCATCCATTTCTTCATAAACCGGCGCTATTTTTTCCAATTCATCAATGGTGACCGGGAAATCCTTAATAATCTCATTATCAATTTTATATCCAACGCACAGCTTCAACTTTGGAATTCCGCTTAAAACATCGAGCTTGGTTAAAGCCATTTGATCAAAACCATTCAGCATTTGTGCCCGGCGAACACCAATGGCATCAAACCAACCACAACGCCTGGGCCGGCCTGTAGTAGCGCCAAATTCAGACCCGCGTTTACGCAGTTCTTCTCCACCACCCTCCCATTCGGTAGGAAGTGGTCCTGCACCCACACGTGTTGTGTACGCCTTTACAATCCCCAGAACACGGTCAATTCGCGTAGGCCCTACACCGGTACCAATACTAACTCCTCCGGCAATTGGATGTGATGCTGTTACAAACGGATAGGTTCCAAAATCAACATCCAGAAAAGTGCCTTGCGCACCTTCGAAAAGCACCTTTTTGCCGGCTGCCAGCAACTGGTTAATCAAAAAAGCGGTATCGGTAATAAAAGGCTTTAACTGCTTTCCAAATTCTAAATATTCTACCAAAAGTTCCTCAATTTTAAAAGCAGGAAGTGAAAAATAATTCTCAAAAAGATAATTTTTCTCACTCAAGTTCTGTTCCAAACGCTGACGCAGCCGATTTTCATCCAGCAAATCCACGATCCGGATCCCAATTCGTCCATATTTGTCCGTATACGTGGGACCAATACCACGATGCGTGGTATCAATCTTCTCTTTCCCTAGTTTTGTTTCTTTGGCTTTATCCAAAGCCCGATGAAAAGGAAAGGTCACCGGTGCCAAAGCGCTGATTTTAAGATTCTCTCCAACTTCCACATTCCCAGCTTGCAATTCAGCTATTTCATGCAATAATGCCTTCGGATCAATAACCACGCCATTCCCGATAATACAGGTTTTTCCTTCATGCAATATACCGCAGGGTATTAAATGAAGAATATTTTTTTTACCTTTGACCACAACTGTATGGCCGGCATTGTTCCCGCCTTGAAAACGTACCACCGCATCGACATCTTCAGAAAGCATATCAATAATTTTACCTTTTCCTTCATCGCCCCATTGGGCGCCGACAATGACTAAATTTGGCATTCAACTATCCTTACCTTTTTTATTTTTTAGAGATTAACACTTTTAATTGTTTTGATTTTCGCTGTCTGAGTCAATTTTTCCAGTAAATCTTCCGGTACTTCGGAGTCCACATTAAGAATACTAACAGCTTCTCCACCCAATTCGTCCCGGCCCATATGCAAGGCGGCAATATTGACTTTGGCGTCTCCTAAGATAGAACCCATCCGTCCTACAATACCCGGTTCATCCTTATGGGTAAATACCAGCAAGTGTCCCTGGGGCAAAAAATCCGTGTGATACCCGAATACGGATACCACATAGGGATCACGCTTTTTACCGATAATCGTCCCAACAATTTCGCGCTTTTCCTTGTCCGTCTCAACTTGAACCGCAATGGTGCTGGTAAAATCATGCGTATCTTTCGACCTGGTCTCAGTGATCTCAATCCCGCGTTCTTTGGCCAAAATCCGGGCATTCACAAAATTTAGAGACTCTGAAAGCATGATGGCTAATAGCCCTTTGACAGCTGCCACACTCATCAGATCCGTAGGATAATCACATACTTCACCGGCATATTTCACAGTTATCTTTTTTAATTGCCCATCCAGCATTTGACCTTGAAAGCTACCCAAACGGTCGGCTAATTCCAAATAGGGCGAAATCTCCTTGAGCAATTCCGGCGCCACTGAGGGAATATTCAACGCGTTACGAATCATCCCGCCTTTTAAAGCATCAATGACCTGTTCAGCCATAACGACACCCACATTGATTTGCGCTTCTTCAGTTGAAGCGCCTAAATGCGGTGTCAGTATAATATTGGGAAGTGAAAAGAGTTCCTGATCGGTTGGCGGTTCTGAATCATAGACATCCAGGGCAGCTCCTGCAATCTGATTGGATTTCAAGGCTTCTTTGAGTTCATACTGATTTATAATGCCACCACGCGCGCAATTGATGATGCGAGTAGTGGATTTCATCTTTTCAAACTGTTTTTTACCAAATAAGCCCGCAGTCTCCTTATTTTTAGGTGTATGCACAGTAATGTAATCCGCTTGGGTGGTAATTTCATCCAGCGATGCCAGCTTTACATTTAATTTATCAGCTTTTTCTTTGGTGAGAAATGGATCAAATGCCATAATGGACATGCCAAACGATTGTGCGCGTTTGGCCAACTCGGTCCCAATTCTTCCCAAACCCACAATACCCAAGACTTTTCCGTACAATTCGGTTCCCATGAATTTCTTTCTTTCCCATTTTCCAGCTTTGACCGATTGATCGGCTTGCGGAATATTACGGGAAAGCGCCATAATCATGGAAAAGGTGTGCTCAGCCGTGGAAATCGTATTGCCGTCCGGTGTATTCATAACAATCACACCACAACGGGTTGCTTCAGCCATATCAATATTATCAATACCTACACCGGCGCGACCAATCACTTTCAATTTCGGCGCAACCGCCAACACTTCTTTAGTAACTTTGGTAGCGCTGCGAATAATCAAAGCGTCATAATCTTTAATTATTTTTAATAACTCTTCAGGAATCACCTTTTCACGCACATCCAGCTCAATCTGCGCATCAGCCCGCAAGACTTCCTGCCCCGCCACGGCCAAATTATCACTTATCAAGACTTTGAACATCGTTATTTCCTCCGTTTTCAAAAAGGACGTATGGCAATACGCTCCTACAAAATAATGTCTACCCAAATAATACTTTTTCAGCAGCAGCTAAACCTTTGCCCAATTCCACTTTATATCCCTGTTCCAGCAAGGCACGTTCAATGGCAGCCACCGCACTAATTACATCCCAATCATCCGCGTATCCCAGATGTCCTATTCTAAAAATCTTGCCTTTGACTTGACCTTGACCTCCGGCCAAGGTGATACCATACGTATCACGCACGGTTTTAAACAATTTTCCGCCATCCACACCTTCCGGAACCCGGACTGAAGTCACAGCATTGCTGGGTCGTCCGGTCGCAAATAATTTCAAACCTAACGCTTCCATAGCTGCCCGGGTAGCTGCTCCCATTTTGGCATGCCGTTCCCAAATTGCTTCAATTCCTTCTTCTTCAATCAAACGTATTGATTCCGCCAATTGCATAAGCAAAGAAACGCTTGGTGTGTATGGTGTGTTGGCCAAAGCTTCGGCCACCATTGATTTTTGTGATTTTTCCCAGCTAAAATAAAATTTGGGCAGTTTTGCTATTTTGGCAAGATCCCACGCTTTTTTCGAGATCGAAACCATGGCCAACCCGGGAGGAATCATCAACCCTTTTTGCGCTCCTACCACCACAACATCCACTTTCCATTCATCGGTTTTCATGGGAATAGCGCCCATTCCTGAGATTGCATCCACCACTAAAACCGCTGAAGTCTTAGCAACAATAGCGCCAATGGTTTGGACGTCGGATTCCACACCTGTGGAGGTTTCAGAAAGCGTGATAAAAACCGCTGTGATTTTAGGATTGGCAGCCAAACGCTTTTCAATTTCTTTGGGATCGACTGCTTGACCCCAGTCCACTTCGTAGTGTTCGCTTTCAACACCAAAGGCTTTGGCAATATTTGTCCAGCGATTTCCAAAATTACCACAGGCCGCCACTAAAATCGCATCCCCGGGCGAACACAAATTGACGATCGCCGATTCCATACCACCAGTACCTGCGGCCGGAAAAACAAGCGTATCGTTTTCAGTATTAAAAATACGTTTTAAGCCGGCAACCACTTCTGTAAGCACTTTTCGGAACTGCGGTGTACGATGGTGAATAATCGGCTGGCCGCCTTGGGCCAAAACCGTAGGTGGAACTTCTGTGGGGCCGGGTGTCATTAAGCGTTTTTTATACAGCATAATCTTATTTCTCCTTCTCGTCCGAGTAATTATGGTTAACCTTAGTTACTGCCGGTTCTGATACGTTTGTATTGCTTCATGTATGATCTTCTTGCAGGCTGCAATTCCGTGGCCAGTCATTGCAGAAACCGCCTGTGACTGTACCTCAGGATATTTCGAACGTAGACTCTGTTTAATTTTCCGTTCTCTTTGGACAAGCAATGATCGCGACAATTTATCACATTTGTTCAACAATAACAAGTAGGGATAATGAAAATGTCCCCCCCACTCCAGCATCTTCCAATCCAAAGGTTGCAAATCCAACCGCGCATCCACAATGTGCACCAGTAAAGTTATAGTGGATCTATTTGTAAAATAAGTTCCTACCAGTTGCTTTAATTTTTCCCGCAGGCCGGCCGGCAGCTGGGCATAGCCATATCCCGGCAAATCCACCAAAATCGCATGGATTCCAAACCGATAAAAATTAATAGACCGGGTACACCCGGGTTTTTGCGAAACACGGGCTCTCTGCTTCAATTTCAAGCGACTCGCTCTGCCGGCCAACTGATTAATCAGCGAAGATTTACCTACATTAGATCTGCCGGCCATTACAATTTCCGGTCCTGCGGCTTCCGGAAATTGCTGCGACTGAAAACAAGTGGCTATTAATTCCAGTGCCGGAGTGGTCATACGAGTTGATCAGAAGCTGTTGACGCACAGATATGTTTCACCGCTTGATCCGCGGATTCTTTATTTTTTATTTTTTTCTGCCTGGTCTTTTTCGTTGACCTCGGTGGCATCACCAAAGCAATAGGTAAAACTTCACACATATCCTGGACAAAATGAATATCCAGGCTTTTTTTCACTTCCCAAGGCAAGTCTTCCATATCTTTTTCATTTTCTTGCGGAATGATCACGGTTTTCATTTTTGCCCGCATGGCTGCCAGTAGTTTTTCCTTCAATCCTCCAATGGCCAATACTCGTCCCCGCAGGGTTATTTCCCCGGTCATGGCAACATCTTTTCGCACTGCCCGACCGGACAACACCGAAATAATGGCGGTCGCCATGGCAATCCCGGCTGAAGGCCCATCTTTGGGAATGGCACCTTCCGGCACATGAATATGTATATCCGTTTTATGGTAAAAATCCGCCGGAATCAAATTTTCTTGAGC
Source organism: bacterium (assembly GCA_023139775.1). Lineage (GTDB taxonomy): Bacteria > Oederibacteriota > JAAXVQ01 > JAAXVQ01 > JAUVAV01 > JAGLMY01. The sequence continues at coordinate 15,396 of JAGLMY010000251.1, forward strand.
TTGCGCGCGCGCGTAGCTTACCGCGGCTTGGGCTGATTCGCGCATGACTTCACCCAGCTTCCCGGTTAAGGTCAACTGCCCTTTCCCCGGCATCAAACTCACTTCAATACCCAGAATAACGCCACCCACCTCAGTCCACGCCAAACCGGTGGCTACACCCACAGTATTTTTTCTCTCCCCTTTACGTTTCACAAAACGCGGAGGACCCAAATACTTGGTGATGTCGTGGGCGGTGAGATTCCTATTGCTTGTGACCAGTTTTTTCTCAACCTTGTGCCGGGTAATTTTGCGCATAATAGCGGCTAACTCGCGATTTAAATTACGTACACCGGCTTCGGAAGTGTATTCAGTAATGACTTTTTCAATCATTTTCCGGGGCAACACTAAATCACGCGAGGTTAATCCGTGTTCTTCCAAAAGACGTATAAATAAATGATTTTCCGCGATTTTCAGCTTTTCTTCTTGCGTGTAGCCGGGAATCTCTATGATCTCCATGCGGTCCTTAAGCGTAGAATGGAGATGATGTATCACATTGGCTGTGGCAATAAACATTACTTCAGAGAGATCAAAATGAACATCCAGATAATGATCCGAAAAAGTTACATTCTGTTCCGGATCCAGGACCTCGAGCAATGCTGCTGCCGGATCACCGCGAAAATCAGAACCGATCTTATCTAATTCATCCAACAAGATTAGTGGATTTTTACTTTTCGCGGTCTTCAGAGCTTGAATAATTCTCCCGGGCAAGGCTCCGATATAAGTGCGACGATGTCCGCGAATTTCCGCTTCATCACGCACTCCGCCCAGAGAAATCCGGACAAAATTACGATTCAAGGCTTTGGCCACTGAACGCGCTAATGAGGTTTTACCTACACCCGGAGGCCCGACCAGGCAGAGGATAGGTCCTTTCATCTTGGGCGCTAACTTTCGTACTGCCAGATATTCCAGGATTCTTTCTTTTACTTTTTTCAAGCCATAGTGATCTTTATCCATTTGGCGAGCCACATTTCGCAGCTCCAGTTTTTCCCGCGTCCGTATCTGCCAGGGCAAGCAAACAAACCAGTCCACATAGGTGCGAATGACCGCCGCTTCCGGCGACATGGGTTGCATGCGTTCCAGACGGCCCAACTCCTTCAGCGCTTTTTCTTCCGCCGCGACGGGCATTTTCGCTTTTTTGATCTTCCCGGCAAGTTCAGCAATCTCATTTTCTTCATCTTTGTGTCCCAATTCCTTACGAATCGCTTTCATTTGCTCTTGCAAATAATATTCTTTTTGGGTGTGCTCCATCTGCTTGCGCACGCGCCCTTTGATGCGCCGTTCAATTTCCAGAATCTCAATTTCATTAGAGAGCAATTTGGCCAACAATTCCAGGCGTCCCACTATATCCAGAAAAGCCAGAAGTTTCTGTTTTTCCTCAACTTTGAAATTGATATGCGCCGCTAAAATATCCACAAAGCGTTCCGGCTCTTCAATTGTAGTTACCGAAGAAACCACCTCCGCCGGTATCTTTTTATTCAACCGGGCGTAACGCTCAAAAAGCTCACCACTGTTGCGCATTAACGCTTTAATGGTTGTGCCGATTTTTACATCCGTAACCACAGGTTCATAATGCACGCCAATGTGCTTTTCTTGCCGGACAAACCGGGTAATCCTAACGCGTTCTTTGCCTTCCACTAACACTTTGATGGTATTGTCCGGCATCTTCAGGACTTGTAAAATCTGAGCACGGGTTCCAATGCTATAAATATCTTCAATATCAGGATCATCAATCTGGGCGCGCAATTGGGCGGCCAATATAATCATGCGGTCTGCCAGCATGGCGGTCTCAAGCGCGGCAACCGACTTCTCGCGTCCCACAAACAACGGCACAATCATATGCGGGAAAACAACCACATCCCGCAACGGTAGCATCGGCAAGACAATAGCATTATGTTCGGTTTTCGAACCTTTGGTTTTATTCATATGACTCTTTTCCTTAATATTTATGTTTAAATTAAGCGAGTTTTTCTTCCGGTGTTTCTTCATACACCAACTGCGGTTTTTCCTCACCGGAAATCACTTCCGGTGTGATGATGCATTCGCGTACATCATCCTGTCCGGGCAGTTCGTACATCAAATCCAGCATAATGTCTTCCAAAACCGCCCGCAGACCACGAGCTCCGGTTTTCCGTTTTATACTTTCCTGAGCCACTTTTCGTTGTGCCTCAGGCGTGATGATCAATTTTACATCTTCCATCTCAAAAAATTTCCGGTATTGTTTTAGCAAGGCATTCTTCGGTTCAGCTAAAATCCTAACCAGAGCTTCTTCATCCAATTCATTAAGCACCGATACGACCGGCAAACGCCCTATCAGTTCCGGAATCATACCATATTTGATCAAATCCTCAGGATGAACTTGTTTGAGCAGTTCATCCTGATTATGCTTTTCCGTGGATGAGTGTTCCACCCCAAACCCAATACTTTTCTTGCCCACCCGTCGTTCCACAATGCGGTCCAAACCATTAAACGCGCCGCCGCAAATAAACAAAATATTGGTAGTATCCACTTTTACATACTCCTGATGCGGATGTTTGCGTCCGCCTTTCGGAGGCACGCTGGCCACGGTTCCCTCAATTATTTTCAGCAGCGCTTGTTGGACTCCTTCTCCGGAAACATCACGCGTGATGGAAGGATTCTCGCTTTTACGTCCGATCTTATCAATTTCATCAATATAAATGATTCCGCGCTGAGTGGGTCCAACATCATAATTCCCATTCTGCAAGAGCTTTAAAATAATATTTTCAACATCTTCACCTACATATCCTGCCTCGGTTAGAGTCGTAGCATCCACAATGGCAAACGGAACTTTCAATATTCTGGCCAAGGTCTGAGCCATCAGCGTTTTGCCGGTGCCGGTAGAACCAATCAATAAAATATTGCTCTTGGCCAACTCCACATCGTTTTTGTCCAACATGCTTTGTATCCGAATCCGTTTGTAGTGATTGTGAACCGCCACCGCCAGAACACGTTTGGCACGATCTTGCCCAATAATGTATTGATCAAGAATTTGCTTGATTTCCGTTGGTTTCGGAACTTTTTGCTGCAGGGGGGTGGAACCGGATTGATTTTCCTGTTCTAAAATATCATTGCAAAAAGCCACGCATTCATCGCAGATGTACACACCCGGCCCTTTGATCAATTTCTTTACAGTGGTCGAATGTTTCCCGCAAAACGAACAGATAATATTTTTATTTATAGTTGACCGCCCCATAGCAGCTCTCCCTTATTTTTTCACTCCAACAGTCATGACTTCATCAAGCACACCATATTCTTTGGCTTCGGTCGCGGATAAAAAATAGTCACGGTCTGTGTCTTTGATGATTTTTTCTGCTGACTGGCCGGTATGCCGGGCCAAGATTTTATTCATCATCTCACGTACCCGGGTAATCTCTTTGGCTTGGATATCAATGTCCGGCATGGAACCTGAAAAACCGGCAGATCCTTGATGCATCATGATACGGGCATTCGGCAAGGCATAGCGTTTGCCCGGCTCACCGGCAGCCAGCAAGACCGCACCCATGGAGGCAGCCTGACCGACGCACAAGGTGGATACCGGCGACTTGATGTATTGCATGGTATCATAAATAGCCAATCCCGAAGAGACCACGCCACCCGGACTGTTGATGTACATGGAAATTTCTTTTTGTTCTTCGGATTCCAAAAATAATAGTTGCGCAATAACCAGATTGCTAATTTCATCATTAATCGGTGTTCCTAAAAAGATAATCCGTTCTTTGAGCAGCCGGGAATAAATATCATAGGCTCTTTCACCACGTTGCGTTTGTTCTACGACCATTGGAATTAAAGCCATTCTTGACGCCTCCTGTGTAGGGGCGGGTTCCAAACCCGCCCACTAATTGGTAGATGCGTTCGGGACCCGCCTTTTTAATTGGTGGGCGGGTTTCCCCGACCGGAAAAGATATATAGGGACTCCTTCGGTTGAGAACCCGCCCCTACTCACTTACTTTTGCCTGTTCGATAATCACGGTTTGGGTTTTTTCGTCCCGCAGACGATCACGAATATCATCCCACCCCTTGTTTTTCTCCACCCAGTTGCGAATCACTTCAGGACTCTGACGGGCAGACCTGGCCAACCGTCCAATCTCTTGGTTCACATCATCTTCGGTAATTTCAATCTTTTCGATCTGCGCTATTTCACGCAGCGCCAATCTTGCTTTTAATTCCATCTCCACTTGATCTCGATTCTTCTGCTTAAAGTCTTCGGCCGTGACACCCGCCTGCTCCATGGTTTGGTTTTGCTGTGCCAAACGATTCTCATGCTCTTTGAGCAAATTGTTTAGAGAGCGTTCAATTAACACTTCCGGAACCTTCACCTGGGTTTGTTTGGCCAAGTCCTGCATAATCTGATCACTTAACAAAGTCTTATTCTGCCGTTCTTTTTCAGCAGTCAAATCCTGTTTAATGCGATCGTTTAATTCCGCCAAAGTTTCAAATTTGCCCATCTGTTTGGCAAATTCGTCATCCAGTTCAGCCAGTTTCTTATTCTGAATTCCTTTCATAGTTACTGTGAAATCAATACTTTGTCCGGCCATTTCCTGGGAATGATAATCTTTAGGAAATTCGGCCGCAAAGGTCTTGGTCTCGTTCAGTTGCATACCGATCACATTATTTTCAAAATCCGGAATGGTCTGACCGGTTCCCAATTCCACCATATGATTATCCGCTTTGGTATTGGGCAGTGGTTCCCCGGCCTTCTTTCCTTCGAACGCTATGGAAACCACATCTCCGTTTTGGGAAGCACGGTCTTCTACCGATTCCAACACAGCGCTCTGCTGACGCAAACGTTCCAAGACATCATCAATTTCCGAATCTTTGATATCAATTTTATTCTTTTTTAATTTTATTTTTTTGTAATTCCCTAATTTGACCTTGGGCAAGACTTCTACCACCACTTGATACGAAAGCGGTTTGCCCTTGTCCAACTCCAGTTTTTCCAACTTCGGTTGTTGAATCGGAACACTCTGAGTCTGCGCCAACGCTTCCTGATAAGAACTGCTAAACAGATTATCCAGAACCGTCTCCCGAATTTCACCCAGGTATTTTTTCTCAACAATATCCAGTGGCACTTTCCCTTTCCTAAAACCCGGCAAAGCCGCCTTGCTCTGAATTTGTGCCGTGGCTGTTTTAAATTGAAGATCCACCTCGGTTTGGGGCACAACAACATCGAGTATGCGTGTAGTCTCGTTTTTTTCTTTCATTTCTACTGTAATCATACGTTTGGTGCGAGGGGCGGGAGTTGAACCCGCATGCCAAAGGCACTAGATCCTAAGTCTAGCGTGTCTGCCAGTTTCACCACCCTCGCATTCTTCCTCCCTTCGATCTTAATCTTGCCTTTTTTTATTTTTCATTAGACATGTAGTGTGTCGTGCGAGAAAACGAATATAAATCCTTTTAGTAGTGCCCCCCCCTGGAATGGTATTACCGGGGGGGAATCAATCTGGTGGGTGCTACAGGGATCGAACCTGTGGCCCGCTGATTAAGAGTCAGCTGCTC
>JAGLMY010000252.1 GCA_023139775.1 bacterium
GCATATTGATGCTTCTGTTTATCGGGTTTCAACGGTTGTGGCATTTTGAATATGTTCGGCGTGACGGGATGTTGTGCGGATTTTTAAAAGTCAAACTATTGCCCAGAAATTCCGGGGACACCATACTTATTTAGATTAGTTGTGGCTGACAATTAAGTATGGTGTCCCCGGAATTTCTGGAATTTCTAGTGCCGCCTGCATCCTAGGTAACCGAGCCGAGGACAAACTCAGTTGCCCTTTGATGTTTTGATTAAATCATCCCAACTTGGTCCGACGGCGTTGATAGACTCTTTGACGAGTGAAATTGTTTTCTTTATTTTCCATTTAATGTTTTAGGGAAGTATTTTCAAGTAGGATATACAGCAATAGTAAACGCACGCAAACGTGGGGAAGGATATTCTAGACAAAAAGGGATAAGAAGGCCAAATGACAAATGAAGATTTAACCCCTAATTTACAATCCCGGGCTACTCGACCCAATGAATGCTCCTTTTGCGAAATAAAACGGGTGCTCTTGTAAAAATATGATTATTTTAGTCTTGGGAAGGCAATAATAGGGGTTTTTTTTGGATTGTATTCAAGAAAACCTAATAAAAATAGGATTGAAAAAAATATTGACAAAACAGAAATGTCTACATATAGTATGTGTGTAAAGTAGAAAATACAATATGCAGTAAATGTGTCTAGGGGGGAAACACGTGAATATTGTACAAATTGAGTAACTTATGAGAAATTAATCTGCTTCACGTTTTTTTAAACAGCCCACCAGATTTCTTCTCATTTCAAGTTATTCTTCATATAAAAAAAATAAAAGCTCCAACACTTGGGGCCAAGCATTGAAGCTTTCCGAGCAGCAAGCGCCCGGAGCTTGAAGGTTTTTATTTGTGCTTAGAGTATTCTACTCTACTCGTCAATAATCCTTCATGCTCAATAATCCTGCCTGCAGAAGGAGGTGATTTGAATGCCGACAACCGGAGAGAAACCAGGTAAAGGCACATATAAATGTACCAAATGTGGCACCACATATACTTTGGATGACCATACTGACACGCTACCGCCATGTTCAAAATGTAATAACACTGAATTTGTACGGGTGTAATAGGAATGCTCCGGGGGCATCTTCTCTCGCTCAAAGAGTCGAGTAAGGTGTCCCTGAGAGCTAAGATGAAGGGAGAGAATTATGCATAGAATAACTTTTTTTCCACTAGGTAATGCTGATTGCTGTCGAATTGATCTGGAATGCGGAAAAAAGATCCTGTTTGACTTTGCGGCTACTCGTGATCCAGAAGACGAAGATGATTTGAGGTGTGATCTTCCTAAAAAACTTTTTGATGATCTTGAGGAAAATAATCGCGATTATTTTGATGTTGTGGCGTTCAGTCATTTAGATATTGATCATTTTAGGGGTGCGACAGAGTTTTTTCATTTAGAGCACGCTAAAAAGTATCAAAACCCTGATCGTATTAAAATGAAAGTAATGTGGGTTCCTGCTGCTTTGATTACTGAGCAAAGTCCAGACGATGACGAGGCTCGTATACTTCAGAAAGAAGCGCGACACCGGTTCCGCGAGGGTAAAGGAATACGTATTTTCTCGCGCCCTGAGCGCTTGAGGAAGTGGTGTGAAAAAAACGAAATTGACCTGGATGACCGCTTTAATTTAATCAGCAATGCGGGTGAGGTAATACCTACCTTTTCTCTCGAAAAAGACAAAATTGAATTTTTCGTTCATTCGCCATTCGCTGTTCGCCAGGATGATAATACTGTCGAGGACCGGAATGAAAATTCGCTAGTACTGCAGGCTACCTTTGAAATCGACGGGGTCCAGACAAGGATACTACTTCAAGCTGACTCGACTTATGAGGCTTTAGCACAGATTGTCGATATCACGAAAGCGAAGAAGAACACCAGTCGTCTACTTTGGGACATTGCTAAGCTGCCTCACCACTGTAGCTATTTGTCGATTGGCCCCGAAAAGGGAAAGGAAAAAACTGAAGCGGTGGAGCAGGTTGACTGGCTGTACAGTGAACAGGGGCAAAGCGGGGCAATTGTTGTTTCCACGAGCAAACCGATTCCCGTAGCCGGGAGCGCTGAGGATGAAGATGTCCAGCCTCCACATTGCCAAGCAGCTAATTATTATAAAGATATCGCTAAGGATCTCAATGGGCAGTTTGTAGTTACTATGGAGCACCCGACAAAAAGAGAACCTAAACCACTTGTTATTGAAATAGGTGACAAAAAAGCAATTCTGAAAAAAACTGTTCTGTCGGCTTCCATTACAGCTACATCGAGATCTGCACCACGTGCGGGGTGAAAAATGGATTCTGATTATCTCGATACTATTGGTGAAGTAATATTTGCTGATGATCTTGCTATTAGCAAGGCTCGGGATCTTGCTTGCAAAATAAAAATGGAAGCTATCCCTTTTATAAAAATTGTAGAATGCAGAAAAACAGCCCAGGAGGAAAAAGTTGTTTTTGATGTTAGCGTTGAGGTGCCTCAGGTCTGTGTTCATCCGATTTTTCCTGTTGAACGAATTGCTGTGACGTTTTTTGCATCTGACGATCGCCTTCCTATTGTTGAAGCGATGCGCAAAACATTTCCACGTGTTCCACATCTTAACCTACATATTCAGGAATTTCCCCGGAATCTTTGTCTATATGAAGAAGACTATGAGGAAATCAAACTTACGTGGACATCAGAACGTTTTATCCGTTGGATTAGAGAATGGTTGGCGTTGACTGCTCGCGGAGAACTCCACCAGGATGAGCAGCCTCTGGAACAAATACTAATTGACCATGTTGGAAGTCTTGTTCTTCCGAGGAGCGTTCTGGAGACGGAAGGTGTGGCATGTCCTCTTTTTATAGAAAATATTCGTCCTGTTGATGCTGAAAAACTGTTTTTGTTTGCTAGCTCAAAAAATATTCGAGATGAAAAAAAAGAAATCATAGCAAGTATGCATTCGTGTTCACCTCAAATGCACGGAGTGATTAATAAGCGGCCAACTACTCTAACAGAATTGGCCACTTTGGTTAATAGTGCTGGTCTTAATATACTGGACGAATTAAGGGAACGACTTAAAGACTGGTATCGGAATAAAAAAATTACAATTGATCCAAGTATACTCTTAGTTATCAGGTTCCCTAAAAAACGTGACACCGATAGCGTAGTAGAAGAAGTTGAAACCAGAGGTTTCCTTCTTAGCGATATTACAAAAGACGGAAAGCGCGGAGCTTTTTTGAATATTCGGGATATTGGTATTCGGATCGGAGCATGGGATATATATGAGGATAACGTGGTTGGTATTTTGCTTGCGCCTGATCCAAAGAAAACCGGCAATGATATCTGTGTTGATGTTTTGAACATATCTTGGGAAATTACTCGAACGATGGCAGCGATGTTAAATGGGGATACTTCAGAAAACACTATTCGCATTACTGCAATTGGAGCTGGAGCACTTGGTTCACAAGTTCTAATAAATCTTGCCCGTAGAGGATTCGGAAACTGGACCATTATTGATAATGACCGACTGATGCCACATAATATAGTAAGGCATGGACTTGGTGGGTTGTACCAAGGATTTAAAAAAAGCGAAGCGGTTGCTTTTGAAGCTAACAGCATAATAAGCAATGAAAATCCTTTTTCTGCGATTTCTACTGATGTGCTTTCACCCGGCGGAAAAGAGGTGGAACTTGATCGTTGTTTTAAGGGTGCTGAAGTGATACTTGATATGTCAACTTCAATCGCTGTTGCTCGAAAATTGACCTTTGGGATTGAAAGTGACGCGCGCCGAATCTCTATATTTTTAACACCTTCAGGGAATGATCTTGTATTGTTAGTTGAAGATAAACGACGAAATATTCCTCTATATTCTCTCGAAATGCAATATTATAGAGCTATTGCAAATAATGGTGCATTGGTGGATCACTTCCATATACCTGGAGAAAAAAAACGGTATGGGCAATCTTGTCGTGATATCACAAGTACAATTCCTCAACATTTTGTCGCATTGCACGCAGCTATCGGGGCGAATGCAATAAAAAATACTATTGAAAATTCAGATGCTATTGTATCTGTGTGGCGAACTGATGAACAAGGAAATGTCAAGAGGGTTGACGTGAAACTTGAGAGTGTAATTCGTCATAAAATTCACGGTTGGACTGTAATGTCTGATTGGGGCCTTATAAAAAAACTTGATGTGCTCCGGGAAAGTAAGCTACCAAATGAGACGGGTGGCGTTTTACTTGGATCTTATGATTTGTCTAGAAAAATTATTTATATAGTTGATGCATTGCCGTCCCCTCGTGATAGCACGGAGTGGCCAGCACTTTATATCCGAGGCCGAAAAGGCCTGCGTAATAAGGTAGAAGAAGTGGAGGCGAAAACGCACGGGATGCTTGGATACATAGGCGAGTGGCATTCGCACCCCAAGGGTGCTCGGATAGCAGCGAGTTCTGATGATATTAAAGTTTTCGCCTGGCTGACAGAAATAATGATGGCCGATGGTCTGCCGCCAACAATGATGATCGCAGGTGATGATGGCAGAGTGAGTTTTTATGTGGAAGAAATATCGGAAAAAGAAAATTTATTGATATAGGTTTAGTTGGCATTGAGAAGCGGGTAAATATTAAAGATGGCTTTGAATATTATTGAAACGGAGGAAATATGAAACGAATAATATTTTATTTGTTTTCGATGTTAGCGGTTATAAGTACTCTGTCTTTATTGCCGTATTTAAAAGAGATGCCCTCGTGGTACTTGAAAAATATTATGATTGTGAATTGTGCGTTAACTGGGGCTATTGGAGGACTTTTATATTGTCTTAGAGCAGTATATATGAACAAATGTGTAAAAAAAAATTGGGATGAAGATTGGGCAGTGTGGTATTTTTTGAGGCCTTTCACAAGCTTGATTTCTGGAGCGATAAGTTTTATTTTTGCAAAGGCAGGACTACTAATACTTGATGCCAACGTAAGTGATGTGGGATCGATTTATGGATATTTAGCTATAGCATTTATTGCTGGTTATAATGTCGATAATTTTTTAAAAAAAATAGAAGCCATTGCTAAAGAGGTCTGGAGCGTTGAAAAGTCAAATGTTTCAAAGGATATATAAAAAAGTAGAAAGGTGATGAAGGGAAGTGGAATTTTAAAAAAGCAAAACTAAAAAATAGTTTCGGGGCCGGGTTGGTATTGCGGAATTATCAGTGTGCCTTTAAATTGTATTCCTGACTTTTTAGCATATCCAGTTTTGTTTTCGGAACTATGCATTGTCTTATAGAGGGTAAACTCAATAAGTTAAAAAACGAATCCGGAAGGAAAGGAGCTGGTATGAGCGTTATCAAATCACTGTCAGTTGGAAATGGAGACATGTTCTATATAAAGCATGGCTCGTCAAATTTCACCATCATTGACTGCTGTCTTACTGATGACAATAGGAGCAAGATTGTTAGTGAAATTAAGTTGGAGAAATCAGGGAAAGCAATCACTAGGTTTATCTCTACTCATCCTGATGCGGATCACATCCAACAACTTGATTACTTAGATAATGAAATTGGTATTTTAAATTTCTATTGCGTAAAGAATGAAGCGACCAAGCCTGAAATAACCCTTGGATTTGAGCGGTATTGTGAACTTCGTGATTCTGATAAGGCTTTTAACCTTGCCAAAGGAGTTACTCGTAAATGGATGAATCAGAATGGAAATGACGACAACGGAGTTGATCACGGCTGTGCAGGGATTCATATTTTGTGGCCAGATGTCAATAATGAACATTATAAAGCAGAATTGGAAAAAGCTAAATTTGGCGACGCTTTTAACAACATTTCTTGCATAGTGAAGTATAGTTTGAATAATGGGGCAACTGTCATCTGGATGGGAGATTTGGAAACTGAATTCATGGATAGTATAATTGATGCTGTATCTTTTCCAAAGACAAATCTTCTTTTCGCTCCCCACCATGGAAGAAAGAGCGGGCGGATTCCTGACAAGTGGATCAAAGCAATGAATCCAGATATAATTATCATGGGTGAGGCAAACGCCAACGACTCTGATTATGCTGCATATCCGAAGTACAATAAAATGCGGCAAAATTCCGCAAAGGATATTACCTTCGAATGTGATGATTCGAAAGTTCACTGCTATTCGTCTAATTCCGAATATTCAGTGGATTTTCTCGATAATGAACGGGTAAGCACCTTTAATTACTATTTAGGAACGCTGAATATATAATTGTATGTGATTGGTGCCGGAATGTGATCGGGGACGTTGTTCGGTAATACGGTTATCTTTATTTGATGACTCTTTGGATTTTTTCATAAATATTAGTGGTTTTGGATAACCGTATTACCGAACAACGTCCCCCGTTACGGTATTGCATGCCTTTAGCTGGAATTCAGCGGTTAAGGTAGGGGCGTTTAATTAAACGCCCCTACAAAATGCCCGATCAAATATGGAGATGAGCGGAATACAATATTTACGTTCATTTTCAAGTATGGAAATGAGAGGAATACGATATTGACATGCATTTTAGGATCATTCGGCTGCGAAGCGTCCCAAATATACGATATCCGTCAAGTCTGGGGTATGGCAACTCTTTCAGAAAACATCCTTTTCGCAACAGAAATTAAATAAGCAGAGACGCTACTCTTCCCTCAACCCTTTAACCAGATTGTTGGGGAGGGCGAAATGGGAACCCAAGTAGAGACTCCCCAGACCCGTGAGGGTGATGCCAATGACGACTGAAATGAGCAGGGTATAGGGAATGCTGGTTCCCGGGACAGTGATGACCGGTAATACGGCTATTAAACCGGAAACAGTTCCGATGATTATTCCAGCCAGGAGCAAACCTGAGTATTCGGATAAAATAAGAGCTCTGATCTGTTTTCGGGTATATCCCACAGCGGAGAGCAAGGCCAACTCACCTCTGCGTTCTATGATATTTCTGGCCAATACAATTCCCAACCCTAAGGTACTAAGCATAAGGCCCAAACCGCCCAGCAGCAGAAAAATGGATAAATACGTATTCTGGACAGTATTAAATTCAGCCAGCCGGTCAGCTGTATCCGAAATTTCAATGCCCATGGGAAGGAAAGCGCGTTCTAGTTCTTGTTGAATAGAAGATTGAGGTGTTTTTGAGCTGTCTACCAAAATAACTTGAAATCCACCCACAGATGAAAAATGCCGCAAGAAATGCTGTTCTGATATCAGCACATACCCCTGGAATATGGAATTGGCCAGAGCGGCCACCAGTTGCAATTCTACTTGCTTTCCCTGATCATCTGAAAGAGAGATCGAATCACCTATTTTTTTTCCGAGTCCCCACTGAATTGCGGTTTGGTCGGCAATGGCCGGTATTTTTCCGTTCGCGAGCGGCGTGTTCAACAGTTTCCAGGGGTTGATTCCGTCTTGGGGCAGGTCTTTGAGCGTGGCAGCGAAGGTGAAGGAACCCCGTTTGGCCAAGGTGCTGGCATTAACACCCAATATGTGCGGTACAAAGGTTCGGTTGATATTCAGGCAACTGGCATCATTACCGGCTTTTAAGCGCAGAGGAAGAAATTGAGTATCTTGGAGTAGAGCGGTTTTGAGGCCGTAGGCTTTTTGGCCTGGTTCTGTGTTTAAGTCTTTATTGATCGGATGGGTGGTTTTGCAAAACAGACTGAAGCCTCCGGTGCCGGAACTCCTTTTGGCAGCATCTACATATTCGTTTTGCCGGTTGGCGGAAACGGAAATGATCATAAAGATGCCAATGGCAAGCATGGCAATAATACCCAGACTGCTTTTTAACCTGCGATTGATATTTTTAATGCCCAGAGACCAAGTGGTGGTTCTGCTTTGGGGTTGGCGCGTGTCCAGCTTTGCGGACCAA
>JAGLMY010000253.1 GCA_023139775.1 bacterium
AAACTGCACTTTTTCATCAGCTCTGGTTAAAGTAACGTATTGTATCTGGTCAGGTCCGGTAAAACGAACATTTCCACCAACAATATTATAAAATTTCTCACCTTCATTGCCATTCACCACCACAAAACGATCATCTCCTAAGGTAGCAACATAGAGCATATACTTCCCATCTTCACTAAACGTAATTGGCCAGATATCATCATAGGCAGGATGCGTTTTTCCATTAGCAACAACAAATAATTTCGCTCCTTTTTTCGCGCGATACGCATACCAGGTCCCTGGCGGTCCAAAGACCGGTTTTTTCGCAATTGAGTACTTACCGCTGCTTTTGCCATCGGTTACCACTACCATCTTTTTTTCAATTTCTGCTGTGTATATACAATGCCGGCTATCCGTTGAAAAAGCCGGCGGTTCAATCACATCAAAAAGTTTCCCCAACACACCGTCGGTTACCACATATTGAAAAAATTGATTCTTGACTTTCGGATTCTCCTGTTTCACTCCATAGGCCACCCGTTTACAGTCAGCGCTAAAGACAATGGTTTTGGGAAGAATTTCACCATACATCTTGCCAGGTATCTGATCCACGACCACCGCTTGCTTTTTCTTTTCCTTAATGATAAAGGCGATGCGTTGGCTGTCCGGACTAAAAATTACCGAATCTTTGATAATCACACTAAAGCCCGGCTCATATTCTTCTCCGTTGACGGCAACGTATTCCTCCGCTCCAATAACCACGGCATAAGCAAGTTTTGTACTATCAGGACTAAACACAGGTTCGCCAATCAATCCATAATTTTTTTCCTTCTTCCCATTGCGTATAACATATTGCTTACTGCCTTTTTCCGCACGATAGGCATACTGCCTGCCATCCGGACTAAAAATGGGTATTCCTACTTCATTGTACAGCACCCCGGGTTTACCATCCATCACCACCCGCATCTTATCTCCTATTTGTGCGGCATAGGCCATGCGCTTTCCGTCTTTGCTGAATACAGGCGGAAGCACCTTTTGGTATAGCGGACCGGCTTTACCATTGATAACCAAACATTCTTTGCCTTGGGTCTCACCCACAAACAAGGCCTTTTTACCGTTCGGACTAAACTTGAGCGCGGCCACACTTTTATATCCTGCGCTTCGCTTGCCGTCGATCACGACATACCAGGTCTTTCCTTTTAAAGCGCCATACATATAACGTTTTCCGTCCGGACTAAAGGTCAACCAACCGACCTCATCATACACTTTGCCCTTTTTCTCATTGATCACCATCTGTTGTTTCCCCTCAACGGATAGGATATAGGCTATGGTTTTATTATCAGGGGAAATACTCAAGGTTTCCATCGGGATAGCGGTTAATTCAGTTTGGAGTGTTTTAGTCAGCGTACGTTCAACATTACCACCCGGTTGGCCCCCACAACCTGCGATTATCAATACGCCTGCACATAAGATAAGGTTGAATACTTTACACATTTTTGTCATTGCAATACCCTCCATTTGATATATTCACCGCTCATATTTGTATCCTAATATATTATCGTACAACTTCCCAGCCTTACTTAAGATGTTTTCTCATTTTCAGCCATACTTTATCGTGCTATCTCCTTTGGTTTATTTCAGCTTCAGTATATCCTTGCACACATAATCGCCAATCGCCAAGGCACTGGTTAGACCTGGTGATTCAATACCCAGCAAATTAACAAATCCAGACACCGTAGGTTCTTCCTGAATATAAAAATCCCGTATCTGTTTATCCTCAGGTCGTTGTAATTTGGGCCGGATACCTGCCATATCCGGTAATAAATGCTGCAACTCAATATTGTTAAGTATCTTTTTCGCTGATTGATAGAAGGCCTCAGTTTTATTTTCCGGTACTTGAAAATCATCTGTCGCATCCACATATTCCGTGTCCGGTCCAAATTTTAAACGTCCACCCAAATCCAAGGTCGTATGCACACCCAGACCGGTTAATTTTTTCTCCGGCACCGGATAGATCAAGTGTTGGCAGCGATGAGGACCATTGTAGTAAAAATAATTACCTTTGCAGGGATACATAGTTTCGGCATGAATACCCAACATAGCTGCCACAGCGGTAGCGTGCAACCCAGCGGAATTGATTACAGTTGTGGAAGTCATTTCCGTCCCATCATGCATACGTAGAGCAAATCCTCCAGCAGTACGTTTCAAGCCAATCACTTCACTATGGTACACCACAGTCCCATTGTGCTGCTGCACATCGGATTCCAAGCTTTGCATAAAAGCATGGGTGTCTAAAATACCGGTTTCTTTTGAATACAGGGCAGCGAATACCTGAATATCCGGTTCTAATTGCAGCGTTTCCTCAGCCGTCAGGCAGGTGACATGTTCCACCACATTAGCACGTGCCTGTTTATAAACGCCTTCCAGAGCCTGTATTTCTTCCGAACCGGTGGCCACGATCAATTTTCCACATTTGTTAAAAAGAATCGATTTTTGCCGGCAGTAGTCGTACAGAAGACGGCGTCCTTGCAGACAAAGCCGGTGTTTCAGACTTCCGGTCACATAGTATATTCCCGCATGAATGACTTCACTGTTCCGACTGCTGATCCCGGTACCAAAAGTTTTTTCTTTTTCAACTACCAGCACGTCATTGTCTTCACCACAACGCATTGACAAGGCGCGCGCGATAGCCAAGCCTACTACCCCGGCACCAATCACCGTATATTTAAAATGCATTGGTCACATCCTCACGTATTGATCACAGCTTATAAAAACCTGAATTATACGCTAAAATAAAAGGAGAATAAAGCCCGGAATCCTCTATCCTGGGAACGCACTTAAACACCTTCCGGCCTGTTTTTTTGTTATAATTGTCGTGATTACCAAAAAGGATTTCAAATCATGTCCATAAAAAAAACATTCGCAACACTATTCCCGGATATCACCGAAGAACACATCAAACGTTTTACCGGGAAAAATTACCGTTATTTTTTTTATAAGTGGAAATTCGCCGGTATTTTCAGCCAGTGGAATTGGTCGGCTTTTTCATTCGGACCCTTCTGGTTTTTTTACCACAAACAGTATTCCTGGGGATCAGTATTGGCAATTGCCTATCTATTGGGTGATTTCATCTTCACCACCAATCCTTTGCACTTCACCTTCATTTTCGAACTCATGCTCTTTCCCGGTCTATTCGCCAATCTGATTCATTTCGCCCGGTTGAACCGGCTGATCACACAAGGAAAACGCGATCAGCTTTCTACCGAACAACTCCATCTGGTTCTGCAACATAACGGTGGAACCCGTTGGCAGAGTCCCGCCTTATTAATCGGAATCTGTTTACTCCTCACCCTCTGCTTTCCTTCCCTGTTTGGCATTCATTTATTCAAAACACGGGTGCTTAGAGCGGAGATAAACTCCATCGTTTATGCTGTATTCCAACCGGATATCTTATGGCGTGAATTCAAACTATTGCGCAAAGATTATCAGGCGGCCTATTTGAACGGCCATTTTGATTTGAGCATTTATCTAAATGAGAGCACACTGAAATTATCCGAATTAAAACACGGCAAAGACCATCATTACACCATAGCGCTACAATCCGAATTGATCGAATTTAAATTAAAAGCCGGCAATTATCAGGACGCGCAGCAGCTCACGCAGGAATTGTTGGAGCTCTACCAAATCCGTTTCGGACCCGAACATCTATTTGTCATTTTCATGCTGAACAATCAGGTTTCCAATTATCTGTATCAGGGGCGCTATGACCTGGCCAAACCCGAAGCCAACAATTGCCTGCTCATGTTGGACAAGTATAAAGACAATTTTAAACATCCGGTCATTTTGAGCAACGTGGCTGGAATCTATAGCAACTTAGGCGTAGTCTATCAGGTCTTCTGCAAATTCGAAATGTCCGCAAAATATCACCGCGAGGCCTTACGTCTTATCCTCAAAGCAGGAAACGGATATACCATTCAAGCGTATCCGTATTTGGAACGCCTGGGAGATTTTTATAAAGATCAGTATGATGCCGAACAAGCCAACCAATACTACACCCAAGCCAAAGAGATTGTTGAACCCATCCTGGGCAGCGAGAGCCCCTTGGCCTCCTCCATTTTTCTCAAACTGGGAGAAATGCATTTTCTCAAACATCAATACCGGAAAGCTGCGGCACTCACTAGACACGCCCACACCATCAACCAAACCTATTACGGCTACGAACATACTGCCACAGCCCAATCCGCGCAACTATTAGGCAAAATATATTTTTCCCAAGCCAATCTGCAGGAAGCGGAAATATATCTCTTCAAATCATTGAGCATTGTGGAAAAAGCCATTGGCAAGCAAAATGCCATCTACGCGGAGTATTTAAATCAAATTTCGGATCTCTATGTTTTCCGGAATAACTATGCTGACGCGGAAAGCGCTCTCTTACAATCTATTAAAACAGCTACTTCCATTTATGGTAAAAACCATCCCAAGTTGCTGCTTCCGTTGGAACAATTGGTATCTGTTTACGAAAATACTAAAAATACTGTTGCTCGTAAAATTTTCCTGCAACAGATTCACCGCATTATGCAAACCTCTCCCTGGCAGCCTGCGGAAGAAAAATTGATTGAGGATCTGATTATCTAGACCAACAGAATATGTTTTTATACTTTTGTTAAACGGCGAACTGATGGGCGAGATGACCTCGCCCCTACGCATTGATTGGTTTTGATTTTTGTCTTTTCGGATTTGTTTCTAATTCCAAATTTGCCTTTACCCTATTTTGCTTTTCTCTGTGTCCTCTGCGTCTCAGCGGTGAGCGCCTTTGCCTTTATGCCTGATATCTTTCATCCGTAAAAAACTTTTCACCAGGATGGGTTTTATTGATTTTGCGGTTGCGCCAACGATAGGCCAACACTCCGGGTTTGCGTTTCACAAATTCACACATAACTAAAAAATCCCATAAGAAACAGCGCAAACGCAAATGGCGTAAATGATTCAGGCTGCGCAGCATAGTGTTTAGCCAGCCTAAAAATACATACGGCAGGCTAAAATATTTAAAAGCAATCACCAGTTTGCTGGACCAATCGGAAATGTAGCGCCTGCGGCTTACCGGAGTTTTTGTTTTGGGAATGATTTTTTTAGCAGATCCACCTACATCATGATAGACCTTGGCTTCCGGCACATTGACACAATACCAGCGCTTTTGCCACAAACGCAGAAACAGATCCACGTCCTCATTATCAATAAAAAACGAGGTGTCCCAGCCGCCTGCCTCCTCAAATGCTTTTCTATGAATCATGAACGCGCCGGCACAGGCAAATGGAACCATATCATTGGTTTTTAATTCCTGCCAAAAGTTATACTCCCGAAAAGGATAGCTGGAATGCAGGGCCCATTTCTTCTTAATAAAACGCGTTTCGCCGTGCAACAATTTTTGACCTTGATAATCCCATTGCCAGGGATCTGCCGCACAGATTCTGTTTTCCAACCCAATGGCTTTTTGCAGGCGGGAAAGACAGTGCTCGTCCAGATAGATGTCCTCATTACAGAAAAATATCAGGTCATGCGTTGCGACTTCCAGGCCGCGGGTATAACCGGAAACCAAACCGCTTTGCGGCGGTTCTGTCACTACTTTGATATCCGGATACGCTTTAAGAATTTCCAGGGAGCGATCCTGACTTTCACGGTCCACAACAATGATTTCCAGCCCCACCTCTTTTTGCGTGCGTAAAGATCGGATCAATTTCTCCAAATAAATTTCCCCATTAAAGTTGGAAACAATGACAGAGATGGACACTATTTAGGTCTCCAACTGGGCGGCAAGTTCTTCACGATCTCAATGTTGTCATAGGTCACCGGCAACATGGGACCGCGTGCTTTTACCCAGGCAGCCATCCTGCCAATTCCCTCGGCCAGACTGATGGGTTCCCGATTTGACGTAAATATTTTCCTAACCTGCGAATGATCCGCAAACGCGTGTACCACCTCATTGCGTGCGTCCAGATGTTGGACCTGGCATTCCACCTCAAACGCCTTGGCCACTTCTTCAGCTAGAGTAACCACTGAGTAAGGTGTGTCAGCGCCGATATTAAAAGTCTTTTGATAGGCTTCCTGAACTTGCGGTGCTTTGGCGATAATGGGCGCCACGTCATCAATATACGAAAACGCACGGGTCTGCTCCCCATCCCCGAAAATAGTCATGGGTTTCTTGTGCAAAACCTGATTCATAAAAATCCCGATCACATTGCGGTATTTGTCACTAATGTTTTGTTTTTCACCGTACACATTGTGCGGTCTAAATATCACATAATTCAAGCCGAACATCTCATACGCGGCTTTCAAATCTAATTCCACCGCATATTTGGATATGCCGTACGGATCTTCCGGTTGCGGGATCAGATCTTCGGTCATGGGCAATTGATTGGTTCCATAAACAGCAATAGAAGAGGTGAAAATAAAACACTTCACATTGTTTTTCACTGAAGCATTAAGTAAATTTATCGATGCGACCAGGTTGTTCATATAATTATAGCGGCGGATAAAATGCGAGAGACCTTCAGCCGCATAAGCTGCAATGTGGTACACATAATCAAAAGGTCCGTACTTTCCCCACAAAGATTTCACAAACAAATCATCCTGGATATCCCCTTGAACCCAAGTTGCTTTTTCCGGCACATTTTCCTGAAATCCACCGGAAAGATCGTCCGTGGCCACCACCTCCATCCCCAATTCCAGACAGCGTTGCGCCACATGTGAACCAACAAATCCGGCCGCGCCGGTAACTAATATTTTTAACATG
This sequence comes from bacterium, assembly GCA_023139775.1. GTDB lineage: Bacteria > Oederibacteriota > JAAXVQ01 > JAAXVQ01 > JAUVAV01 > JAGLMY01. The sequence goes on from JAGLMY010000253.1 coordinate 6,767, forward strand.
AATTTTCTCCCATCTCCAAGAATACAGAAGTCAGAATTCAGGAGCCAGTAGAAGATCAAAATCAAAAACCGTCACATTTCTGAATTTTAAAAATACAGCAGGTTTTGCATTTCTGCTGTATTCTGTATTCTGACTTCTGTATTTTATTTTCATAGTAACAGAGGCACGAATTGCCGGTCAACTGCAAACAGAGCCCGAAAGTAACATGTCAGTGAACTGCAGTTAAACAAAGGTTGTCATTCCCGAACGGTTTAATCGGGAATCTGGTTTT
>JAGLMY010000254.1 GCA_023139775.1 bacterium
ACACATTGGCGATCTCCTTATCGTGCTTAGCCAGATGCGCATCATACCGATTCAAGCGCTGAAACAGATCCTTGTTCATAGATATCAACTCCCGCAGTTTGGTAAATGTGCGCATAATTTGAATGTTTATCCGTACCGCACGTGCGCTTTTAAGCACACTCGAGAGCATAGCAACACCATTCTCAGTAAAAACATAGGGTAAAACACTGGAATGTTTTATATTCTGCAACCGGTCACAATTTGTGACCAGTTCATCTTTTTCCGCATCCGATAACTGATACATAAAATCCGCAGGAAACCGTCCCTTATTTCTTTTCACTCCTTGATTCAGAGCTTTTGTCGTTACCCCATACAATTCCGCCAGATCCCTGTCCAGCATCACTTTCTTCCCGCGAATAAAATATATCTTCTGCTCAATCCGCTCAAAAGGAATAATCTCAGCCATAGTGCCTCCTTGTCTCGCCAAAGCTCCGAAGAAGCGAAGGCGAATCCCGTGAATTTAAAGTTATTCCTTTAGACAGAATTCCACCAATTTCCTTGCAGCTTTTTAAATTTTATTCTGTAGGGGCGAAACTATAGTTTCGCCCCTGATTGCATTTTCGCCGTGATTTATATTAATTCCCGGTTTTGAGGGCGATTACATGGAATCTCCCTCAAAATCCTGGCGTATCTGATCGAGCGACCGGGGCAAAACAAACTGCCAAACGAAATTTTAAAAGATACCGGTTTAAGCCGCGTCGGGATCTGTCTGGCGCTGCGGTAACTCATTAAATACAAACTGATCAACCGGCAGCAGCGGGGGCGGTTCGTGACGTATACGGCGGACCATTCCAATCCGGTTATCAAGCAGTACAAGGTCATGACCAACGTCCTGCAACTGGCGCCCAACCTGGAATAGCTGCGGGCGGACGCAATTAAAATAATTCTTTTCGGCAGCGCCAGCCGGGGCGAAGACTATCCTGACAGTGATATCGACCTGTTCGTACTAACCAAGGATCCGAAGAGCACAGCAGATTTGATTCCAAAATCAAAGAGTAAGCGGAAAATCTAGGCGATCATCAAAACACCGGCCGAATTCGCGGAAAAAAATCCGACATTCAACCGGGAAATCGAGTGCGGCGTCATTTTGTGGGAGGCCAAGGAATGAGCAGGAACGATTATGAAGACTGCCTTTGATCGAAGGATTAGAACTGGCAAAAAGCCTGCGTGAAGACGCGGACTATTATGACCGCTGGTCACAAGCAGGGTGCGAAAAATTGTTGAAAACAGGACGTGATTTTTACAACCACGCAAAAAAGATAATTGAAAAGATATAAACAAATCACGTCCATCAGTGGCAATATTTTTATCGTTGTCTATTTGCGGATTTTCTTTTACCCCATCCTTCCTTCGAACTCTTTACTTTTCCTTCGTGCCTTCGTGATAAACATTAATAATTCTTTGTCAGTTCCGTAATCATCATAGTCAGCCTGTTTAAATCAAACGGTTTTCCCAAACACCCGTCCGCGCCTGCAGTCTTGGCACTTTGTTCCAATTCCGCATCCATCCGGGCCGAAATGAGGATGATGCGTGGTTTACGGTTTATTTGTAGGGAACGGTCGCGACCGTTCCCTACGGTATCAATAAATTCCATCCCATTCATCCCCGGCAGCATATAATCCGTAATCACCACATCCGGTTCCCAGTTGAGCACATACAAAAGCCCCTGCTCCGCGTCCCGCGCGCAGCGGACGTTATAGTATGGCCCCTCCAGCGCCAAGCGCAGGGATTCGCGGAGATTGGAATTGTCTTCAATGATGAGGATATTGGGCATGGGCCTGACCTCGTTGTGCTAACTTTCTTCTATTTTAGTCATAGCACCCGCCTTCCGTCAATACCGTTGTTACTAACTTGCTATTTATTTATTTTCCACAGGAATTATGATACAAACATGCCCGCCAAATCTAAAGAACGGAACATTATCCAAAAGAGCCTTGGCTACGTGGTGAAAAGCCTGCGTAACAAGCTCCATCTTACCCAAGAGCAATTGGCCGAAAAAGCCAATGTTCATAGGACCTTTATAGCCGACCTCGAAGCCGGCGGCCGCAACATCGCCATCCGCAACTTTCTTCGCTTATCCACTGCCTTGGAAATCCAACCAGACAAAATGATGCGTTTACTCATTAAACAACTTAACGACGATAATAAGGACTTTGATTTGAAGGAGTATTTAGAAAAGAGCAAGTGGGTGGAGAGGGGTTAAAAAACCGGGGACGAGCGAAGTTTCAAACCTGGTGCCGGGAGCAACTGGTGGCTTAATGAACCACCCTGGGGCTTGCCCCAGGGTGGTTCATTTCCGAAGTGATTTCTTATGATTTGTTATATGCTGCATTTCATTTATTATTTTTCCTTTTGATTCTTCAATTCCATTCGTAATATCAATATAAACTATACCGTTTATATCTGATGGAAGTTCAACATTTTTATCATATAATATTATTATTTTCCCGCTTTTTCTTCCAAATCGTCCTATAAAATATCCTAATTCAAGTATTACATTCTGGCGTGCTCTTCTAATTTTATTGTTATTCTCAGTGTTAGTTTCATCACAAATCATATCGTCTGGAGTTAGCATTATAAAAACTACATCTATTTTTTCATTACTTATATTTTCTAGCTTTTCTATTATTGTTAAACCTCGTGATGGTTTTTCATTTAACTTTATTGGGTAATTAAGCCCCAACTCACCATTTATTAATTTCGTTAATTCATCTAATCTTACTTTATCCTGTCCATGTACAACAAAACTAACAGTGTTGCTACTCATGTCAAAACCATTCAATGCATCTTTAATATGAACAATTATTTCATAAGGATCAAATGGTTTACTAATGCAATCAGCTTTTCCTATTTCTGTAATGGTCAATAATGTGTCAGGAGTAAATGAGCTAACTGATATAAATAGTATCGGTATATCTTTATGCTTATCTCTGAATATTTGTGCAAATTGATATCCATTTATGCTTGGCATCATAATGTCTGTTATTAATAAACTAATATTATTAATTTTGTTTATTTTTTCCAATGCATTTATCGGACTATCGAATTCAATTATCTCATATTTATCATGAATTTCTATTAGCGATAAGCGCAATAGTTTTCTTGTATCAGCTTCGTCATCAACTATAACTATTTTTTGTTTCTCGCCCATTTTTCCACTCCGGTATTTTTAATTACACGTGAATGAAGACGTTCTGATCTTCCCCCAATTTAGTGGACACGCAGTTAAGACACTCCTTTGATCTTCTCATACTCCATGAATCCTAGTGAACCGGGACGTTCGTGATTTTATGACTTAGGCTGTTTTCCAAAGTCATTGTTTCAGAAACATTCTCGTTTCCCCGGTCAGGCATACCCAAAATACGGGCACAGGCAGGGGCCTGCTCTTACACACCACGGGCGAACATAAGATTCGGATTTTTATGTGACTGGCGCTTGCTCTTCAAACAGTACAGCAGATCATCTGATATTATTTTCGCAGCACTGTTCCGCTGCACTGCTGCTCTCACAATAACTGCCTGACCCAACGACGAATCCTTTTGGCCAGCAGCACTGACTTTTTGGCTTCGGTAATGGTTATCGGCTCTACATTCCCCGGATATCTGGCCATGGTCGCATATTCGGTTAATCTCGCTTTTTCTTCTGATGATATATTGAAAGAGAACTGCTTTGGGAACAACATGAACAATTGTTCAATATTATGAATTTTGGGAAATGGTTTATTAATGGAGACCAAATAGGCTTTTAAATATTTTTCCACACATTGTTGGCTGTGAAAACACACGATTTCAGTGGGACAGTCCCTTTGGATTCCAAGCGTATGTTCCGCCACTTTCAAATCGTGATCCGCCTTTTTTGTCCATTGCGTGACAACGTTCCGGATATCCTTTTTATCTGGCATAGAGGATTTTTCCCTCGCGCGCCGCTGGATAGGCCACGGTCCCGACGATGTTTTTGTGACGGCGAAATTCATCGCTGGTTGTGACAATAATATCCTTTGGAATACCGACATCTTGCAGCAACACACGAATGGCGATTTGCTGCTCTCGCTTGGACTGAACATGCTTCATCACGATCAGCAAATCAATGTCGCTGTCACGGGTGTTTGTGCCGCGCGCATATGATCCAAAGAGAATGATTTTTTCCGGTTGGAATTTTTTCACAATCCGGTCAATCATTTGCTTAATCTTTTTCCGGACAGGGGCGGATGGCATTTCCTGAATTCCTCACAATTCAAAATATACACGCTTTCAAGCCGATCGTACCATATTCTTAAAAAGCTGTCACTTCATAAACCGTAACCCGGGACGTTCTTCGTAAACCATTTAACCTCTAACCCGGAATATTCATAATTTCATATGGTCCGGGCCAGCAATGAAGAACACCCCCTTTTCCCCTTTCCTCTTTCCTGTTGCCGAATAAATGATGAAATTCTAATTAAGGGAGATTCACCACAGAAAAATGCCGTAGGGGCGAAACCATGTTTTCGCCCCTGATTGCATTTTCGCCGTGATTTATATTGATTCCCGGTTTTGAGGACGATTAAATCGTTTGTGTGGGGCGATTACATGGATTCGCCCCTACGGTTGCTTGGTTGCATCTGGATGGTTTTCATCGGTTTCCCATTTTATCGGATTTTCCACAATGTATTCCCGGATTTGTTTCAATTCAATGTCATTGCGGATCACACGCTCGTAATAATTGCGCTGCCATAATTTTTTATCAAAAATAGGCCATTTCTTTTGATAAACCCCACGAATATATGCATTGGTGGTCATCCGTTTGAACCAGGAAACGTATCGACCCAATCCCTGTAGGGGCGAAACCGTGTTTTCGCCCCTAACGGTTTTGTTACATTGATTTGTATTGATCCCGTTTTTTTGTGGACGATTACATGGATTGAAGGGGCGAATACATGGATTGAAGGGGCGAATACATGGATTGAAGGGGCGAATACATGGATTCGCCCCTACGGTTGATTTATTCCCAATGATGTGGATTATTCCGTGAAAATGGTTTGGCATAATAATATATTCATCGATTTCAACAATAGGGTATTTTTCCTGCAACTTATCCCACCATTTCCGAATCATCCCACCGGCTGCATTCAATATCATTGCGCCATCATTTATTTCACCGAATAAACATTTGCGATGATTAACACATATTGTCACAAAATACGCCCCGTCCTGTGAATAATCAAAATCCTTTAAACGAATTGATTGACGACGGTATCTGTCCATAAGAATCACCTCCAGGTGTTCCTATAGACAATATTTCTAACAATTCCTTGCAGAATATTTTTAAATTTTATTCCGTAGGGGCGAAACCATGTTTTCGCCCCTGATTGCATTTTCGCAGTGATTTATATTGATTCCCGGTTTTGAGGACGATTAAATCGTTTGTGTGGGGCGATTACATGCACCTCGCCCCTACTTATATCCTTACTGTGCCATAATCTCCATCGACGGTGATTATTTGGTTGTCTCTGATGTGATTCAAGATTCCGTGCACATTGGAAACAGCCGGAATGCCGTACTCTCTGGCCACTATCGCGCCATGGGATAAATAGCCGCCTTTTTCAATGACCAGACCGGAAATTTGTAACAACAAGGGTGTCCAGCCCGGATCTACAAAGGAGGTTACCAGAATATCACCGGGTTTGAGTTTATGCCCTTCGTTCGGATGCTGCAACCGCCTGGCTCGAGCCCGGATCGTACCTGCCGCTATCCCCAAGCCCTGGAATTGTTTTTTTTCGGAACGAATGCGTCTGACTCCCGGCTTTTGTATGCCCTGCGCACTCGCTCTCAGCCGGTCTTGCACCGGACGCTTTTTATTCAGTGCCTCTTCGGCTTGACGCTCTTGCACTAAACCGGTCAGAACCTTGCCATCCCAGTGTTGTTCTAAGACCTCAACCAGTTCCGGCCAGGTGCAATAAAATACATCTTTCTTCTGTTTTAGTAGCTTTCGTTTACACAAACGCCCGCCCATTTCCAATGCTATGGTTCTCGATAATGACACGGGAAGAATAACCGCGGATTTAGCCTGTTCCCGCAAAGCAGCGCTTTTCAGCGCGTGTTTAACCAAGAATCGGATCCATAACAGCCGCCGGATAGAGGCCTGCTTTTTGATCTCCTGCCACGCCGCCTCCCGGCGCGCCTGTTTTTGCTCTTGCAGTTTGAAAAAGTCTGTAGCTTGCACCATATGCCGCAAGCATTCCAGCACATACGTAGGATCTTCTTTCCAACGCGGATTTTTTAGATCAATTTCTTCTACCCCGCGATGGCCGTGCAAATTAAGAAAGCGCTCAAAGGCTTTGCGCACAGGTGACGATTTTGGCAGGCACGCTTGCCATTTTTTGGGATCAAATTTATTAGCTGTAAAAAACCGAATTGCGTCGGCATCGTTTTTTATTTTTTTTGCGATCCGGCCTAAGTGATAATTGTAATCCGCCGCGGTCATTTCTTTTTCATCTGAGAGCAGGCTGTTGGCCAGTATCGTGCTTTTTTTTTCAAACAACGGCTGCAAACTTTTAACCAGCGCATTGTACATAACACTGGCAAAAATATACAAGAGCTGTGAACGCAAGGCAAAACGTTTGGCCTCCATAACAGTAAAAATCTGTTGGCCATGCTCAATCAATTCCTGGTCCGTAAATGACCGTATATTGCTTTGCAACTTACTCTTGACCAGGCTCGTAACCTCTTGCAAAAAGATATCCGCTTTCCAATACTGCCGCAGCATCTGCCATAGACATTTAAGACTGCGTCGGCCCCAGCCCCACTGCTCGCGCACAGTTGCCGGACGCTTTACTGTCCTGGTGGTTGGCTGGACACCGAAATCTTCCCCAAAAACTTCCGGCAATATTCCAAAAGCCGCATACATCTCCTGCTCTAAAAAACTCAGATTAAAATAAATCCGTCCTTGGTGCAATCTGACAATGTGTTGGGTGGCGGCAAACGAATACTCCGCGGCCTGAAAGGGCGCCACAAACATCCGCTCCAGGATCAGCTGCAAAGAACTCCAGCTTAAGGGTGATTGCACTCCGGGCGTGAAATAACTGTACAGCCAGGTCATCTCAGAGGTCCGCTTGCTGTAACCGGGTTGAGAGCGCAAGGTGGTTACCGGCCGCATTTGCAGCCAGTAAAATACCGTGCCGTTAAAAACCCATTCCAGATCCAGGTGTGTATGCTCACCTAAAAAAGCACCGCGCAAGCGGGTTAGATTCCAACCCAAAACACTCAGTTGCGCGTCATTTAAAACCTCCCGGCGCTGTAGCTTAATCTCCTCCGGAGTAAAGGCTTCAAACCTGGTTCCTCCTTCAATATTGGGAAGTACCCGCCCTTCTTTGCTTCCCCTCTGTTTGTGCGCTACTTCCGGCACCTGTGATTTGGCGGTAATATGGTAGGTATCCGGATCCACACGGCCATTAACCACCGCCTCGCCCAATCCCCAATTGGCATTAATCACCATGACCTGCCGGTTCCCAGTGCGCGGATCGCAGGTAAAAGCCACGCCCGCTGATTCAGCGGGAATCATGTGCATAATCACCACCGCCATCTCTCCAGGTACTAAACCCATCTTGCGCAAATAGAGCATAGCCTGCATGGTCCAACCAGAGGCATAACATTTTTTTATATGCTGTATAATGGACTTTATTCCGATTACCTGCAAATAGGAGGTGTAGATTCCGGCGCACGAAGCTTGGCCGCAATCTTCAGTACTGGAAGAAGAGCGAACTGCCACCGGATAACGTTGCACCTCCAAGCGTTGCCAATGACGAGCGAGTTCCCTTCTTAAGGCAGGAAAAAATTTTCCTTGTTCTATCTTGTCGCGTATGTGTTCAAGCTCTTTTTCCAATTCAGGCTGAGCGAGTTTTTTTGAATTTTGAATTTTTTTTAATATTTTTTGGCAGGATGCGTATACTCCCACAAATCGCAGATAATGCCGGTACACCTGGCACGGAACGACTCCGCCTTTGGGCACCCGGAATCCGGCTTTGGCCAAGCGTCCTAAATTCCAGGCCTTGCCACCGACCTCATACGGTGTAAATTGCTCCGCTTCCAACCACGTAAGCCAGTTGTGCTTACTCACTTTTGCCTTTTGCATACCATCCTTTACTGATCCTGCTTCCTGCGGCTTACCGGTACAACTGGTAACAACTTCAACTCTCCTACTTTTTTTATTTTTCTTCCATTTTTTTCCGTACCAGATCAATAACTTGGCTTAATTGTTTTATTTGTGACAAATCCGTTTCTTTAATCTCAATATTAAAAAAACGTTCAATATTGACCAGCACTTCCAGCATTGCCACTGAATCCAATTGTGCAATTTGTTCGGTCGAGGTTTCGGCGGTAATTTCCTCAGGTTCAACTTCCAGCACCTCGGCAATAATTTTCTTTATCTCTTGTTCCAAAACATCGGACATAACAACATTACACGCTCCCTTTTGGAAATATTCTAAGTGTAACATTAATAAGCGGGGCAAACCAGTATAATTTTTTTCGGATTTTTTTTCGGGTGTGCGGGTAATTCGCATACCAGGTATGATGAATCAGGCGACTTCGAGCACCACCGCAGCCGCCTGGCCCGGATGCTCAACCGACAAAACCAGGGCACGACGGGCCGATACAGTCCGCGCCTGAGAACTCAGTCCCAGCAGTTCTGCGGCTTTGCCTTGCGCCAGCGATTGGGTAGCTGGTATACACTGGGCTTCCAAACAGAGAATCGCTGCAACCACAGCCATGGCTCCACTGGCAAAGTGGGTCTCTCCCAGTGCACCTTTGAGTGCCACAGCCGGTGGCAGGACATTTCCAAACACCTTCCGCAAGGCAAGCGCTTCAGCCAAATCCTGTTCACCGTCCCCATTGGCAGCCACAAACACGCTCCCAATGCTTTCCGGTGCGCTCTTGGCAGCCTGCAGGGCTTGTTGCACAGCTGCCAGCACTGCGGCTTGGGTTCCGGAACCAGCGTCCGCAGGTGCGAACCGCATCCCATAACCCAGCAGCCAAGCCCGGGGTTTGGCCTGACGCGCTTTGATTGCTCCCTCTTTTTCTAAAAATAACCAGGCACAGCCCTCGCCCACGGTTATGGCACCCGCTTGCCAGACCTGGATCGCTCCCCCGCTTTTTCCTCCAAAAGCAAATCCATGCACAAATTCCTCACTGGCTTCCTGAACCCCGCCGGCTAGTATTCCCTGGGCGCGCCCGTTCTGCAGAGCTTGCCCGGCCATGCCCAAGGTTTCCAGACTTGAGGTGCCTCCGTTGGTAATGGTGTAATTAAAAGCGTGAATTCCCAGCAAACGCGACACATGGTCCGACACGGAGTTGGGAGCAAAGTTTGTAAAAAATAGCGGTGAGATAAACCGGTGATTTTTTTGCATCAACAGACTGCGAATTTTGGGCCCGTGAATATTCGGATTAAAAGCCTGCAGCATTCCGATGTCACACCCCTGGGAAAAGGAGAAGAACGAAAGACCGCTCTCGCGCATCAAGGCAACCGCAGCCTGACAGGCCATTTGCGCTGCCCGTGTCATTTGACGCCAACCACTGCTGGGACTTGGTGGTGCCAGCACATTGGCCAAAGGTCGGTATTTGGCCTGTTGGAGTTCGGGCTGTGAGGAGATAAAGGCTTGCGGGTCATTGTCTCCTTGGTTTAATTGCATGCACATGAGCTTGGAATCATTTCCCAAGGCATTCATGGCCGACACTCCGGTGATTACGATGCGCTCAGACATGGCTGCGCTTCTCTGTCCCGGCTTCACCGACTAGCGTACTTATCGTGTTGCCGCCAAATCCAAAATTATTTACCAGGCACACCCGGACTTCGGCATCTTGGGGTTTGTCTTTCACGAGCTGAAGCGTATACTCCGGATATGGCTGCTCCAGATTGGTTATGGCCGGAATCTTCTGGTTCTGCAATATCAAAACGGCGATTGCCACATCCAACACGCTCTCTGCCCCGCGCGAATGACCTAAAAGCGGCCTCAGAGTGGTGATAGGCGTACGGGTCTTTCCAAAGATCGCTTGCAGGGCCTCCAATTCAGCCATATCATTTTTCTTGGTGCCATAGCCATTCGCAATCACACATCCCACATCTTCAACGGACCTCCCGGTTCTGCTCAACGCGCGCCTCATGCTGTGCTGTCTGCCCAGACCCTGCGGTTCCGGAGCAATCATATGATACGCTTCGTGAAACCAGCCGGAACCTTCAAGTTTGGCCCAGGGCTGGACTCGGCGTGCTTGCCAGGAAGCTTCAGACTCCAGAACCAGCATAGCCGCTGCTTCGCCAAGCACCAGGCCCTGCTGCTGGATATCGAACGGGCGGCTTTTTTCATCTGCCATTAATTTCAAATTATAAAATCCGGACAGTATGGATTCAGAGATTAAATCAACCCCTCCACAGAGTACTCGGCTTTGTTGTCCGGAGCGTATACTGTCCGCGCCCCAGGCAACGGCATAGGCCCCGGCTGTGCATGCCTTGGTGTTCATGCAGGCCTGCGCCTGCAAACCCAAACGTACGGCTATATCACGCACCATCCCATAGGTAGTCTGGTTTT
>JAGLMY010000255.1 GCA_023139775.1 bacterium
CAGAGTAATAAAATTGATAAAATCACAAATCTCAAAACCCCAATACTATACATTTAAATCCATTTTTTATCTTTATATGCATTTCAAGTTTTTAACCCAAGTTGTTTCTCTGTGTCCTCCGTGTCTCTGTGGTGAATAGATGTTTTTGTTGAAGCGTTATTTCACACCGGATTCCAGGATTTCCAGGGTGCGTTTTCCTGCGTTCAGCCGGGCTTGAACACCATAGGGCAGGGTTACTTGGTTGGTAATATGTCCGAACTTAAAGCCGGAAACCAGCGGTATCTTTAAAGGCGCCAAACGCTGTTGGAAGACTTCCTGCAAAGAAAAACTCTTTCCCGGTCCTTTGGGTTTGCAAGCCATAAAGGTACCCAGTACAATCCCGGCAGCATCCTTTAATTTACCGGCAGCCAGGAGGTGGGTAAGCAGGCGATCTATACGATAGGGCGCTTCGTCAATATCTTCGATAAATACAATGCGGTTTTTAGTTTCCAGCTCATAGGCAGTTCCTAAGCTGGTGGTGAGCAAGGATAAAGTTCCGCCAATGAGCTTGCCTTGGGCAATACCTGAGCGCAAGGTTTGTTTTCCCAGGGGAAGCCGGCCGAGTGGAATTTTCTGAAAAACCGCTTTCTGTAACCAGCGTGTTGAAAAATCGGACAGACCGGTGGCGGCGGCCGGCAGGGGCCCCCAAAAACTGATGAGTCCGGATTTTTGCAAGGCCAGATGGAGCAAAGTAAGATCAGAAAATCCTACCACAACTTTGGGATGCTTTTTTAATATCGTGTTGGGTAGCTGCTCCAATACCCGAGCCAGGCCATAACCGCCGCGAGTGAAAAATATACCTTTGACTTTTGGATTCGTAAAAGCAGTCCGCAGATCATATGCGCGTTGTTGATCCGTGCCGGCCAAATACCCGGTGCGTTGTAAGGCGTACTTTCCTAAAACGACCCGAAGTCCGAGAGCTGCCAATTGCTTCACAGCTACAGTTATTGAAGTGCTGCTGTGCGGCGGTGAGGCAGGTGAAAGCAGTGCGACCTGGTCTTTGGGTTGTAAACAGGCTGGATGTAGCATTTCAGGCTAGAAAAGCAGGCTGCAGATGATAAAAGCAGCAATGATTCCGGTGAAATCTCCCAGGAGCGAGGCTGGGAGGGCATGTCTGGTTTTTCGAACCGCAATGGAACCAAAATATACAGCTAAAACGTAAAAAGTGGTTTCAGTTGATCCTTCAATAACACTGACCAGGCGTCCGACGAAACTATCCGGACCGAAGTTCTGGAAAACATCGGAGATTAGTCCCAGGGTTCCGGAACCGGAGAGCGGGCGTAGCAGAGCAATTGGCAATGCTTCCGGAGGGAATCCCACCCAACTGGTGATAGGGCGCAAGAGCGCGATCAGTAAATCCATGGCGCCGCTGGCACGAAACATTCCGATGGCAACCAGGATGGCTACCAGATATGGGATTATTTTTACCCCAATCCAGAAGCCTTCTTTGGCTCCTTCGATGAAACTCTCATAGACCTTTATTTTTTTAACGGCTATGGCATACAGCGGAATGCCCAAGAGCAACAACGGGACCACCCAATTGGAAGCAGCGTTTAAAAACTCTTTCATTTGGGATCACCTCCGGATGGGTTGCTTTTTTTAAAATAGGGCAGACTCGCGAAAAATTTTGCGCTAAAGACGGCAACCAGCGTGGAACAGGTGGTAGCCAGTATGGCGGCAATGATTATTTCCGAAGGATTTTTTGAGCCCGAAGCAGCCCGCAGTCCGATGACCACAGCCGGTATCAGTTGTACAGAGCTGGAGTTTAAGGCCAAAAAGGTACACATGGCATTGGTGGCTGTTTCCTGATCTTTATTTAAAGTCTGCAATTCTTGCATGGCTTTTAATCCCAGGGGAGTGGCCGCGTTACCCAGACCGAGCATATTGGCGCCCATGTTCAGGGCTATAGCACCTAAGGCTGGATGGTCTTTGGGGACTTCGGGAAAGAGCCAGCGAAAGAGGGGACGCAGTAATTTGGCCAAGGCTTGCACCAAGCCTGCGTCTTGGGCAATGCGCATCAAGCCTAAAAAGAGCGCCATGGCGCCGATCAAACCGATGGATAATTCTACTGCGCTGGTGGCGGATTGGAAGGCGGCCTTGGAAACCTCGGACATGGTTCCGCGGAAGGCGGCAGTGAGTACGGCCAAAAGGATGAGACTCAACCAGACAATGTTCAAAGCAATGTCTCCTTTCGCATATAAAATGGCTGTAACTACTCAGGTGTGTAAAAAAACTATTCGAGTATTCACGCTTGGACGGCCGCTTTGGTCTTTTTTCAAGCGCGCCAAAGCGGAAAACCAAGGTCCAGACCGGCAACGGGCAATAGGAGGATGTGTTTTTCTAAACCACATCTCCGCAGTTGCCGCTGCCCCGCTTGAAAAAAGACCAAAGCGGCCTGCTCCTTGCAGACCTGAGTAGTTACTAATAGTGTAGTGTCTCCAAAATATGGGTACATTTGATTTTATACTTCTATCGTCATTCCGGCATGCTTTCAGCCGGAATCCAGGGGTTTTGTTTGAAA
>JAGLMY010000256.1 GCA_023139775.1 bacterium
TCTGTACCGTTAATTAAGAGACACTACAATAGTTTTTAATTGTAGCGGCCTGAGGCCCTTGCGGTCAAATCAATAATAGCAAAATCGTATTTTATTCATGGCCGGATGAGTTGAAATCTATGCTATAATTTCAAAAATAAATTTACAATGAGGTGCGCGGTAATGAAATTTACGTCACTGCGTTTGCAAGATGTAATTTGCATTGAACCGAAAGTTTTTAGCGATGAACGCGGTTTTTTTCTGGAAAGTTATCAGGCTGAACGTTTTGCCGGGCAGGGCATTACCTTGCCGTTTGTGCAGGACAATCACAGCCGCTCAACCAAGGGTGTATTGCGCGGATTGCATTATCAGCTCGCGCCCTGTGAACAAGGAAAATTGGTCCGGGTGACAAAGGGCGCTATTTTTGATGTAGCGGTGGATATTCGGCCGGGATCAGCCACCTTTGGACAATGGGTAGGCGAAATACTGGATGCTGAGAATAAAAAAATGCTCTATATTCCGCCCGGCTTTGCCCATGGTTTTTGCGCTGTGCAGGACCAAACCGATGTGCTGTACAAAGCCACCCACGTGTATGCGCCGGAATCAGACCGGGGAATTTTATGGAATGATCCGGATATTGGCATTGCCTGGCCGGATATTGGCATGGAATATTTAATCTCACCCAAAGACCGTAATAATCCCTGTTTAAAAGAGCTTACTTAATCTGTTTTTAAGTGCTGAGGTGAATTGTAATCACAAGTGCAACATTTTGAAAATAGTTAGTTCATTTTAAAGGCAGCAAAAAAAGATCCACCACCAAGGCACGAAGACACAAAGGAACACCAAGGAAAGAAAAAGGCTAGGAACTATTAAAGCTAATATTAAAACCTTTGTGAAACTTAGTGCCTTGGTGACTTAGTGGTGAATCTTTTAAAGGGTTTTTATCACCTATCTATTGCTTGTGCTTGTCTTTTGTTGGTGTTGCAATATGAGTTACAATCTGCCGTTTTTAAATGCCGGCAAATAAACCATTGTACTTTAAGGTGGATTTTGTTAATATTCTTTACCTTTGCTTACGAGCAAAAGTATATGTTTTAAAAAGAAAGGAAGTTGTTACGTAATGCCGATATATGAGTATGAATGTCAAACCTGTGGAGCGAATTTTGAACTGATTCAATCCATGTCTGCTCCCAATCCAAAACAGTGCGAAAAGTGCGGGCAGGGACCTGTACAACGTTTGATATCCCGTTCCGGCTTTGTTCTCAAAGGCGGAGGGTTTTACAGCAATGAATATCCTTCCAGCAGTCGTAAGGCCGGTTTGCAAGCGGAGAGTAAAGGCAGTTCGGATTCCAAAGCAACCGCGACTGGTAAATAACCGCATTTTAGCAGGGCACATTCCCTGCGCTCCGGTTTTCCAAAGGAAAAGACACCTGGCTAGGTTGTCTTTTCAACATCCTTATTTAAAATGCGATTGATCAATTCTGAAACCTGTTGCAGTGTGACCCGGCTGTAGACCTGTTCATTGATGGTCACTACCGGGGCCAGTCCGCATACGCCCAGACAACGCGTGTTTTCCAAAGAAAACATTCCGTCTTTGGTGGTCTCGCCCAGGCCAATGCCCAATTCGGTTTGGAAAGCATTCAGCACTTTGTCCGCGCCTTTTACAAAGCAGGCGGTTCCCATGCAAACGGAAATGGCATATTTGCCGCGCGGTTGGAGGCGGAAGAAATGGTAAAAGGTGGAAACGCCGCTTACGGTGGAGGCGGGGACTTGCAGACGTTGGGCGACTTCGTACATATGCTCCTCAGACAAGTAACCGTACTTATCCTGGATTTTATGCAAAATGTCCATCAGATAGCTCTCGGAATGTTCTTTTTGCAAACAGGTTTCTATAAAGGAAACGATGTCAGGATGCAAGGTATATTCGGTTTTAGTTGTCATTTCACACCTCGTGGATTCCGGGGAAAGTATTTGGTATGCAAGAGATGACGCGCTTTCTCACTGCCCGGATGGGAAAGATATTTTTCATATAATTCTTTGATGTATGGATTGTCATGTGATTTGCGGACCTGTTTTTTCTGGTCAATGGTATACAAGGCCTGCGCGCGCAGTTTGTGTATTTCTTTGTCCAGAATATGGCGTCCTGCCGGAGGATAGGGTTGACCGCCGCCGCCGATGCAGCCGCCCGGACAGGCCATAAGTTCAATAAGGTGATATTGTTTCTCGCCGGATTTTACTTTTTCCAGGATCGCGCGGGCATTGGTTAGGCCGTTGGCTACGGCGACATTCAGGGTTTTGCCTGCTACCTTCAGCGAGGCTTCTTTTAAACCTTCCGCGTTACGGACCTGGGTGAAATTTAAATTTTTAAGAGATTCGCCGGTTAGCTTTTCTACGACTGTCCGGAGCGCGGCTTCCATAACACCGCCGGTGGCGCCAAAAATATCCGCCGCGCCGGAAGAGAAGCCCAGGGGACTATCAAAATCTTCTTCCGACAGCTTGGTGAAGTCAATACCATATGCTTTGATCATCCAGATAAGTTCGCGCGTGGTCAAGACCGCGTCTGTGTAAGGAAGTCCGCCGGCCGTGCGGTGTTCCGGACGCTGGATCTCGAATTTTTTCGCAGTGCACGGCATAATGCCCACCACGTAAATATCCTTGGGATCCAGCGATTTTATTTCCGCGTAATAGGTTTTTAACAACACAGAAAGCATGGTCATGGGTGAACTACAACTGGAAGCATGCGGGATTAGTTCCGGAAAAAAGTGCTCCAAATATTTAATCCAGCCCGGAGAACAGGATGTCAGTAAAGGCAGGTTTTCATTTTTCTCCAATCGGCCGATAAATTCATGCGCTTCTTCCACCACGGTTAAGTCAGCGCCGAAATTGGTATCAAACACAGTATCAAAGCCCAAACGCCGCAAGGCCGTTACCGTCTGCAGGGTGGCCGGAGTTCCCGGAGCCAGTCCGAAGCCCTCGCCAATAGCAGCCCGAATGGACGGGGCGATTTGCGCAATCACATGTTTGCCGGGATCGGCCAAGGCCTGCCAGACTTCATCTGTGGAACGCTGCTCCAGGAAGGCGGCGGTGGGACAAACATTAATGCATTGTCCGCAATTGATGCAGACCGAATCCTTAAGCGGTGCCTCAAAAGCCGGGGCAACCACATTTTTTACACCCCGATGCATCTGGCTTAAATTATGTACGCCTTGTATTTCCGAACAGACGCGTATGCAGCGATGGCAGAGAATGCATTTTTCCGAATCACGAACCACTGAGAGACTGGAATTCTCAATGGGGAATTGTTTGCGTTTGCCCTCAAAAAGACGTTCGCGCACACCTAAGGAGTAGGCCAGATTCTGCAATTCGCATTGGCCGTCCCGTTCGCAGGTCTGGCATTCGCGCGGGTGATTGTCCAAAATGAGTTCGATCAGATCGCGCCGGGCTTGACGGATTTCCGGAGAGTTGGTTCTGATGTTCATGCCTGCTTGGACCTCAGTGGAGCAGGAGGTCTGAAAGGTCCGGGCGCCTTCTACTTCCACCACACAGATGCGGCAAGCGCCTTCTACCGAGAGATCCGGATGATAGCACAAACGCGGAATGTGGATGCCGATTGTTTGCGCGGCTTCCATGATTGTGGTTTTTTCCGGTACGCTGATGGGCAGGTTGTCGATGGTTAGCTGAATAGTTTTCATGATTGTAAACCTCTTTTTAAGGGCGGACAAGTGAATCCGCTCCTACCTGTTTGCGGGCGCACTTGGTGCGCCCCTACAATGATGGGCAGACACGGGGGTCTGCCCCTACGGTTATTGATATTTTTACGGTGCGGGCGAACACAAGGTTCGCCCCTACGATTATTTTTTTAATACTGCCTCAAATTTACATACATTAAAACACTCGCCGCATTTGATGCAGCGTGCTTGATCAATCTCGTGCGGTTTTCGGGCAGTGCCTTTGATGCACGTTACCGGACAGCGGCGGGCGCACAAAGTACAGCCAATACATTTTTCCGGGTCAATTTCAAACCGGGTTAATTTAGAACACTTTTGGGTCGGGCAGCGCTTGTCCTGAATGTGTGTGATAAATTCTTCGCGAAAATATTTTAGGGCATTCAGGACAGGGTTGGGTGCGGTTTGACCCAATCCGCAGAGTGAAGTTTTCTTAATCAGCCGGCCAAGACGCTCCAATTTGTCAAGGTCTTCCATGGTTCCGTGGCCGGCGGTAATACGTTCCAAAATTTCCAGCATACGCAAGGTGCCCTCACGGCAGGGGACGCATTTGCCGCAAGATTCATCCTGGGTAAATTCAAGGAAGAATTTCGCGGTGGCAACCATGCAATCCTCATCATCCAGTACGATCATTCCTCCGGATCCCATGATGGATCCCACTTGTGTCAAAGAATCATAATCAACCGGCGTGTCGATCAGGCCGGCCGGAATACAACCGCCGGAGGGACCGCCGGTCTGCACGGCTTTTAAGGTTCGGCCTGCTTCCACCCCGCCGCCGATATCATAAATGATTTCTCTAAGGGTGGTGCCCATGGGTACTTCCACTAATCCGGAATTTTTTATTTTTCCGGCCAAAGCAAAGACCTTAGTCCCTTTGCTTTTTTCAGTTCCGATACGGGCAAACCAGTCAGCTCCATGGCGCACGATTACCGGAACATTGGCCCAGGTCTCAACATTGTTGATCACCGTGGGATGACCCCACAAGCCGCTTTGCGTGGGATAGGGAGGACGTAAACGGGGCTGGCCGCGTTTGCCCTCGATGGAATACATTAAAGCTGTCTCTTCGCCGCAGACAAACGCGCCGGCACCGAGCCGGATTTCCAGATCAAAATTATATCCTGAACCCAGAATGTTTTCACCCAACAAATTGACTTGACAACATTGTTCGATCGCGTTTTCCAGACGTTTGATGGCCAGCGGGTATTCGGCACGCACATAAAGATAGCCTTTTTGCGCGCCAATGGCCAAGGCGCCAATGGCCATGCCGTGAATAATACTGTACGGATCGCCTTCCAAAGTACTCCGGTCCATGAAAGCGCCCGGATCCCCCTCATCCGCGTTGCAGATCACAAAACGAACCGGGTCTGAGCTCGTAATCGCGTCATTCCATTTGCGACCGGTTGGATATCCGCCGCCACCGCGGCCGCGCAGACCGGATTTTGAAATTTCGTCAATAATGGCTTGGGGATCATTTTTTTCTAAAACCAGAGCCAAAGCTTCAAATCCATCATTGGCAATATAATCCGCCAGAGACTCAGGATCAATAATTCCGCTGTTGCGCAAGGTAAGGCGGGTCTGTTTGTTAAAAAAGGCAACATCGCCGTAGAGTGAGAAGAAACGATTTATCAAAGGATCGATATCCGCCAACAGAGGTTTATAGACTTTGCCTTCAATAAAGTGGGAGGAAATAATTTTATCCAGTTCTTTCTCAGTGCTGAAGGCATACATCACTTTTTCCGGGAAGACCAGCATGCCCACGCGGCCGCCTTCTTCACCGGCTGAATATAATCCCAGACAGCCGCCATGAAAGGAGCGCACCGAACCTTCCGCCACGCCCCTGGTTTTCAAGCGTTCGTTAAAAATATTTTCCCACTTGGTCGGTAATTCCGTGGTTGCCGTGGAAAGGGAGGAAAAGGTGACCAGGCGGTTGTACAGATTTGAGGTTTTCTTGTCCAAAATAAGATCTACGACCGGTTGGCCCTGGAGTACATGCTGTTGGAAGATTTCCTGGACCTTGGGCACGGTAACCCGTTCATATTTGAACGGAAATTTATCCGGCACAAAAACACCCACAATAGGTTCCTGGGAACAACGGCCGGTGCATCCGACCTGTTTGATGTGAATGTCCTTGCGGCCTGAAGCTTTTAACAGCTTTTCGAATTCAGCACGGACTTGCTGCGCGCCGGCGGCATTTTCGCAGGTTGCTGAACCGATTTGAATCACGGTTTTGCTGCCGGCCAAATACTGTTCGCGTTTTTGCAAGAGCTGTTGCTTGATGTGATTGAATTGATCTAATATTTTTCCCATAGGTGTCACCTTTTTATGGCTGCATTTGCTCAGAGCGGAATACATATCTTCTAAGGCTGGGCTCTCAGGCTGGAAAAGAAAATGTCAGGAACGATCCCTTTAAGGATCGTTCCTGATGCCAAACAGTCTTAAATTTTATTGTTGCTTCCCAATACTGCTGTGATTTTATGTTTTACAATTTCCTTGATCGCGTCGCGAGCCGGACCCAAATATTTGCGGGGATCAAATTCGCCCGGCTTTTCCGCGAATATTTTACGGATGGTGGAGGTCATGGCCAGACGTAGATCCGTATCAATATTGATTTTACATACCGCGCTCTGGGCTGCCTGGCGGAGCATTTCTTCCGGCACACCCTTGGCTCCGGGCAAATCTCCGCCGAATTTGTTGCACTGTTCTACCAAGTTTTGGGGAACCGAGGAAGCGCCGTGCAGCACGATCGGGAACTCAGGAACCAGCTTGGCAATTTTTTCCAGGCGGTCAAAATCCAGCTTGGCCTCGCCTTTAAACTTATACGCGCCGTGCGAGGTTCCAATGGCAATAGCCAGGGAATCCACGCCTGATCTTTCCACAAATTCTTTTACCTGATCCGGGTTGGTGTAAGAGGCATCTTCCGCGCTTACATTCACATCATCTTCCACGCCGGCTAAAGTACCCAGCTCAGCTTCTACGGACACGCCGCGTTCGTGCGCGTAATCAACCACTTTCTTGGTTTCAGCGATGTTCTCAGCAAAAGAGCGGGAAGAGGCATCGATCATGACAGAGGAGAAACCGCCGTCAATACAGGATTTGCAGATTTCAAAATCTTCACCATGATCCAGATGCAGAACAACCGGTATGTCAGTGGTTTGCAAAGCAGCTTCCACCAATTTCACCAGATACTCGTGCCGGGCATATTTCCGGGCGCCGGCAGATACCTGTAAGATCAAGGGAGAACGCACCTCATTGGCAGCATCAACGATTCCTTGAAGAATTTCCATGTTATTGACGTTAAAACCGCCAATCGCGTAACCGCCGGCATAGGCTTTTTTGAAAAGATCCTTACTTCCGACCAATGGCATAATAACAACCCCTTTATTCTGTAT
>JAGLMY010000257.1 GCA_023139775.1 bacterium
AAAAAACCATGACTGACATATTACGATTTACAACCGCAAAATGCATGATCAGTTGAACAGTTGATCAGTAGACCGCAGGTTCGCTGCTAGGGACGAACACAAGGTTCGCCCCTACAGCATTACCTAATCAACTGCTTACTTGCTCTGCAATTTTGCGAAGCAAAATTGCTGGCTGCCGACTCAGGAATCGAACCTGAAACCCCCTGCTCCAGAGGCAGGTGCTCTGCCAGTTGAGCTAGTCGGCAATCCTTTGGCTGTAGGGGCGTATTGCAATACGCCCCTACAAAATCATATATTTATCCCCACCAGCCGCAGGCCTGCAGCCAGGCGCTCGAGAACCACATCCTGGCCCAGGATTTCCATGATCTCAAAGACTCCGGGAGATTGCATCCGTCCGGTCAGGCAGACCCGTAAGGGATGCGCCAGAACACCGAATTTCACCTGCTGTTCCTCGATAAAATCTTTCAGTGCCACTTCCTGGGCGGAAACGAAAAAAGATTTTAGCATGCCCAATTTTGCGTGTAAAGCCTTAAATAAATCGGGGTTTTCTTGCATGGACTCCAATTTATTCCGGGCTTTTTCATCGATTTTTTCAAGCTCCGGTTCTTTGAAGAAATACTCGACCTGCTCCGGCAGTTCGGAAAGCAGTTTGTATTTATCACGCACAATCTTTACGACCTGGGTAACATAGTTTTGCTTGATATCATCCAAAGGCAGCTGTATGATCCCTGTTTGGGCCAGCCATTCAATCGACCGCTCGATATATTCCGGTTCTGGAATACTGCGAATGTACTGCCCATTCATCCAGCTCAATTTCCGGAGGTCAAATACTGCCGGATTTTTACTTACCTTATCTAAAGTAAACTTTGCTTCCAATTCCGCCTGGGAAAAAAGCGTGGTCTTATCATCATACGCCCATCCTAACAAAGCCAAGCTATTGATCATGGCTTCCGGCAAATACCCCGCTTCCGCATATGCTCCCACGGAAGTAGCTCCATGCCGCTTGGACAACCGGGTTTTATCTGGACCCAAAATCATGGGCACATGCGCAAACTCCGGCAGCGGTTCATCCAATGCCTGGTACAAACAAATTTGTTTCGGGGTATTGGAAAGATGATCATCCCCGCGAATGATGTGCGTGATTTTCATGGCTGCATCATCGATCACGACTGCAAAATTATATGTGGGCACACCTGTGGTGCGCACAATCACAAAATCATCTAAAATAGTATTATCAAAAACCACCCGTCCGCGGATCAAATCCTGAATAATAGTCTCCCCTTCCTGCGGGGCTTTGAAACGGATCGCATAGGGTTCCCCTTGCGCGGCCCGTGCTTTGGCTGCTTCCAGAGACAGCGTTCGGCAGGTACCGGCATATTTTAATTGCTCACCCTTTTCCGCTGCTGCCAGGCGGTGGACTTCTACTTCTTCAGGAGTGCAGAAGCAGAAATAGGCTTTGCCTGCTTCCACAAGTTGCATAATTTTGCTCTCGTAGATTGCTGACCGCCCGCTCTGACGGTAGGGTCCATACTCACCGCCAACTTCCGGTCCTTCGTCCCAGGTCAATCCCAGCCATTTCATATCCGACAATATCATTTGCACAGAAGCTTCTGTACTCCGCTCCACATCTGTATCCTCCAGACGCAGAATAAAGGTTCCACCCTGTTTTTTAGCAAACAGGTAATTGAATAGGGCTGTACGCGCGCCGCCAATATGCAAATGGCCGGTAGGCGATGGTGCAAATCGTACCCGTATGGGTTGTGACATCTTTTTCTCCTGGTATTTGATATTAATATTGTAGGGGCACAGCATGACCGAAGGAAATCCCATTTTCAATATCATCTCCGGTCGGGGGCTGTGCCCCTACGTAAACGCGGATCATTCTAAATGACTGAAAAAACAACAACAGAGAAATAACCTTCGTACCGGTCATTTCTCTGTTAATAACTCTGTAGGGGCGATTCGCAAATCGCCCCTACGATAGGATCTGGTTTATTTCCGCGATCGCGAAGGATCAAATTTGACATCCGGCTCATATTTTTCAAATCCCATATCACAATTCCCTTTAAAGATAACCCCTTCCGCAATAACCAAGCGCGGGGTATGTATATCTCCCTGCAATTGTCCGGCAGGCATAATTTCCAGTCGCTTGGTAGCGGCCACATTGCCGGTCACCTTACCGGAAATGAGAACGGTCTTGGCCGCAACATTACCTTTGATCAAACCTTTCTCACCGACTATGACGCCTTCTTCACTATTGACATTACCTTCGATTTTGCCATCAATACGAATTGACCCTTTGGCATTGATCTGACCTTTAAAATCCGAACCAACGCCTAAAACTGTATCTACACCTCTGTTTTTTTCTTCTGCCATGAATTTTTACCCCGATTATTTTTTAAGATATTTGAAAGGATCAACCGGAACACCATTAACGCGGATTTCATAATGCAGGTGCGGAGCGGTGGAACGGCCGGTGGAGCCGACGAATCCCATCACTTGCCCACGTCGAACACGTTGACCGGTATTTACCAAAGTGCGCTGCAAATGCCCGTACCGCGTGGAAAAACCATAGCCATGATCAATGACAATCAGTTTTCCGTAGCCGCCTTCCCAACCGGTATAGGTCACCACCCCATCGGCCGGAGCTTTGATGGAAGTACCTGCTTCATTGGCTATATCAATCCCATAGTGTTTGGTTATGCCTTCAAAGAAGGGGGAATTCCGAAAACCAAAACGCGAGGTGATCCATCCGCGAAGAGGCCAAGCGGTTGGCTTTGAAGCTATCAAGGAACGTTGGGTGGCAATGTATTTTTTTAATTCCTGATAATTTTCCATGCGCTCACGCGCGTCCTTTTTTAAATAGGTTAAAGATTTGGCGAATTCTTTAGGAGTTAGGGCAGCCCGATTATTCAAGGTATTCATGAGATTCGCTTGATCCGCCAAGGACGGACCGCCTTCACCGCTGAATTGAATTAATTTCTTTTTATTTTTCATTTTCAACATGGCGCGCAGTTCATCCTCGATCTTGGCAACACGCTGAAAAGCTTCATGCGTGCTCGCCAATTCTTGCACGAAAAAGGAATTTTTTTCCGTCAATTTGATATTAGCGCGCCGGGTAAGATCATAATCAAAGTGGCGGGTCATGATAAAAGCGGACATCCCAATGGATATCAACCCAAAGGCACCCGCCAAAAAAAGCATCCAGGTGGGAATTCTAAGCGAAAACACCTGTCCCTCATCATGCGGGACAAACATAAGTGTGATATGTTTTTTCTTTTTCCGTATTCGGGCCATAGTTTTTCACCAATCATAGTAACGGCTTAAAAGACCAATTCTTAATATATCATACAATAATATATTTGTCAATTATCTTGTCAATATCAGCTCATACCAAAATAGCTATATTTATTCAGCCTAAAATAGAAATTCGTGTAATCCTTATTGTTAAAAATTTTTCAGTTATTTCAAAATAAAATTCCCAGAGCACTTCCTTTTCTTTAGCCAATCATGGCTAGAATGCGTTCCATATCCTCAAGGGAATAATACTCAATCTCAATTTTTCCCTTCTGAGCATTTTTAGGTAACACTTTTACTTGCGTCCCGAGTTTGCGGCGTAAATCTTCTTCCAGTTTTCGTGTATGCGGATCTTTAATCACTGCTGCTTTCTTGGGCCGCTTCTCAGTAACGGTTTTTTCCGGCTTCATGCCTTGTGCAATACGCTCAACTTCACGGACCGAAAGACCGTCACGCACTGCTTTGGTGGCCAGCCGCTCCATCATCTGAGTATCGCTCAAACCCAGCAGCGCTCTGGCATGGCCCTCACTCAAACGGTTTTTCCGGACCATAGTCTGGACAGATTCAGGTAATTTGAGCAAACGCAGGGTGTTGGCAACCGAAGAGCGCTCTTTGCCGACTTTCTCGGCCATCACTTCCTGCGTCAGCTTAAACTGAGTCATCAACTGTTGAAAAGCTTGGGCTTCTTCCAGGGGATTTAAATCGGTACGCTGTATATTTTCAATCAACGCTACTTCCAGACTCTCACTATCATCCAATTCCCGGATGGTGACTGGGACTTGCGCCAAGCCGGCCAATTTGGCAGCCCGTAACCGACGCTCACCGGCCACCAACTCATATTTTCCATCCGCGCGCGGACGCACCAACACCGGCTGGACGATCCCCTTCTCACGAATGGAGGCTGCCAGATCATTGAGTTCCAGCGGATCAAAATCTTGTCGCGGTTGGAAAGGATTGACTTCAATATGCTCGATGGAAATTTCAGCAGGTGCGGTATAAGTAGAAGGTGATTCTTCAACATTTGCATGCACAGGAATAAGCGCTTCCAAACCTTTACCAAGTGCTTGTCTACTCATAACAAAATGCCCCTTTATTGTGTTAGCGCGAACACCATGGGCATCAAGTATGGAGATGAGAGGAATGTTATCTCAAATGCATCTTAAGCCCATCAATGAAAGCGAGTAAATACTGTCGCAGTTGTCCCTTTTTTTAATAATTCTTCAAGTTGGGGTCTCCGGTGCGTCGTTCTGACCTGAGAAATTATTGAAAAGCTAGGATGCTTCGCAAAAAATGAACATCTCAGGACAAAAATACCACAGGGTGCGAAGCCTCCCAAAAATCCATGGTCCAGCCGATCGGGGCGTGAGCCTGTGATTTTTTATCACGTTTTGCTTTCAACAGTGCCTTTCCTTAAGCAGAAAGATTCCGGGTCTGCGCCTCAACAAGTGGTTGTTTCATGATCGGTATTCCGGGCTCGGATTCTTTTTTTTCATTACGTGCAACGACCTCTTCGGCCAATTTAATATATGCCACTGCACCCAAACAACGACTATCGTATTGCATGATTGTTTTTCCAAAACTCGGTGCTTCGGACAATTTTACATTACGTGGGATAATCGTATTGTATACTTTGCTTTGAAATCGTGTTTTTATCTCTTGCATGACCTGCACGGTTAAGTTGGTGCGCAGGTCGCACATGGTTAATAACACTCCCTCAATTCGCAAATCCGGATTAAGTCCGTTTTTCACTAAAATAATAGTGCGCAACAACTGACCTACCCCATCCAGCGCAAAAAATTCGCCCTGAATCGGAATCAATACGGTTTCTACAGCAACCAAAGTATTGATTGTCAGCAACCCTAAAGAGGGCGGACAATCAATGAGAATATAATCGAATTGACCCCGCACCGGCGAAATCCCATGGCGTAATTTGGTTTCACGCGCAATAACATTGACTAATTCAATTTCCGCTCCGGAAAGGTGGATATTGGCTGGAGCCAAATAGAAATTTTTGACTGCAGTTTTTATTATAACATCCGCAATGTCTTTCCGGCCTATCAATACGTCATAAATGCTCGTTCCCAGGGTTTCTTTATCAAATCCCAAACCAACTGTTGAATTCCCTTGGGGATCCGTATCAATCAGCAGCACATTTTTGCCGAGATTAGCCAATGCCGCAGCCAGATTAATCGCTGTTGTGGTTTTTCCAACCCCGCCTTTTTGATTAACAATTGCAATAATTTTGCTCATTGTCGTCCTTATATAATTTTACGATACATTTTAATTAGTATTTAGAAACAGTAAGCAATAACATAATTGTCAGAACTTGTAAAGTAAATTAGCAGCGTAAAATTTCACTTTTTTACGATTTTGTGTCAGAAAAATAGTTTTTTAATCATTGCCGGCCAAATAAATAGAAAATATAAAAAACCAATCAATTAAACCCTTTAAAAACCTAAATAACCACAGATGAACATCCTGCTCTCTATATTAAATAATAGGAATTCCAGGACCGGCGGATAAACACTGATAAGGTCTAAAAAATGCAAAAACAATAAATATGCTGAAACAGCTTTTAAAATCCGTGTTAATCAGTGTTCATCCGTGGTTGCTGATTTTTAATTTGGACAATAATATTTTTTAATATATCTTCACCAAGTTTAAATGGATCAAACGGCTTAGTGAAGTAGCCGTCAGCACCGACTTCTTTGCCACGCTCAAAATCTTCTTCACTGTTGCGCACACTCTCCGGAGGTGTATTTCCCTGTTGTTCTGAATACTAGTATAGCATATCTTTAGCCCCTAATCCACCACCCCTCCTTGCTGTCCGGATTAGTACCAACAAATACTTGAAAAACCTGAAAACAAAAGCACTATCTGCAGATATGATTTTAATTTTATTGGGACAAGTATGGCACCCCAAAAAAAAAGCAAAAAAAAATCATTTTTTTGAAAGGTTTTTCCTTTTTTTCAGTCCAACTAATAAAAAAAGGAGACCCTATGTACGCTCAAGTCTGCAGTAGTGCCCTGTGGGGAATTAATGCCAAACCCATACAGGTGGAAGTGGATGTCAGCCGTGGCTTACCTCAGTTCTGTATCGTTGGTCTGCCGGACGCAGCGGTCAAAGAAAGCCGGGAACGGGTAATTGCAGCCTTGAAAAATTCTCAGCTTTTCCTGCCGGCACGCCGGATTACTGTCAATCTCGCGCCGGCTAATTTACGCAAAGAGGGTCCGGCCTACGATCTACCTATAGCTTTGGCCTTGCTGGCAGCTACGGAACAAATTCCCCTTGAGGCCTTGGAACAGCATCTTATCTTTGGGGAACTCTCGCTGGACGGTCGAATTTGTCCTGTGCGTGGAGCACTCTCGCTGGTCTCTGCCGCCCGGCAGCATGGCATTCAAAAAATAATCCTTCCCGCGGACAACACCAGAGAAGTCTCTGTTATGAAAGAGTATTCGTTTTTTCCTATGTCCTCTTTATTGGCAGCGGTTGATTATTTCTCCGGCAAATCCACTCCTGGTGCCTATCAATTGGATCCCCAGAATATCTCACCCACCAGCACGACTTATGAAGTTGATTTTTCAGAAGTACGTAGCCAGAGACATGCCAAGCGCGCTCTGGAAGTGGCTGCTGCCAGTGGTCACAATGTTTTGCTGATCGGCCCCCCTGGCAGCGGCAAAACCATGCTCACGCATCGTCTGCCAACCATTCTCCCGGAATTAACCGTCTTCGAAGCCTTAGAAACTACCCGAATCTATAGTATTTCCGGCCTGCTGTCGCAGGATCACACCCTGATTACCTCCCGTCCTTTTCGATCTCCTCATCATACAGTTAGTGATGTGGCGTTGATCGGCGGTGGTTCGTATCCACGACCCGGCGAGGTTTCTTTGGCGCACAATGGCGTTCTTTTTTTGGATGAGCTGCCTGAATTTTCCAAAAACGCGTTGGAAGTCTTGCGACAACCCCTGGAAGATAACCAAGTTACCATTTCCCGTACCGCTGCCGCTATAACCTATCCCGCCCACTTTATGCTGATCGCAGCCATGAACCCCTGTCCCTGCGGATATTTCTCGGATCCGGCCAAAGAATGTACCTGCACTGCAACCCAAATTCAAAAATATTTAGGAAAAATATCAGGACCGTTATTGGACCGGTTTGATATACATCTTGAAGTCCCGGCCGTATGCTACCAGGAATTAACCGATCCTACTGAACCGGAGTCCTCAGCCATAATTCGTCAGCGCGTTGCTCAAGGCAGAGCCAAACAAAAAAAACGTTATCAAGACCATCCTAAAATACATACGAATTCCCGCTTGAATCCCCGGCTGCTGCGGCAATATTGCCATTTGGAAAATTCCGGACACACCCTTTTGAAAACCGCGATTGAAAAACTGAATCTATCTGCCCGAGCCTATCATCGCGTACTCAAAGTATCCCGAACCATTGCCGATCTGGAGGCAAGCGATTCTATTCAACCGCAACATGTCAGCGAAGCAATTCATTATCGCACACTGGATAAACGGTATTGGGGTAGCCCTGTACTATAAGTGTAACTGGGGACGTTGATCGGTAATACGGTTATCCAAAACCACTAATATTTATGAAAAAATCCAAAGAGTCA
>JAGLMY010000258.1 GCA_023139775.1 bacterium
CCCTGGAAAAAACGTAGATTCGTGGCTGCTGTGGAACCATGCGCATTATGGATATAATAAATTGTGGCAAACCACTTCAGATTTCCGCGTATGATTATTTTTTGCGTTACTGTGACCGGAATCGGTGTGCCGGAGGGCGCGTAGGTCTCAATCACAATAACACTTTCCAATTGGTTTTCAGGAGTCTCATTCATCAAGTAGTAGATACGCGAGGTTTCCTGAAAATCACCATTGGTGCCGGTTCCTATACCACCCGGATTGCCGTACTGCTGGGTCGTTCCGGCTGTAAAGCGCAGGGCCATTTTACCGCCTGCCATGGAATCAAAATCCGATCCCAAACCCATATCACCGTTGCGGCCCAAATGGTCAAAACCATTCGCAGGTGTCCCACCGTCGTACGGCCAGCAGATGGCAGACAACTGTCCGCCGTAATCATTGCTCGCGGTTCCCGCAATTTCCACCAGCAAAGAATTATTTGGTCCGGGTGGATCCAGAAAAACCGAGTATCCCATCACCGGATCATCGTAAAACACCAGGGTATCGCCTTCTATGTACCAGACAATATTCTCATCCAGTGTCCCGCCGGTTTTACGATCATCTTGGCCGCGGTTGACAATCTCCAGACCATCATCCCGAAGAATAGAACGAACGCGGTATCCGGGAGGAAGCGATGCTGTAAGGCGGTACCATTGACCATCCATTTTGTTGTTTAACTCGAGCCGAATTTTATTATTGGCCGGCACATCATTCTTTTGCTCAAGCGTGGCGCGGCTCAAGCCGGGAGGAATTGCAGACGCTGCCTGAACCTTCCCAGCCAACGAGCGCAAGGAAGAATAGGTGTATTCCAAATATAGACGTTGACCCTTTTTTAATTTTTGTCCTTTACCTAAACAAAGGTCTGTACGGAACTTGGCATTCTGCACTTGATAACGTGAGATAGCACGTACTTGATTGGGTTTAGCGGAAGCGAATACTGATAATACTCCGGAAGCCGCCTGCACACCCGCTTGCTTTACCGCCTCTGCCTCCGGAGCTATAGCCTGCCGAACCACATACTCTTTTGTCACCGGATCCCAAGCCACAATGGTGTCCGGCGGTGCCGGCGCATATGCTGCTTGCAGACTTCCGGTCAACAGCAACCATCCAATTGTTGCCAAACTGAGTATCCACGTTTTACGGTTTTTGAATTTCAACCGGACAAATAAATTCACCACCGTATCTCCTGTAAGAAATAAAATTTCTTACCCTGAAAATGCTTAATGCCTGGGATTCTTGCTTACTTTTTTAATGCCTCTGGTTAAGGCTACCAGAATGTCAGTTGCAAACTGCTGCTGCATTTCTGCGACACGTGTAAAAGTATGTCCTTTGTCAGTCACTACGTATTTCGGTAACATGTGATTGAGCGCGTGGGCAATGATATCCAAGCGACAACGGCTGCACTTACAGGCGTCTTTCACATCCTTTTCCAACAACTCATCCAAGGTGTTGCGGATTGCGTCTTCCATGTAATTTTTTAGTTTCATAATCATCCCCCTTAACTATTTGTTATGGCCATTTAAGCGCAACAACTCGCTAATGCCTCGTGCGTGTATTCCACGCCCGGAATACTTTTTTATTTCTTGAAGTCGTTGTATGTCAAAGCTTGAGTACACTCGTACATTCCCAATCCGTATAGGTGTAATTAATCCCTTCCTTTCCCAGTTGCGCAGAGTTTGAGTGTGCACATTTAATAACTTGGCGACCTCACTAATCGAGCGCATAAGATCACTCCCTATCATTTTAATTTTTTTATACTATAGTACCGGATTAATATACATAATTATTAAGAGGTTAAAATGCTTTTATTAATCACTTTATAATTCTGATTATATCAATTATCAATTCTATGGTAAAGTTTTTAGTCATATATGTGGTAACATGTCAGTCATGCGTTTTTTTGTTTGTCATCCGTGAATACAGCCCCCACCCTGTCATCCCCGAA
>JAGLMY010000259.1 GCA_023139775.1 bacterium
GGTTTAAAAAACCAGATTCCCGATTAAACCGTTCGGGAATGACAAACTAAAAAAATGCTTCGCTGACATGTTGCAAATTATCTGACATTTTACTTTAAAAATAGTTACCCATTTGCATTATATAGACTATTAGACTTATATCAAGGTTCCATTATTTAAAGGATATATTGCTACATATTTGTAATTAGTGATGGGATACATGATAGGAACCATAGTATTTTCGATTCTCTGATTTTTGCTACGCGAAAATCCTGGCCGGTGTCTTTTGAAACCACTCTTAACGTGTGAAAACAGGGGGGGGGATTTGCGGCTAGCGTATTAAATTAAGCCGCTCTGTCAGGTAATAATTTAAACTGTGGTTTGAACCAGGGTTGCTTTTTATTATTCCGGAAAGGTAAGGGCCGCATAATATCCATCAGCATACCCCAAGCAGCTTTATTCCTCCACATGACTCGCGGTACATGCAGTTGCCGCAGATGTTTACTATTCCATAACGTAACTGGATAAATCCACTGGGCCTGCGGTTGATCGGGCAGAGACTGACAGCGTTTGATCCACTCGGAAAAATAAAATAATTCCACATTTTTTTGTTGATCGTCTTTTATAGCCGCGATCCACCTATAAACCGCCCAGCTAAATTTCAATTTCAATTTTTGACTCTCAAGGTGCTGCGCCATTTGCCCCAATGGCGTATCTTTTTTAGCTAACAGACCTGCCAATTTAGAAGCTGAAGCTAATTTGGGAATAGTTTGAGCCACATCTATCCGGATCCATTGATTATACCCTTCTGTATCCATCCGGTGCATCCAACGACTCAACGGCTTTTGGATTATTTTGGGCAGGGTGCGGTTCCAGCCATAAAATCCGGCCCAGGCTTTCTTTTTAAACCAATGATAGAAAGTCAAATGATAGAAATCCGCCCGGCGATAAAGATAGGTATTCCGGACCAATGCGTATGCCAGGCGTTGTTGGGCATTTGCCAGCATGCTATTATTTTTAGAAGGAGGCAATGCGTTAAGTATAGATTGATAAAAATCAATATGCGCATAGTAATCTTCCACCACCCGGTACTTTCCAAAAATCAGGTCTATGGGATTCAGGGTTTTTTCAAATCCTTTACTTTGCACCTGGCCGGGCCTTCTTTGCGCATCCAAATCATCCCGCGAAAAACAAGAGCGTTCCAGCCGATCCAAAATTCCTTCAATTTCATCATCAGTTGCGGGCAAAGGCTGTACACCTGCTATCCGGGACCAGCCCTGGAGCAGCAGGAAAGCCGCGCTAAGGATGCTCATCCATATCCTTCGCGGCCCTTGCCAGCGGCGGAAAAGCTTAATCGGCAACTGCAGCAAAGGACGATTATAAAAAATACCCGGCTGGCGCAAATCCTGCTGCCTTTGCAGCTCTTTAATAACCGCTGTCCCTTCTTTCGAAGATACCGGTTTTATATGTTTTTCATATTGCAATTTTTGCTGAGCGCCTTTTTTAGCTGTAACCCAAGACTCGAAGCGGCCCGACGCCGTCCCCAGCGCAGCCAAGGGCGCTCGCAGCCAAGCATATAGATGATCAAATGATATTTTTACGTTTGGTGTTTTCGATAATTCAGCCCGTTTCCCGCGATACTCCGCGACCACAGCCGATATCTCTTCCACTGCCAAAGCCAGCAGTGGAATCCGCTGCCATAATGCTTTTTGCGCTGTTGGTTGTCGAGCTTGCAAATAGTGTTCCCACTCATGCGCTATGATAGCGAGACGGTCAGGATGGGATTTAATATTTTTATGGAAAGCAAAAATATCTTTGCCCTTATATTTTTGATAATAGGAGCCTTTACCGCCTATAAACAGCAGGAACCAAGGATTGGTTTTTATCTCTTTGATTTCCAATTGCTTAGGAATATCTTCTGATTCATAATTGATCCAGGCCGGCCAATCATCCGGGATTTTCAAATGCACGCCTTGGAGCTTTCTCAAGTCCTCACGCAAATCTTTCAGTTCATAGGGGGTCTGCGCCTCTTTAAAATAACCCCGCATTATTGGCAAGCGATAAGCGACATAAGGCAAAACCAGCATAGAAAGTCCAACGCCAAAAGCAAAGCCAAATTTCATGCCGGCCAAGTAAAACAATACATCAAGAGCCACCAAAGCCGCGGCAGGTAACAACCCAATAATCAGAATCGGTTTTTTAACTCCACCACTTGGTTTTTCTTTTTTTGGCATTACAAAACCCAGAAGACTGCGAAGCGAATCCAAATTCTCCCGAGTACTATACACCTGATCACGAGTGTTAAAATATTTGTCCAGATCAATATCTGCGTATCCAAATAGTTTAAATACTTCGCGCGATTTATACTTCACATCTCGTAACAAGGGATCGTATTCCGCACTTAACCGTTTTTCTCCCTGCGCCCAATATCTATTAGAATCACAAGCTATCACACTACTAAAGTGGCTATAAAAAGCGTGTACTTCAGCATCCCGGTCAATTGCAAATTTTTCTTCCACTATGTCTCTAAGTTCTTTTTTCAACATTTGGTATTCTTGTCCTAGGGTTTCAGCCAGAGCGGGAATTTCATCATGCAGACGGGTATAATAAGCAGACAAATTCCCAAGACTTTGCAACAAGTTATTCAGAGCCTCCCTTTGCTGCCCGACCTTTGCATCTGCTTTCTCCTGTTGTATTATCTGACCATTTGTATTTCTCATACTGAGTTTTTTATCAATAAGTTCCATTTTTGATTTTTCATAAACCAAGCCGATACGGCGGTAAAAAACATCGACCAGTGCCCTGTGCATAGTAATTTGATTGGCAGTGATATTCATTTCCTTGCGACCAGTCATAGTTGACGCGAATTTCATCATTTCGCAGTAGCTTTGTAAAGATGAGAGCATCTCTCCTGAATCATCAATAAAACTATTCACTTGCTCCATAAATACGTCCATGCGTTTGGGATTGATTCCTTTTCTATTAAGGAGCAATCGCCGGGCTATTTCTTCCATCTGGCCTATGCGTTTTTTATAATTTTTGAATAAATTAACGTCACGAAGAATATCCTCCTCCGGAAGGATTCCAGAATAAAGCCTAAATTCATTGACCGTATTCAATATTTCATCCAATTTTTTTATGTGTGCACCCTGCTTCAATATTTTAGTTATTTTATGCTGAACTAAATTTTGTAGTTCTTGCTTTATAACTTCCTGCATACGCAAAGAAAACATCTTCATCTTTTTAATTTTCTTATCTTGCCTTTCTTTTTTCGGCATAGTAACTATTGGTAATGCGGGTTTGACCGGTTCTGCGGGTGGCGTCAATTTCGCCCATTCTTTATTACCTACCAGCCACTCCCAGAAATCATCACTCTTATCTGTGGATTCGTGGAAGAAGACGGGCAGGGTCCACTTCCATATCCGAAGCTCATTTTTTTGCAAAGCATTCATAATAGTCCGGGAGGCAAAAGTTGTTTTACTATTTCTAATTCGGTTCAAGAATTCATTCGATGTTATTTCTAATATGAGACCAAAATATTTTTGATCCATCAAATCCAACGACCGGCTAAAAGAAATCTCTATCTGACTCCTTTTTTTTAACTGATGACGATATTGATTAGGAGTGATACTTTTAATAATGTTGATATTTTGGCTGTTCAAACTATCTTGCATTGCTCTCAACTGTGCTGCTCTTGCATTCTCACCTGTGGGTATGAAACCATGTTCAATCAATTCCTCATACTGTTTTGGGGTTTGCACAGCCAGTTCCAGTCTTACACGTTTCCCGCGAATTTTCGCCGCATCTGACAGTGTCAATAAATACTCCAGCGCATCTTCATCCGGCGATAATGCTTTATGAACAGATATTATTCCGGGAACCTGCCCGATTATTTTACCCAGAGACTTTTCTTCCAAGAATAGACGCTCAAGCTTTTGGGCTGTTACAGCAATATTTTCCTGAAATTGTTGATAGTTCTCTTTATCCTGCGAGATTATATATTTCAGATCATTAATATTCTGCTCCATTTCGTGAAAAATATAAGTAGGCAGATTAGCGCTGCTGACGATTTCCTTGAAAAGTTCGAAACTCAGTCTGCAGTCCTCTTTCCACAATATTTTTTTGGTAAAATACCCTTCTGTGAATGAATCGGGCAAGTAAGGATCGATCACAAAAATGCGATTTCCACTTAATAAGATATTGTCATGTTTAATATTCAAATCCCCATGCGGCAAGCCATGAAAGTGCAGAAAACCAACAGTACTCATGACTTGAGAAAATATTTCAGGAAGCAAAGCTTTAATTTCTTGGCGGCCCTGTTTAGTCTCTTTTTTCTCCTCAAGCCAGGTTCTAATGCTCTGCTTGGTTTCCAGCCAGGGCATGATTTGATATTCAATCACCTCTCCTCCCTGAGTTTGAAATTCGCCCGTAGTATGTGGCAAAACCAGATTGGGATGCGTGTCACCTTTTAATTTCCCCAAATACTCCCTCATTTTTTCATTTGACAAACCCCTCTCTTTTTTATTTATTTTAACTGCCACTACCTTATTATTTTCATCACGCGCAGAGTAAACAAAGGCAAAATTACTAGAACGCCTTGCTTTTTCGCCGGTTATAAACAAGCCGCGTTTAGCTAATTTCCGGCTAATCTCAGGGGTTATACGATCATCATCCGTGAAAAGTTCTTTTCTAGGGCGCGACAGGACCGAGGGCGAGCCGGTTTCCTTACTCTCACCTTTTCCCCAGATGGAATCGGCCGTCTTTACAATTGGTGCTTGCAAATCAATGCCTGAAACACTACTCTCTCCGGTAGTGGTTTGGGCAATTAAAATCCGGATTGGCCATTGCATTTGCAGGCCGCGCGAAGTCAGAAGGTTTTTCCCATACTTCACTAACTGTTGATAATAACTCAAGACAACGGCAAAAACGCTTATAATAACCATGGCCGAAATTCCCAGCGCAGGCAGTAGCCCGCCCCATATAATCATGGCGCCAATACTCAAGATCAGCGTGCCGGCAACAATAAAATTCCAGACCGGCTTCATCCGGTTGTCAGCGCCCACAAAAGCCGCGTTTAGTTGTTTGCCTACTGACGCCATCCCCAGCGCAGCCAACGGTACACGCAGCCAGGCATACAGATGACCAAATGATATTTTTACGTTTGGTGTTTTCGATAATCCAACCCGTTTCCCGCGATACTCCGCGAC
>JAGLMY010000026.1 GCA_023139775.1 bacterium
GGATATGGTTTAAAAAACCAGATTCCCGCTAAAACCATGCGGGAATGACAACCTTTGTTTAACTGCAGTTCACTGACCTGTTACGCCTAAAAACTCCGGATTTTGATTCAGCACTTAAAATATTTCCTTTTGTCTCAACTCCTTTCCTCCGATCCTAATGTATAGTGACAGCAGCAATTTATATAACAGGAGTACTAAGGCACATAGGAGTTCGAGCATGCCAGACCCCATGCACTTAAACGACAATTGGCAAGTTCGCTGGGCGGATATCTCCTGGGGCCCTGAAAAAGCCGCGGAGATTTTACACTTGCAAGACAATTGGCTGCCCTGCTCATTACCGTGTGATGTACACACTCCGTTGATCACCGCGAATATTATTCCCGAACCCTTGGAAGCAGACCATTCTTTTGCCTCCAACTGGATCGAAGAAAAATCCTGGTGGTTCAAAACCACGTTCACTCTAACTCAAAAACACCTTTCTTTCCAACGCCTGGAACTTTTCCTGGAATCTCTTGATGCTGAAGCGGATGTTTTTCTGAATGATGTACATATCGGGCATCACCGCAGCGCTTTTTATCCTTTTACTTCAGATATCAAAGCTCAGGCCAAAACCGGAATAAATACACTTTTAATACGACTGACCACCGGAGTAGAACGTTTTGGCGAGGATACACCAGAGGGGATCAAAGCCTTTACCTGCATTGAGGAAAACTCACCGCAAGGCCGCCGCGGAGACCGGCGCCGTATCTTTGTGCGCAAACCGCAGTATGTATTCGGCTGGGATTGGGCTCCACGCGTCCCCTCGTGCGGCATCATGGGCAAAGCGGAACTTAAATTTCACAATATTTTTATTTTCCACTCTGTTCAGGCGCGCACGCATAGTATCGACCCCTCGGCTGCGCTAACTTTCAGTTGTGAAATCGAGAATTTAGAGACCTACGCCACCCGCGAAGCCGCCATCCTTATCCAGGTATACGAAAATGACCACTGTGTTTTACGCCTTGAAAAAATGGCCTGCCTGCGCTCCGGGTTAAACAGCATTGACTTGGAAGGCACTCTGTCGTGCCCTAAATTGTGGTGGCCGCAAGGTATGGGCGAACAATTCTTATACCATATCAAGGCTTATGTACAGTGCGACATACCCTTTTTTCCTACCGAACCAATTGCCTATCCTGGCTTTGCCTACGGGATCCGGACCCTCCAGCTGGATTTGTCTCAAGTTAATCTCAATGAACGTCTCTTTACTTTTGTTATCAACGGGCAGCGCATTTTCTGCAAAGGTGCCAACTGGATACCGGCAGACTCAATCTATGCCCGCGTTACTTCTCAGACCTACGAAACACTGGTTAAGGAAGCTGCAACCGCCAATTTTAACATGCTGCGTGTTTGGGGTGGCGGACGCTATGAGCCGGACCTTTTCTATCACCTTTGTGATCAAAACGGAATCCTGCTTTGGCAGGATTTCATGTTCAGCTGCGCTTTGTATCCCGACCATGAACCCTGGTTTGTCGAAGAAGTCAAACGGGAATTGGATTATCAAACCAAACGCTTACGAAATCATCCGAGCCTGGCACTGTGGTGCGGCAACAACAAAAACCACTGGCTCTTTTCTCAACGCCTGAAAGATAAAGGTCAACCCTTTGGCGGAGCATTCATATACAACATTTTAGCTCCGGAAACAATTCGAAAAAGCAATCCGGATATCCCTTATTGGAACAGTTCGCCTTTTGGTGGTGATACTCCCAATGCCCTCGAGATTGGAGACCAA
The DNA here is from genome assembly GCA_023139775.1 of bacterium. Lineage (GTDB taxonomy): Bacteria > Oederibacteriota > JAAXVQ01 > JAAXVQ01 > JAUVAV01 > JAGLMY01. The sequence goes on from JAGLMY010000026.1 coordinate 1,769, forward strand.
CACTATTGGCATGATGGCATGCTGCACAAAGAAATGGAAAAACGCATCACTCCGGAAATATATGATACGATCACGGCCAAATTCATTTCTGAGTGTGGATACATTGGACCGGCCCGGAAAGAATCGATCCAAAAATATTTCGGACAACACAGTATCACGTTACAGGACCCCATCTGGAATCTGCATAACAACACCTTTGAAAAAAAAACGGTTTTAGCCGGCATCCATAAACACTACGCAGATACCCGGCATTTGTCCTTGGACGAATACTTGTTATACGCCGGTTTGTGCCAGGGATTGATGCTGGGATATTCCTTGGAAGCCCTACGTTTCAAGGAGCCCTGTTCAGGTGTGCTTTTTTGGATGTACAATGACACTTGGGGCGAAAACGGCTGGTCGATAATGGATTACTATCACGCGCGCAAAATTGCTTACTATTTTGTTAAACGCGCGTTCGAACCCATTAAATTCATCCTGCGAACGGTAAACGGTATTATTCGAGTAACCGGATTTAACGAAACACCAAACAATCAACAAATCACTCTGGAATACGGTTCCCTGGCTTTCTCGGGAAAAAATCGCCGGACCGAAACCAAATCCATTGTAATCAAACCGCATGGACACCGGATTGTGTTGGAATTCCCCTTATCCGGAATTGATCCAAGCCGGCATTTTTATTTTGTCCTGCCGAACAATAATTTTTCCCCCGCGCTTTTACGACAAAACGTCTTTCGTACCCAAGCTCACACCCCGCCAAACTTGACCATCGACAATGTGGAAATTAAAAACGCACATGCTGTTTTTACCATAACCACCGATGTTTTCGCCCATGCAGTTCACTTTAATCTCAATCCGGAAATTGTATTATCCGACGAATATTTTGATCTCTTGCCCGGCCAGATGAAAATCATCACTTTATCCAATGTCCCATCCATGTTTTCTTCAAAACAAATTATGCCTAAATCAGTCTTTTTAACCAAAAAATAATTGTAACATATCAGTGAAGCGAGAAAGACATATGGTCTGCTGAAAAAAATGAGCCGGGCTGGTTTCTACTAATCAACCGACTTTTTGTTCGACGCGTCGGATATCTTCCTTACGAATCAATTGATCGGTCAGGCGTAACCACTCAATCATTAAAATATTATATTGCATAGTCAGATAGATTTGCTGATAACGGTTTTCTTCCAGATCATTGCCCGCCAGAATAAGATCATTGAGTTCCGCGCGGCTCTGCATATAATATTTGGTTTCAGACTTCAATACCGCCTCAGACAAGGATACTTTTTGTTTAGCTATTGCCAGCTGTTTTTGCGTGCTAAGAATATCTGTATATAATGTTTCCAAATCCGTGCGAAGTTGCTTATGGGTATTCATATTCGCAAGCTTCGTCTTTTTATGCTTCGTCTTGGCCAACGCGTAGCGCCACTGTTTTGTATCATTCAAAAACGGTATTTCCACCGCCAGACCCGCATACATCGCATTTTTACGGCCGGCAAAAGCCTCATCAGACCCTTCGGCTGTGTAACCAAGCAATATCTCAATAGACGGCAACAGTTGATCCGCGTACTGCGCGACCTCAACCCCGTTTTTCCGCTCCAGTAGTTTTAGTATATGCTGTGTCCGGCTGTTTTGGACAAACCCGGCATATTCGTAAGCAAATGCTTTTTTCAAGGGATGATAGGTCTCCGGTTCCATAGGTTGCAAAGCATCCGGTGTTGTGACTCCAATAGCCTGCCGAATCACCAAGGTCAAATCCAAGAGAGTTTTTTTCAAGCTAATCAACGTAGACTCTTTGCTCAACACTTGCACATGAATCTTATTCACATCGCTTTGATCCGCAATACGGTTTCTTTTTCGGGCTCGCACATTTTCCAGTAATTTCCGGTTTTCCCGAAAGGTTGTTTCACTGGTCGTCACGCGCATTTGGGCTGCGTACCAGGAATAATATGTTTTCATACTTTGTGCCAAATAATCCTCATACGCTTCAACCATCTGGTGTTGAGCTAGCTCGATCTCCAGACCGGAAATTTTCTCTGCCAGGCGATTGGCATGACCAAAAGCATTTTCCGCAATGGGCTGAGCGACCATGGCAGTGAATCGAGAATACGGCTCATTGAGCACATTGCCGGTTGCAAGACCGTATGTCACACCCAGCTCTGTCCCAGTACCGGGAAACAACTTACTCAGACCAAGACTGCCTTCCGGACCGCTTTCTTCATCCTCGTGCCAGGACAGGTTGTACTGCCCCTTGACGGCTATGAGCAGATCAGCGGCTGTTAATCCCAATTTCGCTTGATACTGGTAAATCAACTCATCCAACAAAATGATCTCGAAATTAACATCTTTTTTGCAAGTCAGAGTGACAAATTCTTGTAAAGCCAGAGGTTGCGGCGCGTCTTGCGCAGTAACCATTGAAGACAGCAAGCAACTATATATTATCACAAACAAGATTTTCTTTCGCATATTGTCCATCCTTACCCAACGTTTAAAATAATGAATAATCCTGCGGTCCAACAAACTATAACTGTTTTTATTTTAACCGAAGTTGCGCTCCCAGGCAACGAACATCTTAGTAATATCGTAACAGGTCGGTGAACTAAGGGGAATGAAAATTAACCGCCGATGAACGCCGATAAATACAGATTAAAAAAAAAAATTATCTCTTAAATTCTAAATATCCGCGTCTATCTGCGTTCATCGGCGGCTAATTTTGGTTCCGGTTTATCCTGATTAGGTTTTTTTCGCTTCACTGACATGTTACATAATATCATACCTTGACGAATGTTATAAAATCACTTAAATTGTGTAGGATTTTTTATTTTACCAAGGAGATATTCAATGAGTTTTGATTTTGTGCATTCCAAACAACTCGTATTAGAACCGCAACCGGGTTCTCCCTGGGCGGATGAGATGGTCCTTAACCCGGCTATTATTCAGGATAAGAACTCGCAACGTCTGCATATGTTATTTCGCGCGACCGGTCCCTGGCCGGAAAAACAATTGGCCGGTAAACCTCTGCCCTATCCTATTTTCCTGGGATATGCGTACAGTGATGACCAGGGTAAAACCTGGCAGCCGGACTTTTCTCAGCCGGCATTGAAACCGCAAGTGGAGTATGAAATCAATCGGATGTATATTCAGGATACCCATGGCAATAAAGTTGTCAATTATGCCAATGGCTGTGTGGAAGATCCTCGTCTCTTTTGGTTGGAAAACAAATGCTATGTCATAGTCGCCTGCCGCCTGCTTCCGCCCGGACCATACTGGATTCATGATGAACCGACTCAATGCTCACCAGAGTGGATCAAGACACCTGAAAATCCTTTTGGCAAGGCAGCCTCGGAAAATGTAACCTGCAATGTGTTATATGAGGTGGATCTGAATGCTTTAAGCCGGGGTATATATGATCAGGCCTTTCGCTATGTTACGCAATTGACCAATCCGGAATATGGCGAGAACCGGGATGTACTTATTTTTCCTGAGAAACTAATGGTCAATGGAAAATCACAGTATGTCTGTCTCCATCGCCCGTATACACCGCAATTGTATCCTGCCATTAAAAATCCTATTAAACCATCAATTATGATCTGTGCGGCCGGGCGTCTCGAAGACCTCTGGCACGAAGAAGCCTCTCAAACTCTACTGGCTTCCCCGCTCTTTGCCTGGGAAATCAATCGGGTGGGCGGCAGTACTCCTCCCATCAAAATTTCCGAGAAAGAATGGTTGCTCAATTATCACGGTAAACAGGATGCTGAAGTGGGATACACACAAGCCTTTATGATCCTGGAAGAACAAACGCAGGGTTTGCCCAGCGTAAAGCACCGCTGTCCTGATCGCATCCTCATTGCAGATCAGCCTTGGGAAATGCCGCGTAAATTCAAGACCACCTGTGTTTTTACCACCGGCATGCTTGAATTAGGTGAGAATTTTCTACTAAGTTATGGAGCTGCGGATGAAAAGGCAGGCATTTGCCGGATAAACAAACAAGCCTTGATTCAGCATGTGAAGCAATTCGATGCCCATGGACAGTCTGTTAAGATGTAAATTGGGGGACTGAATTGGGGTCGACTTTGTCAACTTAGCAGTTTAATTTTGCCAAGGGCTTTTCATTCAGTCCCTATAGTTCCTCATTGCCTTAAGTAATCCATCATCATGATGATAGATATCATCATAGAATCGAACAATACCCTTAGTGTCAACCTCGGCTGTAAAATATTGAATGTAAACCGGTATTTCCTTTTTTAGCTTAATGACCTGGCAAATATAATTGGATAATGCCGCCTTAAGTCGGGTTTGGGTCCAAAACTGATGATCACGCAGAGCGTATTTCGCAAGGTCAAGCGGTTTCTCTAATCGTATGCAACCCGAACTAAAGCACCTTACCCTGCGATTAAAAAGTTTTTGCCGGGGCGTATCATGCATGTAGACATTATGTGGATTCGGAGTTCCAAATTTAATACGCCCCAACGCATTTTTTGTACACGGGATTTGTTGAAAGCGGTACGTGGTTCGGAATTCCTGGACCGCAACAGTCTTCCAATCAACTGTTGCGGGATCAATTAAATGCCAGGACCGGTCCCTGAATTCAAGTACTTCGATCCGATATTTGGTGAAAAAATCCGGATCATGCCGGATTTTGCTTATTTTGTCTTGGAGCACTATGTTCGGGGGGATCACCCAATAGGGATTTAAGGTAATATACTCTATCTTATAATTCAATACCGGGGTTTGGCGTGTTTTCCTGCCAACCACGACTTTCATCTGCATAACAGGCTGCTTATACTCAATTACCTGCAGCATAAAAGCGGGGATATTCACACGAATATATTTTTTTTCCAAAACAGTGCTTTGTCTCCGCCACCGCTCCATATTAATTTCCAAGGTTTGAATAATCTCCGCCGCAGGCCGATTAAGCAATTTGAGCGTTTTTCCATCCAAAGCGCCGGTTACTGCCAGCCCATGACGTGATTGAAAATGCCTAATCGCCTGCTCAACCTCTTGATTGAAAAGCACATTCCGCTCATCTGCCGTTTGCTTCAAATCACCGAATAACCGCAATTTCTCCCGGAGTATGGGAATTCTCCGATTATCACAATCACCCGGCTTCAGTGGCGGCGTATTCACAATCTGTAATTTATCCAATAGGCCGGCATGTTTATGATAATATGCCAATGTTTTGCGTAATTTCAAATACCCTTGATGCTTTGGTCTCAAATAAGTAAGCGATTCCCTTAAGGCATCAATGCTCATCGCTACTTTTAGCAAATCCATTAATTGTTGATCGCAAGCATTGCCATACAGGACATCATATTCTGAAGGTTGAACAACTTGACCAAATGCCAAATGACGGGCATAGAGAAAGAAAGCATCGGTCAAGAGTAATTCCAAGGTTGCCGTATCGTAATCATTAAATGCATACGATTTGCGTTGCTTGATCTGCCCCAACATTTTATTTATTTTTTTCAAATGATAATCTCGAGGATTTAATCCATCCTTTTCCGCCTGACCCAGAATCGTTACCAGTTGTCCCGCATGCTCCCGCACGCCTTGCTTGGTGAACCAAACGGAGAAATAATCATTCGACATATAATATTTTTTTACCAATTCCGGGGTATGAAGTTGCGTATTACCGGCAAATCGGATTAAAGGCATCACTTGTAATCTCAGATTTTTCTGCAATTGTAGATTGACTTGGAAGGGTAATATTTGGGAGGAATTTGCAAGGTCATGTACTGTTAATTGTGTCGATAGTAGAAAAAGAGATGTAAGGATTAAAACTTTTTTAATCATCATCCATCACTTCCTTTTCCCGGCATTCTAAGTATATCACATGAATGATGATTTGTTTTGAAACGGGCCGGATTGTAATATTTTTCCTAAAAATTAACCGCTTTCTTTTTAACTGCCCGTCTCTTATTTACTTTTAGTCTTTAAAAACAGTAGTTTTTTAGATATTTATTTTTCTCCCGTTAAACCTGCGTTTTTTCAATTTGCAATTATTTACCCAGTGTAAAGCACCGCTGTCCTGATCGCATCCTCATTGCGGATCAGCCTTGGGAAATGCCGCGTAAATTCAAGACCCCCTGTGTTTTTACCACCGGTATGATTGAATTAGGTGAGAATTTTCTACTAAGTTATGGAGCTGTGGATGAAAAGATAGGCATTTGCCGGATGGACAAACAGTCCTTGATTCATCATGTAAAGCAATTTGATGCCCAGGGAAAAATAAAATAATCCAGACAGTAGGGGCGAGGTTACCTCGCCCCTACCATTTGTTTATTGCACTATCGCGATCTTGCCTTTACGTTTCTGTCCATTGGCCGTAATAATATAAATATAAATACCTGACGCTACCTGCGAACCGCTTTCGTTTTCCAGATTCCAGCGCACAAACGGCACATTGCTGTCCTTCTGAATAGTCTTTACCAATTGACCGCTGATATCATACAAGCGAATCGTGGCCTGGGCCGGTACCCGGTCAAAGCTAACTTCCCTTTCCAGTTTGATATCCGAACGGTACGGATTCGGGTACACCACCACATTGTCCAAATCATTGGGCACCACATACAACGGTGTATTAGACGGAGTCGGAGATATCGTCGAGGACACGGTAATAGTCAGGGTCACGGTAATCGTAGGCGTGGATGAAACGGTCGGTGTCGCTGTGCCGGTCCGCGTAATGGTGTATGTCGGCGTGATAGTAGCCGTAAGGCTGTTAGTGGATGTCAGAGTAACAGTCGGGGTCGCCGTATGCGTCCAGTCCGGTGTCACAGTCGAGGTCGGGGTGATAGTAGGTGTCATAGTAATACTGGGTGTCGGTGTGATGGTCTGTGTTATAGTGCAAGTTTCCGTAATCGTAGCTGTCAATGTTATGGTCGGTGTATCTGTGACTGTCGCAGACTCGGTGGACGTAGGTGTCACAGTGGCGGAAGGTGTTGCGGTGGGAGAAGGCGTAATGGTAGCCGAAGCTGTATTGCTGGGTGTGATGGTTGGACTCGGTGGTAACGCGTCGTTTTCATCAGCGCCCACTGCCCAGCTCACAGTACGGGCTTCACGGTCAATATCATCACTTATCGGCAAATTAGCGTCACCGGACAGATCTACGCCCGCAAACCGGGCCACCCCATCAGCGGCTGCATAGTGCAAATCATAATCCGGGCCAATTTCATCCACAAACTCAGCATCCACATTGTCCAAAGATCCTGTTCCCGGTGCATCACTGCTTAAATCCGAAACATTATTTTCTGCTGAAGAAAAATCTCCTTCATAACCATTAGTACAGCCCTGGGCAATTGTGTTCTTGACGACAAACGTCCCGGTATTATTACGATAGCCATTATAACAGTTAAATACAGTAGTATTATAAATGCGCATGGTCGTGTCTGAATCTTCAAGATAAAAACCGCAGGACCTGTTATCGCCATTAAAGTCACAGACAATATTATTCCAGATATAAACATTTCCGGCGCCAATACTCATACTTCTGACTCCCACAGCAGCATGCCGATCATGTGCGGTGCCGGCATAACCGCGAAAAATACAATAAGAAATCCGAATATCAATGGCATTGCCGACAGACCCGGTAATATCAATGGCTCTTTGGTCATTGGTGGAAGTGGCTGTCATTTGGAATTGCAGTCCCTCAATCCGGACATTTTGGTCGGACAACTGCAGGCAATCGTCATTGGTCGCTACCAGCCGATACAAAGAATTTGACCAGGTTCCATTGTGGCGCTGGTTGGTTCCGGTTTCGCTGCTTAAGTAAGGTGTGTATATCCGGATATAACTATCCGCATCCGTGGTCCAGCCGTCCCAATTTAATCCGGTTGTATCCGCTGTAGTTCCGCTATAGCAGGCAAAATGCCATATTTCGTCATTGGTGACGCAATCCCGGTTGCCGTCGTCAAAAAAACGAACCACGGCATCAATGCTTGGATTCTCGGTGCCGGATTCAGCATTACCCAAGGTACGGTACGCACGCCATACATTCCAGTCTTGATTGCTCGTAGTAACCACCGGCAGATCCCCATTTGCCCTTTTGACCAAAAACGTGTTGGCATTAATTCTTTCGTAGATAAAGGCAATGTCATCAATTGCCGTGCCAACGTCATCTGAATCGTATTCAATGGCATCACCCACACCAATATCATTGGACACATTACCGGCAAACGAAGCGGTAAATTCTGAAATCGTCAGGGCATTGGCGCCTCCGCTATCCAAAGCAATAGTATTGCCCGGACCTATGGAACGATACCGGGCCGGCTGGTTGATCTCGCTGCCTACATTGTAAAAATTTCCGGGATTATTTTGATTATTAAATGAGGTGCTGATCCAATTGGCTGAACGAACAACAGTGCTGATACGAACTTCATCAATTTGTCCGTCAAAAGATTCATTTCCGTTTCCTAATCGTCCCAGATTAACAACTTGAGTGCTGGTCGCTAAAGCATTTGTCGCAGCTGTGCCTAATGATCCCCCGTCAAAAAAACCACCTGCTGTAGTCGCATTAATGGTACCAACAATAAAATGCCAATTCGTTGTATAATCTGCAACATCAAAAGCAGCGCTCGTACCACCACTACCTGTAACTTCCATGTCATTTACTTGGGGTAAAACTTGCAATAAATAGCCTGAGGTACTACTCCAATTTAATTTTTTCGCTATAACAGTATTATACACATTCGCTTCATCATCAGTTAAATTTACCCAGGCTGACATGGTCAAAGTCCCGGTTATTTGCAATGAAACATCATCCCCGGCATTAATATATTCATCAGAACCGTTGAAATTTAAAGCATTGCTAATTTGACCTATAACCCCATTTCCTGCATCCATATTTTGCGATGAGCCGTGATTTGCATTTGCCGTACTTTCCTGAATATCATTTGCTGCACCGGTTGCCGACTGCAGGTGCCAAACAGCTGTAAAATTATTACTCCAAGTATCGGCCGCATTCGGTTTGTTGGCAGCAGCATAACCGTAATACATGTATATGACCGTATTAACACTGCCGGATAGGTCTGTTTTCACCCAGGCTTCCAGCTCTTGATTTCCCGAATCAAAATGCACAATCTCTCTACTCAACTCAGTATCTTGAGCGGCATTGGTAAAAATGATGTCCATATTGTTTATCGTGGCTTTCTCAACATGCCCGAAAAAGACCGGATCAATATCCACTGCTGTGATGAGCACCGGAAAATCCATCTCATTTCCAGCCACCTGACTATTTAATATGGTAATTTGTTGTTTGTATTTAAAATCATAATCATACCAGGCAGCATTGGCTGGGCCGGCAGAGAATATAAAAACGCAGAGCCACAACAATAGTTTTTTCATGGCAACCCCTCTTTTTTCCCTGCTAAAAAAACCGGGCAACCTTTTAGCTGCCGGGCTTTAGTATCTTAGTTCTCAAATTCGTGCTTTTTATGGCAGAAAATTATTCGCTGTAAAGAGCGCAAAAAATTTCTTTTGCCAGGATTAACAGAATATACGGGATTTTAAATAAATCCTGTCAATCCTGTTATCCTGTCAAATATCTTTGGTTCCGGCTTGTCCGGGTTAGGATTTACCAAATCTCTATTCGTCCTCGTCAGCTGACCCATATTTCTTCACCATGGTCAATTGGTTGTAATTCGGCAGACTTTCATATTTAATATTATCCATCAATTTATTTACCATAAATCCGCCTACACCCCGTTTGGAACCTTTCGCAGCCCGATATTTAATGGAAACATTCTTCTGCTTGGTAACATCAAATGGATCACCGTAATCCCGAATCTGAATCTTGACCTGTTTTTTCTGAAACATCATACTCAAACGCAGAATTTGCCAGGGATCAAAATCATTGCCATGCTCAATCAGATTCAGAAGAATTTCATCGATGGCCAGAGCCACAGAATTGGTGGTTATCTCATCCATACCCTCTTGCGCGCACAGGCCTTCTATAACCCGGCGGATGGTCGGCAAATAATTGACATCCGCGTTTATCTTCATCTCAATGCCTTTATATTTGGATTTGCGGCGCTTAACCGTGCTCCCGGTCTTGATGATTTGCACATTGCCCCATTCATCCACATTAAAGGTCTCATCACACTCTTCGCAGCGATAAATTTCCGGCGCTTTTATGGTGATCTCAGCTTGGCAGGTGGTGCAATTCACTTTTAGGGGGAATTGAACTTTGTCCGCTTTTTCCTGGATTTCAAGCTCAACCGATCCTGTGTATTTACCATCCGTCACAGAGAGTGTAACTTTACCGGAAGCAGTAATTACTACTTTTCCTTCCCATATCCCTTTATTAAACCCATCTGCCTCTTTGGGAAAGATCATGCCTGAAGACACACTGAAGCGTATCATATCCATATAATCTTCCACCAACCGTTTATCTTTGTCACGAGCGCCAACGCGCATAACAAATTCTTCGCCGGAAAAGATTTCTTTGTCCATGACAATCAGAAAAAAATGGTTCATCCGTTCTTCTATCTGCGCTTCAGCCTCCCATTCCTTGAGCCCCGGGCCATTCTCCACAAAATCCATCATGCTATCCAGACCAATGGACTCAAACACTTTCATAATCTTTTTAGATACATTACAGGATTTGATATCTCCACCCTGATCTTCATACTCCCGGAAACGCTGGAGCATACCCACAAAAACACCCACCCCGGCTGAGCTGATGTACTCTACTTCTTCCAGGTCCACCAAGAGACGATACAGCCCTGCTTCCAGAATGGTTTCCAATTTATTCTCAAAAGCCGGCGCGGTCTCAGAATCGATGGCACCTCTTACTTTCAGCACGGTTACCTCTTGATTGTACTGGCATTTATGATGGGACATTTCAATGGGTTGACTCATAACAGATTACTCTCCTTGTATATAGTACCCGCTAAAAAAGTGCTTATTTTTTCCCCTTACGTTTGGGGCGTGTTTTCTCCAACTTATTAGAGAGTTTATTCACCGCGCGCTTATCACCCAGGGCTTGAGCGCTCTCCAGGAGCGTCACATCCGAATATTCAGCAAACGTTTGGGCAATTAAGCGGTTTGCCTCATCTGAATCCGGCGATCCAATAAGGTGGGTAGCCACATCTCCGGAAATCCATTCATGCCGGCGACTCTCATTGGTCCGCAGTTTCGGATCATTGGCCACGGCCGCTTCAAAAGTCTTTAAATATTCGCTGCATTTTTCTTGTTGGGCGGCAAAAATATTGGTTATTAACTTTTCTTGTAAATTCGAACCTACAGTATCACCAATATATTTGTCTTTGGATAAATAGGCATTTATTAAATACAGCTGGTAGGCTTTCAGGGCAATCTCAGCTGCTTCACCGATACGCCCATTATCAACTTTGATTTTTTTCTTCTGATTCTTCTGTTTTTTGTTGAACGCTTCAACATTGTCCAAACAGGCAGCAAACCATTCCTGACGTACCTTCACCAAGCACTCGCTAATCTCAACTGGAATCGGACTGACTGCTTTCTCCC
>JAGLMY010000260.1 GCA_023139775.1 bacterium
AAATGGAGCAAAAAGAAAATCGGCCAGGCAGCCAAATAACCTGCTTGCCAGAACAGCTCAGGACTTACCGCACCCACTGAGATTAAGGCCATAGACGCAATCGATCCTGCAAGCAGGGATATTCCATTTTCCGCCAGCCACGCCACCCAGCGGTCGTAGGTGCCAGGCGCCAATCCTAAGCGCACCAAAAACGGATCAATCCAGGCTTTTAACCAGGGCCAGATACCGCCAATGGGAGAGGTTGACTGAATTTTTTGATCCGGTGTTTGTCCCAAACGATCGAGGTGACGGGTTACTGCCTTTGTTAAAACAGTCACACGCTTTTTCCCTATGATTTCCCGCACCAGTGCCGGATAGGCTTTCTCTTCGGTGTTTAGGAATTGTTGAACATAACCGGCATACAACGCCTCCTTTCCAAATAACCATTCATAGGCCAAATAGCGAACTATGAATTTCCGAGGATCTGATAGCGGATCAAAAGCCTCCAATTTATGCCAGGCTATACTTCCTGTTTTTTCATATTGGGATGACAGAAAATTCCGATACCATTCCATCATTCGCTCTTCAGTAATAGGTCCATCCAGTACTTTATTTAAAAAGTCTATCGAATACGTGTGTTTAGTTTTCGAGTCTTGTATTTTACCGCGCACGGTCATCGGTGTCCCCGGCTTGGTATTTACATAGAGTTCAGAAAAGGAAAGTCCGTACTCAGTCAAGACACGGTTGCCGGCAATACGCAGCGCTGCAGCCAATTTTTCTTGATCCACCGCGCGTGACAGGTTTACTTCAATATCAAAATCATGAAATTTTGACAAGGGTATTTGAGTCTGGGCATGACTCATAACCCTAATACTTCCGCCCAGACTAATCAAGACCTCTGCTCCCAAACCCGCTTGATTTATTTTTTCACTGATCTGCGCCAAAGCGCGATTGAGTGCCGGCACCTGTATCATCCCGTCTTTAAACACAGGAGTTTTTACTTTATCATCTGCCGGCTGCACTTGTATAATATCCTGCTCAGAAATCAATTCCGCCAAATTCAGGGATATCTCATTGCCATCGGGTATGCCGGTCAGCTGCTGCTCTTCCAACGCCTCCACCCGGACCGCCAATTTTTCCACCATATCAAAACATTTAGTATCCCAAAAATACCAGCGGCCCTGACCCTGATATTCAGCCATACCGTAATATTTTTTTGTATCCTGCGAGGTGTACAATATATACACGCCCCCGTCCGGCAGGGCCAGCACATTGGTGACAATATACATATCCGAAACATGGGCTCCAAACCACTCCTGGCTGCGCAGCACGTAAACCGGCCTGGTTAATTCCACCTCAAAGCGTTCCCTGATAAAATTCTCCAAGTATTTGATATTTTGCCGGCTGGTGCGCCCGGTGGAGGAAATAACCAGAACCTCATCCTGACCAACCACAGATTTGATGGGTTCCAGAATTTTACGTAAGTTTGCTATGCTGATGTGGTCAGGAGCATAACTTAAGTAACCCACATGTCCGACTCCTTGCTCAACAGGCCCAACAGCCACAACACCGGCGCACCCTATTAAATTGGCAGTAACCGGTCTGCCTTCCAACAACTCCGCTTCATTGGACCTGGTCATATTCGTGCAAATGACCCGGACAAGAATCCGCTGCTGTTCACGCGTCAGTTGGATTGCTTTTGGTTTAACACCCCGTGCCACATAAGCACTGGCTTGCATGACATCCGTTTCATTAAAACGCGAAAGTTTTTCAGCGGCAAACGCAGCCGCTGCTTTGGGATTTCCTTCTTCCACACTCACCTCATATTCAGCCACATATGCCCGGTACAATCCCAGCAAGATGTTTTGTACACTTAATATTTTTTTCGGATCACGATCCACTTTAAAATACGCGTCCAGAAACTCTTTGCGCCATGCCTCATTTATTTCCAAGGCACGCGTCAGCAGTTGGTCCGGAGTTGTGCCGGATTCACACAGCATACTAGCAGCAATATTGGCCACAATATCATCTGTGTTTGTTTTTTTTCCTTCTGCCGTAGTCACAGCAGCAAAACACTGCTTTTGCGGCAACATATCAGGAATGTCCGCCCAGGTAAAACGTCCTTTTTTTATCCCTCTGATCGTGGCTTCCACTACCTGGACAACACTTTCACAAGCCAGGGCGCGTTTACCGGCAGCAGACAGATTGGCACGCGTCTTGGCGCTGAAATTCAGCAGGTCTTTCTTAAGCTCAGGTGTTAATTTAAAGCCTACTTGTTCTAATTTGCCAACCACCAATTCTCTTTCCTGATATTCGGCTTCTTTCAGCAATTTGCCTATTCTACCGGCTTTAGCATATTGATTAAACGGCAGGACAACAAAATCTTTTACCAAACAAAGGAATTCCGGTCTACTGGCTTCCCAACCATAAAATTTCGCCACTTTCCGAACAACACGACCGGCCAGCAAATTGTGTCGCGCAGCGGAAAACTCAGGTCCTAAGTTCACTCCCATACCTGAAAATCCGACAACACCGTTCAAACGCTTGAATTCCGGCAAACGCTTAAAGCGATTGATTTCCCCTTCCAGGTTCCGCGCTTCTGCGTCAGGTTCATCCGGTTGTTGCTCCAATGACAACTGCGCCCAGGGGACAAACACATTATAAACACCATGCATGCCCAGGAAGGCCGGCACCGCAGAAGTTATTGGCACCAAAACCGCTGCCCATCCCATGGCTCCCAGGGCCGCGCCCAGGCCTGGAATGGCATAGACTGCCAGCATTGGCACAGTAAATATGCTGGTGTACATATTGACAATGCCGATAAGGCGCGGAATCAGTTCAAAGTAATCTGTTTTTCCATCAGGTTTTTTATTCTTATGTGCACGCAGCCATTTGCCCGGACTAAAAAAGTTTTCAATGGTGAACTCCTGCCAGGGACGCATAAATACACCGCGCAAGTATTGTTTGAAGGATATTTCTGTTCTGGACATAACCTGGTTCACATACCAATGAATAATGAATGAAGCGGCAAACATTATGGGCAGGGGCAAGGAGGTAAACATCAGTGCAAGATTGAAAATAGCGATCATACCGGCTAAAATCCGGTTAGCAGGCGGCGCGCGTTCGCCGTTGGCCTTGATATAATGCAGACCAAAGAATATTGGCCAGGCCAGCACATACCCGAGATTGAGCATTTGCGAAACATCCAGCCCGATAGCCACACCAGCAACCACTGATACCACACCACCTATGGTCAGCGAGAGGCTGTTCTCCGCCAGCCAGGCCACCCCGAGGTCATAGGTTTGGGGTTGGATTTTTAAAATCCGTACTATCGGCGCTTTCAACCATGACATAATCCCGCCCAGACTGGCTTCTTTAATTCGAGCCACCAATTCCTCCACAGTCGGCAGCTTTATCCCTTTTTTGGAAAAGGTTTTCAGCGGGTTTTCAATATCAGCGGCCTTCGCTTTTTTCAAGAGCGATCTCACACCCTTATCCTCAGCCAACTCATCATGATAGGCCTTGGTATAGCGGTCCACAACCAAATGCACAAACCTACGCACAGATAAATTAGGCGGCAGATTGGCAAACACATACAATTCCGCTTCAATCAGATCACCCGAAGTTATTGGTATGTTCGATTCCTCAAACGCTTTTTCAATGATCTGGGTAACAGCCCGGCCGCCCATATACTCGTCATCTGCCCGATTGTCGTGTTCTGCGACCGTCTTAAAATGCTCCTCATAGTGAAAACGTTTACGAAAATACGTGACATCTTGCTCAAAACGGCGCGAGAACTCATCCGGAAATAAATCGGCAAAATGTTCTTGCAAACTCGGATCAATGCTGTCGCGATTTTTTCCATGATAGCCAATATAAGCATCCCCAAGCACATGACCCAATTCATGCTTAATGACCTGCAGCAAAAACAGCGCCGGCTCAGGCGCGGCTTTTATCAGCCGGCCCCCGATTTTAAAGGAAGTACGCGCATTTCGAAAGTACGGCGCCATGCGCGCATAATCAGAACTGGCCACCTGATGACGCAAACCATCATCCGAATTTTTCAGCCTCGGATATTCCACGACTGTATCCAGCATGTCTGTTGCCACATAAATTTTCAAAACCTCGTCCTGCAGCCAGATGTTATCCACCATATCGCGCGCAGCAGCATCATCTTTCAACATTTCCACAATCGTAGCTCTCAGGCTCACTCCTGCTTCCATTTCCAGACTGCTCCACATCTCAATAAATTCTTTTTTGGTGTTTTTGTCCTTTTTGGTAATATTCTCCGAAGCATGCAATACTATCGCGTATAAACGCAGGAGTAGTGGAAAGGTTAGAGTTCTGCGATTAAATTGATTCAGGACAATGGCCTGTAATAATCCTGCCCGCTTTCTATGACGTAAAAGCACCATGAATCCGGCCCGCGTTTTTCCGCGTTTGGTTCGCAGCCAGCGCAATATTTTTTCATCTGTCACATCTTTGGCCAGCATATCATCCAAGCGCTTCTTTTCTATAGTGCGCCAACCTGGTGTCAAATGATCAGTAAATAAGCGGATCACTTCCGGATGTTCATCCTCTAAAAACCGGGCCAAAACAGAGGCCACCTCTGAGGTAACATGCGAGTGCCAGATATTAGAACGTGCCATCTTAACTAAATACTGCAAGACTGCATCATCTTGAGAAAACTTTGCCAAGGTCCTCAGTAACAAGACCAAAGCTTCAATCTGCTCCATGCTCTCATCAATTTCATCACGCAACGCTTCGGCCTTGGGCGCCAGGCGGGGTACTTCTGCAGCAGCCAATTGCAAATGCGGGACAAAATAATCAAATAATATGGTTTCGATTTCAGGTGATGACATAAGCGGATAAAATTTCCGGATGCGCCTAAGTATGAGGCACTTTTTTTCCGGACTGTCCGCTGCCGCATACATTTTCAGCAGTAAGTTGGTAAACCAGCGGGGTTTACCAACTATAATATTGGCCCGGTCTGGTGAGATCGCTTCACAGTACTCCTGCAGTATGTCCAATACAGCCAGACTGGCATCCGTGGTCTCATGATTCCCTATCAAAGTGCCGACCAAACCCAAACTTAAGATAGTGTTATTATCCCGCAGCAGCAAAGAATGATACGCATCCATTATGGTTTCACGCTCAAAAAAATCAACCGGCTTGCTTGCCTCAGAAGCAAAAATATCCTGCAATCCATCACGCAAGAGATGCTTCAGAGCTTTCAGCGTACTGCTTGACAAGGTATCCCGGTGATCCATAATCGTTTGCAGATTGCGCCACAAGGCTCTTCGTTGTTGGAGGCTTCCGGTTCGATCCACAAATAATTTCTGAAATCCATTGACCAGTACACGCTCCGAAACTTTTGGCGAGCGCTGCAAAACTCCATTTTTCAGAATTGCTTGGGACCAGCCGGATTTACCAGGCGATGCAAACAGATTGTCCAGCATCTCCGCGCTCAAGACATCAGCCGCAACCTGGGGATCCAATACATCCAGGGCATTGAACACCATCTGAACCATGCTTTCCCGGGTTTCATGGGATGATGGTTTTTTATCATTACTCACAAAATCCCAGGCCAGTTCCAGGGTTTCGCGCGCTCTTTGTTTTTGACGGTCTATTTGCGCTTCCGCCTCTTTTTGCGCTTTGATCACAGCAGCCAGCAGTTCTCTTTCTTGTTCAATGGTTTCTACAGTTGAGCGTTGCTGATAAAAATCCTGAATAACAGCCTTCTCAGAAACTCCTGTTTCCCTTATCTGTTGAAAAATTTCTCTGCGGGACAGCCGTCCTTTGATATTGAAATAAAGATCATAATTGTATGCTGTATTCAACTCATGCTGTAGAGCAATAATCGCGTAATGCAATTTCATTCCCAGGCGATTTGGGTCTTTCATTTTCTTATCAAACCAGGTGTGATCTTCTACAAAGCTCAGCACCTCTTCAGCGGTAATATCTCCGGCCATACCCATGGCTTCCAGGGTCTCATGCAGCCAGGCCATGGGTTCATGCTGGAGCTTCGTGCCCACTGCAATCATGTTTTTTGTCCCCAAACCTTGAATCCCATACGGATTATTCGAATCCAGCAGCAAGAGCCGGTCAATAGCAGCGCGATCCTTGATCCATTCCTGTACTTTAGGTAAAATCTTATGCGCTTTCCGACCGGATAATTTTTCCTGTTTTTGTTCCCATTCAGCAAAAACAGAAAGTTTAGCAGCTAGAAATTCCTCAACATCTTCATACACCAAATGGGCTTTGATCTCTATGTTTTTGACTTCTTTTTTCTTAATATGATATCCTTTAAAAAAGACCACCCCGCGTTTAGCGTCATACTCCGGTTCAGAGAGAACTATATATTTACCAATCAGACCGGCGCGCACAGGTTGCGGCACTGGTTGAAAGTAGGCAGCCATACGGCCACGCAGCACACGCCAATGGGATGCCCAGAAGCGCGCTGCCTTGACAGCCAGTAAACCCAAGGCTTGCGCATACTGCTGCCAATCCTTTAACATCCGGCGCGCAACGCGGCCGGGATTAAAACGCGCAGACTGTCTTTTCACTAAGTCAGCCACTACCTCCGGAACGCGCTCTGCCGGGTAAAACAGGAACCGGTTGCCGGCTATATCGATTTGCGGAATAATGCCTGCCAAGTCCATTGGCACATTCAAGTGTTTATCCCAGACTGCCACGGTCTTAATCTGAGTGCCCCGGCTGTCCGTTGCGCTGGTCGGAATAATTACCACTGCCAAATCCTTGCCAATTTCCGGTAAGAGCTCGGCATTTTCCGCCACAAACGCCGGAGCCAGCTGCACACCAATATCCGGCTCATTGGCGGCATAGCTCTCCAACACAGCAATTAGTTCTGGCACCACTTGCTCATTGGTCAGACCTTGGGTTTTCAAAGTGAGCACAGCCACGTTTTCCAACAGCAATTCGGTCGAGTCGTTAAAAAAAATTTGGTGCGGCTCAGTCAGCTGCGCAGACCGCACAATCTGTTCCGGAGAAAAGTTTCCATCACTGCAAGAGGTTCGCAAAGCCAGGATATTTTGATTTTTGACCAGCAATTTTTCCAAAGGTGTGTATCGGTTCTGCAATAATTGAAAATAGGGATTTACCAGATCCTGCCGAATAAAGCGGGGTTTGATGGAAACATAGGATATTCCTTGGCGTTCAATTTCAGCCAGTACTTCCCGGGTATGAAACCCGCCGGAAATCATGACCGCGATCTTTTGGTTTTCACGCTCCATTTTGCGCTGCAGGTTATCCACAAAATGAACGCTGCGTTCTTCCGCCATTTGATAGAAATCTTCCACAGTCTTGAGATGATTATCGAGTTGATACACCCCGTGATCCAGCAGGTACTCATTGTCCGGCACATTACGTTCAATGAAAGCAACAAATTGCCGGATATAAAAAGCTGAACGTAAACTGCGGAATTCGCGCAACTCGGCAGTGGTCACTGAAATATTCAGCAATTTTTCCATGATGTCCAAACGATACAGCATGTCATCCAGTTCGCGTTCCACCTCTGTGGTATATAATCTGCGGCGGATGGAAGCATCCAGGTCATCCGCTTCCTGGAACAATTGATCTGAATCTATTTTTCGGGTAAACACAGGTGACTGTATTTGCAAAAAACGCTTTAAGGCCGGATAGGCGGAAAACGGGACTTTCAGGCGAGTACCGGTTTTTTTCAAAAAAGCACAATACGCCAATAATTCCATTTTACTTTGCCGGTACAAGGTTCGCTTTTGATCAAAGCGTTTCAAAGCCGGCGAGTAGAGTTCGCTTTTTAATTCTTCCAATTGTTCGCGGATATCATAGCAATATCCCAGGGTCTCTTGATTGAGAAAAGATCGCACCGCTTTCTCGCTGCGCAGATACAGGTCCGGGGTTTCAATACCGCATAGATTCACCGGGTGCTCGCCGGTTCCGGCATAAAATTCCGCGCCAGTGAGTTTGCCCTGGCGGACAAAGTAATCAGCTACTTGTACTTTCACCTCCTGCATGGGAAAAGTTCTGAGCTTGGTGGTATTCACACAAGCAAAAGCGCCCTCTTCGCCTACCAGACGCAGTTCGTACTCTTGGGCCAAATGGTGAATGATATTGGCAATGTTTTTTTGAACTTCATAGTGACAGTGCAGATCCTGGATATGGACGATCAATTGTTTGTCGCCTTGATACCCTTTGTGTATGGTCCCCAGTTTTTCAGGCAAACTCAGGGTTTTGCCCAGATGATGAATTGAGATTTGGCCGGTTTTTTGAATGGTATAGCTTTGTGGTTCAAAGGCCCAGGTGAGATACGGAAAAATAAATGAGAACGCGATTAGCAATGCCATCACCTTTAACCCAAAACGCTGTGAATGACACTGCCAAAATGAAATGGATATTGGTAACCGCATTCGCATCTGATCCCCGTATTAAAAATATAAATTAAATATATACATATATTATAGCATAATAATCAGATAGCGCAAATATTCGGTTAATATTTTATTCTTGTTTTTATTATTTATTATTATTTGTGTTTTAATTTGAAACACTTTTGATTTTTTGCAAATTAATTTTTCTTCAGAATAGAGCTATAAATATGCAAACTTTATAGCTTGTACTTTTTTTTACCAAGGAAGCACAGCAAAAATATATAGTATCGATTACCTATAAAAAGAGATTTTAGAGAACATCCTTGATCTGGTTATGATCAACAAGCGGGTTATAGAGGTAGCTTCATTACAAACACTTAGAATGCGTAAATGCTAGGACAATAAATACTCAGATAAAACAGAAATATTAGGAAAACACAGCTCAGCGCCGGATAAGCGCTCGCAGGCCAAAGAGGTTTCCACTGCCAAACAGCGAAGCCCGGCAGCCCTGGCAGATTGTATACCCAAAGGCGCGTTCTCAATCACTATGGCTTGTTCCGGCGTCAACCGCAAGGCACTCAAAGCGCGTTGATACGGTTCCGGATCCGGTTTCCCTTTTTCTACCGCATCTCCGGTAATAATAATCTCAAACTTGGCTTTAATCTCTTGAGGCAAGCTGATTTCAAGCTCATGTCGGGCGGTCCCGGTAACCAAAGCCAAACGTTTCCCTCGTGTCTGGAGTTCTACCAGTAATTCCGACGCACCCTCAAACACTTCTACTTGCACGATCTCTTTGTACCGGGTCTCTTTTTTACAAATAAGCGCTTCCACTTCTGATAACGAAGCATTAACGTCGCGTTCTTTTAAAAAATGCGCCACTGCCGCCGTACCGGCTTCACCTTCCCGCTCATATACCTCTTCCAATGTAATGTGCAATCCCACAGCCTGAAAAGTCTCTTTCCAGGCCTGCGCATGATACGGCATGCCATTAATAATCACGCCATCCATATCAAAAATAACAGCAGCGATTGTATTCAGAGTAATTTTTTCCAGCCTGGTTTCATCCATAATTTCCTTTCCAAAACATACAATTTGCGAGGATTGTAGCATGGCTGAAATCGAAAAACAAATAGATATGGTTTACCGAAATTCACCTTATGTATTGTAGAGACGCGATTAATCGCGTCTCTACAACGATTTAATCTCCCAGTTTATCTTCAAATCCGTTTGCAACCGATTTCCGGCCAACAGGCAACAAAATCTCGACACAGGTACCTTCCCCGGATTTCGAATCAAAACATATCGTGCCGCTATGCGCTTCCGCCACCCGTTTGACCAGCGGCAGGCCGATACCCATTCCGCCTCCGCCAAATCTAGAACGGCTGGTGGTATGCAACTCAACATCCGCAATCTCATAAAACGGTTCAAATATTTTCCCCTGTTCTTCTTCCGGAATGCCAATACCATTGTCCTTTACATAAAAAACGATATACTCTCCTTCTTTTCGCGCACCCAGGATGATCTCTCCCCCGTCCTTGGTATTGCGAACCGCATTTTGCACCAATTCAGAGATACATTGATACAAACGTATCCGATCGCCGTCAAATAATTCAAGCTCCACTTCTTTATCCAGATGAATGTTTAGTTTCCGGTCAAGAAGCGAAGTTTTAATTTCCGACAAAACATCCGAGATCAATTTATTCGGGTGAATGGACTGTAGATGCAGGTTAATTTCTCCGGAACCCGCTTGCGTTATGGTTTGTATGTTGTTCACCAAATCAATGAGTTTTTTACTGGACTTCATAATTATATTGAGCAGACTCATTTGTTCTTCGGAAAAATTAAAACTCTGCCGCTGGAGAATCGTTAAATATCCAAAAATAAGCGTCAGCGGTGTACGTAGTTCATGCGAAACCAGGGTTAAAAATTTATCCTTCATCTCATTCAAACCGCGCAGCAATATATTTTCATGGGATATTTCTTTCTTTTGAATAGTCTTGACTACCGCATCTTGAAGCTGTTTTCGTTTGATTGGTTTAACAATAAAATCAACGGCGCCGGCCCGCAGGCAATCCACTGCTTTGTCCAGTGTCCCGTATTCGGTTATTACAATAATCTCTATATTTGATTTGATCTGTTTAAGGGTTTTAACAATCTGACTGCCTTGAGTATCCGGCATATTCATATCCGTTATTATTACGATATAATTATTGACGGATATTTTATTCCTGGCTTCTGCCATATTAGTCGCTTGGTCCACCTCATAGCCATCTTTGGAAAGCATGCGACTCACAATAGATAAAAGCAAGCATTCATCATCCACAACCAAAATTTTACGCATTCTAACCTTTCATATTACTTCACTCAATAAATCAGGTTTTCAATATCTCGTTATTTCTTTTAATAGTTTAAGTATCGGCTAATATAACTTGAAATAAACTTGAAATCGTTTATTTTTTTGTGCACTGATGGGAATTTTGCCGCCCTTTTTTTTACAGAAGCAACATAATATTATGCAATTGTGGACTTTTCAGGGCGAAAACCGTAGTATTTTAGGCCAAGGATGCCCTGGCCTATTTTGCACTGCCCATTGTTCACCTGCACTGCGTTTTTGCTTCGTAAAAACACTTGCTCTTGTGACTCTGCTCTTTTACAATGAAAAATATCTTTTTACGGAGGATTTTGTATGGGTCTGAATATTCGCCAAAAAATTCTTTTGGCCTTCCTTTTGGTTATTCTCGTTTCCGGCAGCGCAATTTTTATGATTTACAGCAACAGTACCCGCATTACAAAACTTACCAATATGATTATTAATGAGGATATGAAAAATATACTCAATGCCCAAAAAATGCTCCAGCATTTACTGCATACGGATTGGGCTCTTTCTAAATACCAACTGACCCGTAATCCCTCCTGGAGAAATACCATTTACCGGGCGCAGCGTGAATTTAAAGGTGTTTTTATAGAAATCAAGCGAAATTTAGTTCGCGAACTGGAAAAAAAATTAATTCTTGCCATTCAAAAACTGCATCGAACTTATACCCGGCAAATCAAAAATCAGATCAAACGCTTTGAACAAGGCCTGATTGATATTGAACTACAACAACACCTACGGTCTCAGGAAAGCGTGGTAGAAGACATTGTTAAAAATTTGGACCAGCTTATTGTGCTGAATGTCGGGCGTTTGGAAGAACGTTTGGAACAGGCCAAAAACCTCAAACGTTTTAATCAACGTTTGAGCGTGGGTGTTATCCTACTGGTCACCTTTACCTCAGCTTTGCTGGTTTTCATCTTAAACCAAAATATTATTATGCCCATCAAGCGTCTGATGGACGGAGTGCGTAAATTTTCCGGAGGAAATTTCGCTGCCCAAGTACCAGTAGTTTCCCAGGATGAAATCGGCGAATTGTCCGGCGCCTTCAATGAAATGGCCAAAAATATCAAACATGATCGCCAAAAACTCACTGCCCTGACCATTATGGATGAGAAAACCCAGCTATTCAATTTCCGCCATTTCAAGCATGCGATTAACGAAGAAATGAAACGTGCGGAACGCTACCATCGCCACCTATCCTTGGTAATGATTGACATTGACCACTTCAAGCATTATAACGATACGAATGGTCATCCTATGGGAGATTTATTATTAAAAGAACTCTCCAACATTCTCAAGGAATCCATCCGCGAAACGGATATGGTGGCGCGCTTTGGCGGTGAGGAATTCATAATTATGCTCCCTGAAACCACACGGGAAGAAGCGGTTAAATTGGCGGAAAGTCTTCGTTTACGCATAAAAAACCATATTTTCCCCATGGAAGAAAAACAGCCCGGCAAGGATCTCACAGTCAGTATGGGGGTTGCCGCCTATCCTTCCAAAAACATCGTCTCCACGGATACGCTGCTGGAAAAATCCGATCAAGCCCTATATAAAGCCAAAAATAAAGGGCGCAACCGGGTAAGTATATAAATTTTTCGCGCTTCACTGACATATTACATAATTTGGCATACCCAAGGAAGGAGCACGCAGTGACGATGGCCAACAGAAATAAAAAACTCCGCATTGGCTTGGCTTTAGGCGGAGGCGGAGCCCGCGGCTTGGCTCATGTGGGTGTGCTCAAGGTTATGGAGCAGGCTAATATTATCCCCGATGTGGTGGTTGGCACCTCCATGGGGTCTATCATCGGCGCTTTGTACTGTCACTATCGTAATGCTCAAGTTACCGCTGAAAAGGTCATCCAGCAATTAAAAAGTCCCAAAATGGCTGATCTGGGTTTAGGCAAATTCCAACAAGAAAAATCCAAAGAACTCATCAAACGCAACCTGCAAAAAACCCTGGAACATCTCTCACGCATCTATATGTTGACTTCCGTGCTCACCAAAGATCATATTATTGCGGAGGAAAAAGTAAAAACACTCCTTTCCCTGCTGTTGCCAAAAGGAAATATCGAAGACTTAGCCTTACCCTTTGGCGCTGTGGCTGCTGATCTTTTACAAGGAAAACCCCATCTTTTCCGGGAAGGATCCATCCAACAAGCTACCCAGGCTTCAGCAGCCATTCCCGGAGTATTTCCACCGGTGGAATTCAAAAACATGCAGCTGGTGGATGGCGCTATTGTATCTCTGGTTCCTGTCCAGGAAACATTTGGCATGGGAGCCAATTTCGTTATTGCTATTGATGTTTCTCCTTTTATCTCCACCACCAAATTATACCGAACCGGTATTGAAATCTGGCTTAGGGCTGATCAAATCACCGGAAAAACACTGCGCGACCAGTATTTAAAAGAAACTCAGGCTGTCATTTCCGTAGATAATATGACCTACGAGTGGTACGCCTTTGATGCTGCTCAGGAAATCATCGCAGCCGGTGAACAAGCTGCTGAACAGGCTCTCCCGGTTATACAAAAAGCCTTGCGTGCCAGACAGCCCTGGTGGAAACGCTGGTTCTCTTTAAGCAAATAATTTTTCTCCTGTAATATGTCAGTGAAGTGCTGTGTTTTGTCAAATAACCCGGGAACCTATTCCGGATAAACCGGAACCAAAATTAACCGCCGATGAACGCAAATAAACGCAGATATTTATAGTTTAAGAGATAAAAAAAATCAATCTGTATTTATCGGCGTTCATCG
>JAGLMY010000261.1 GCA_023139775.1 bacterium
TTCCATTAGTTCACTGACATGATACTTTCTCCTGGTTTTCTGACTTGTCTTCCCTTCTGAGCATGCTATAATAGCGGTCAATTCAACAATCAAGCGACAAAC
Organism: bacterium; assembly: GCA_023139775.1. Lineage (GTDB taxonomy): Bacteria > Oederibacteriota > JAAXVQ01 > JAAXVQ01 > JAUVAV01 > JAGLMY01. The sequence continues at coordinate 103 of JAGLMY010000261.1, forward strand.
AAAATATTCTTTAGAAGCATGGGGTGAAAAAATGAAAAAACCAATGATTCTCCTGGGTTGTTTACTCTTAATGTTTAGTCTGCTTCGTCCTGCCCAGGCCGGTGTTTTCGGAACTGCCGGCCTCTTAAAACCAGGTCATTTTACTTTCGGTTTAGAACCTGAAATTGCGTTTTCACCTTCCCATTTCATACTCTGGATTCATGGGGGATTGGGATTGACCCGCAGCATTGATTTGGATGTACAACTCGGACTTGGTGCTGATATGGTTTTTGGCGCAGACCTGGAGTTTGGTCTGATACGGGACACTAAAAATACGCCCGGCCTCTCTTTTGCCGCCGGTGCCCATGGCTCTTCAAACCTGGGATTGGATGCCACATTATTGCTCTCAAATAACTTTCGCACTTTTAGCTTTTTCGGTGCTTTGGATGCGGATATTGAGTTTGTAGACACGGGAAATGAAACAGAAATTATTTTGCCCATATACTTTGACCTCGGTGTGGCAATTCCCATTGCGCGTCAGATGGAATTTATATTTGAAGGCAATATCGGCATCACGGAACACGCTGCCAGCAGTTTGTCCGGCGGCGTATTGTTTTATTTTTAATTTATTAATGGTCTACGCTGGTATCGAATCCTGATGTTTATGCTTTATTCCTTGGATTCATCTTTTTTCAGACTCAATTTATCTTGCCAAAGCTGCACTAATGTAATGGCTGCCAAATTTACAAAAAGGAAGATATTGGCTCCGATAATGATGAGATCCTGCAAATGGATACCATAGGCAGCCCATAGGGAAACACCCGTTAAAAAGCAGGTTAAGGTTATATAGGAAACCCGTGCTGCTTGCGGATTTCTCAGCCGGATAATCAATTGCGGAACAAACGAGGTGGCTGTTAAGGCCGCCGCACAAATACCCACCAGTGTCCAAATTTCTTGTTGCATAGGTTCCTCCTCCGGATTCAAATACTGTCCAAACACGCGCCATGCTTTTTCAGCCACTGTTTTGCTCTGTCCACTGTCCGAGAGTGGGCGCGCACCACCTGCCAAAAACGTTGAGAATGATTCATCTCTTCCAAATGGGCCAATTCATGAACAATAATATAATCCAGAATATACTTTGGCGCCATCATCAATTTCCAATTAAAGCTCAATACACCCGCGGCAGAACAACTTCCCCATTGGGTTTTCTGGCCGGCAATCCGTATGCGATACGGTTTCCGGGTTATTCCCGCTGCCAAAAAAGTTGTCCGGTTTTCAATATAACGCGCTGCCTGCTCCCGATACCATTGTTCCAAGACCTTTTTAAGCTTCTGTTGCTGCGTACTGAACATGGCGCAGAGCAGCCGGGTGCCGGCCAGTTTCACTTTCTGTTTGCGCCGCGTTGTGGGCAGGAATACCAAGGTCAGTTTCCTGCCTTGAAACATAATCCGCGTTCCGGTTTTCAATATCGGATTTGCCTGCTGTTTTTGTTCTTTGGATATTTTTTTGAAATGTGCAGCAATCCAGGCGGCAGATTCCGTCAAGCTTGCTTTTACTTGCCAGCGCGAAAGTCCGGGAGGATAGGATACTTTTACGATATACGCTGGTGAAGCAAGCGGCAAAAACAAATCCAGTTGATTATTCCCCTCTGGATCAAAAGGAAATCCTGCTTGCTTAAATTCCGCCGAATACTCCGAGGTTTTGGCAATACGGATGCGAATATTGCGATTACGCTTTTTAGGGATAAGTTCGCAAGGATATTTTTGATTTTTGTATTCCAAATACAGAAAAAACTTTTTGGACATTTTTCCATCCGGTCCCTATGCAGGATTTAAAAATAGAGGTCGCGTTCACCCGCAGCCAAGCGTTTCAAACAAGCTTGGGTTTCAGTTCTAACTGCTTCCTCCAAGCCAGTGAGCGCCTGTTCTATACAGGCTTCCCCTTTTTTATAGGTCTCAGGACCGGCATAGTCAATCAGATATTCTTTGAAGGTGAGAATGGCATTGGGCAGACAAAAGTTCTTAATGGTGCCGGGTTTCAATAAATCCATAATTTTTTCCCCGGTTCGGCCGGTTCGATAGCAGGCAGTACAAAAGGAAGCGATATTGCCGCT
>JAGLMY010000262.1 GCA_023139775.1 bacterium
AAATCCGGATGGCCTATTTTTAAAAAGGTGCAAACGGCCAGTTTCAAGGGCACAGCCGCTTTGTCACCTGTCTATGGTAATGTGTCAGGGGTATTGTATAATCCCGGCTTGTTGGGAACGGTCTATCAACCAACCATGCTTCTGACCTCGGAATTGGGTTTGGCGGAAGATAAATTAGGCGGGGTTTTTTATTATATGCCCTGGAATAAGAGCGTTTTTGCCTGCGGGCTTACTTATTACAACGCTGGGAATATAGAGCTTAATTGGCTTGATAACAATAGTTTGCAATCCGAAACCGTGACCGCGCAACAAGATTTTATGGGCCAGGTATCCTATGCTTACCGTCAGCATAAATCCTTTTGGGCGGGAATGTCCCTGAAACTGGCCAGGAGTGAACTGATTGAACGCGCCACGGCTATGGCTTTGGCTGTAGATATTGGTTTAGCGGTTAAACCAATCGAACAATGGCTTTTATCGTTTTCTCTATTGAATATGGGTTTTGCCACGCCCTATCAAGAGCAGGAGGTACCATTGCCCTCTTCGTTTTATCTGGGCAACGGGTGCTTATTTCAGGGAAGTGATTGGCATCTGCTTTCTGGTGTGGGCCTCACCTATAATTGGGTGGACGCCACTATTTTGCCGGAACTTGGAATTGAATTAAAATATAATATTGCGTTAGTTAATCTTGGCTACCGAATGAATACAGAAGAAGCTAATTTACATTTTGGTTTAGGCCTACTGTGGCGCAATTTCGAAATCAATTATTCCTTTATTCCCGGTGTCTTTTTGGATACCACCCATCGTGTCAGCGTGGCCTGGCGGTTCGGCGAGATAGTAGAGCCCTCAGCAAAGCCTGTTTATAGCACACCTTCTCAGCAAATTTTCACTGCACAAAACACGCCACCGCAGGTTAAAACCAAAATGAAAGTTAAACCCAGGCCCAAAAAGGCCGCTCGCTATAGTAAAAAAATACCCGCGGCGCAGGATGTCCGCCTCACCAGAGTGGGCCGGCGGATTAAACTTATCTGGAAAAAGCCCGGTTTCCGGCAGAGTTTTTGTTACAATGTATACATGAAGGTGGGCAGCGGTAAATACCACAAAATTAATAGCCGTCCGGTAAAGAAGACTAATTATACGAGTAAACTCCTGAAAAGAAAACAAACTTATTATTTAAGTGTTACCTGCATCAATGCCCAAGGCCGGGAAAGTTGGGGTACCAAGGCGAAAAAGATTTATTTGCGGTAATACCAACCAAAGGTAAGTTGAGAACCGCAGGCCTACTCCGGATTTACTGCATGTCTTGACAACCCAAAATACCTTGCTAGTTCAGCACCATTCAATTTTTATTGAATTATTTAACTCCGGCCCCGTTCAATTTCAATTCACTTTTGCAGGTTAGTAAGCAGCGTAAAATCCTGGGTGCGCTTACAATGTTTCCAGCTGTTCTATCAGTTTTTCTTCCCCGGGTCTTAAAAAAGATCCTCCTGGCACGGCCAGCCCTTCATCCGATAAACCGAGGAATATCGAAAGCCCGCTATTTTGGGCCCTAAGCGCTGCCTCAGCCACATCTCTCAGATAGGGCGGTTCATACTTCCCCTGTTTGAAAGCCGCCTCAATGGGCGTACTGCCCGCCACATAGGTTGGATTAAGATGCATATTAATATGAACACCCGTGCGCCTTCTGACCTCTGCTTCCACCACATACAGGTAATGCCCCGTGGCTTGCCAC
>JAGLMY010000263.1 GCA_023139775.1 bacterium
AAAGAAAATTAACCGCCGATGAACGCAAATAAACGCAGATATTTATAGCCTAATGGATAAAAAAGATTTTAATTTGCGTGTATCCGCGTGTATCGGCGGCTAAATTTGGTTCCGGTTTGTCCGGGTTAGGGAAGGTGAAATAATGCATTCGAATAAGTTGGGTCGGATACCTCCGTATATTTTAGCGAAAGTTGTCGCTGAAACCAAAGCCGCTCGAGGTCAGGGGGAAGATATTATTGATTTTGGTATGGGCAATCCGGATATGGCGACTCCTCAGCATATTGTAGATAAACTGGTTGAGGCAGTCTCCAAACCGCAAAATCATCGTTATTCCGTTTCACGTGGTGTCTACAAACTTAGAGAAGCGATTTGTAAATGGTATGAGCGCAGGTATGCGGTTGAATTAAATCCGGATACGGAGGCGATTGCCACCATTGGAGCCAAAGAAGGTGTTTCCCATTTTATGCTAGCTTTACTCAATCCCGGCGATACGGTTATTGTGCCTACGCCCTGTTATCCGATACATGCGTATTCCGTTGTGTTGGCGGAAGGAAATGTCATTGGTATTCCGTTTCAGCCGGGTGAAGATCTTTTTCCGCGTATTGAAGCGGTGTGCAAAAATTCCTGGCCAAAACCCAAAGCGATTATTTTATCCTATCCTCACAATCCTACCGGATCGATTGTGGATTTGTCTTTTTTCGAGAAGGTGGTTGATTTGGCCCGGAAAGAAAATTTGTTGGTGATACATGACCACGCCTATGCGGAATTGTGTTTTGGTGATTACAAATCCCCCAGTCTGCTGCAGGTTCCGGGAGCCAAGGAATTGGGCGTAGAGTTTTATTCTGTCTCCAAAACCTATAATATGGCGGGCTGGCGTATTGGTTTCATGGTTGGGAACGCGAAAGCAGTGGGTATTTTAACCAGAATTAAAAGTTATTTGGATTACGGCATGTTTGCGCCGATTCAGATTGCCGGGATATGTGCTCTGAACGGTCCGCAAGCGTGCGTGGCCAATATTGTGGACACTTACCGTTCCCGGCGTGATGTGTTAGTGGACGGATTAAATAAGCTGGGATGGGAAGTTTCCAAACCCGAAGCCACCATGTTTGTCTGGGCGCAAATTCCGGAAAAATTCCGCCATATGACATCGGTTGATTTTGCTATGAAATTATTAGCAGAGGCCAAAATTGCGGTTTCCCCGGGCGCGGGATTTGGTGAAGGCGGTGAAGGATATGTTCGCTTTGCTTTGATTGAGAATGAAAAACGAACACAGCAGGCCTTGCGCGGTATCAAAAAAATGTTTGCGGAAAAGACGTAGGGGCGCACCAGCCGGTCGCCCTACAATGAATTATTCATAGGCAAATTGTTTATTTTCGGTACGTTTACCAAGGGCAGTGTGAACCAAAAACGACTACCTTGATTTATTCTGCTTTCGACCTCAATGTTTGAACCGTGTGATTCCAGAATTTCCTTCACGATTGATAAACCCAGACCAGTACCTACATATTTGCGCGTGGAGGAAGAATCAACCTGATAGAAACGTTGGAAGATTTTTTTGATGGATTTTTTAGGGATTCCGACTCCTGTGTCCAGGATACTGATTTCCAAGGTTTCCGGTTGCGATTGCTCGTAGGCCTGTGAAGAAGCGATCAACTTGATCCGGACTTTTATAGAACCGCGTTCGGTAAACTTGATTGCATTGGAAATGAGATTTTGTAATACTTGCTGGATTTTTTGACGATGAATTCTTACCAAACCCGGCCCTGCCGGACTTTCGTGAATTAATTTTAATCCCTTGGCTTTGGCCATCTCGCTGGTGTCGGCAATAACATTGTCTACCAGTTCCGGCATTGCCACCACTTCCATATTTTTTAAAAGCATCTTTTGATCCTGGATACGGGCCAATGTTAATAGGTCGTTAATCAGGTTAAGTAAATTGTTGACATTTCTACTGACAATACGCAATTTGTCTTTTTGGTCTTCAGTTAAGGTTCCGATTTTATCGTTTAAAAACAGCTCTGTGTATGTTTTAATGGAGGTGATGGGTGTTCTTAATTCATGAGAGACATTGGAAAGAATCCTGTTTTTAAACCGGTCCATTTCCCGCAAATCTTTATTGACCTCTTCACGTTCCTTGATTTTAAGTTGCAGTTCAATGTACAACAGCGCGTTTTCAACAGCAATGCCGAGTTCGCTGCCAATGCGAATCAGTTGATCCGGATCTTTGAAGTGGAGATGATTTTTTTGACTGCCGGCAATGGCCAAAACACCGACGATACGTTTTTTCGAACGCAGCGGGATCAGCAGCAAATCCCGGACAATATCCAAAGGTTCTTTTTTTATGGCCTGCAGATGGCAGGATACATTACGTAGCAGTAATGGTTTGCCGGAAGCATAGGTTTTTTTAAGCAGGGCATCGGCAAAGGAGAACTCACGAAGCTTGGGAAGTAAGTGTTCCGGAACACCGGAATGCGAAATAAGGTTGAGTTTTTTTAATTGGGGATCGTAAACGTATATCCAGCCGCAACTCATTTGCATCATCTGCAAAATTTCACGCAACCCGCGGTCCAAAAAAGTATTAAGGTCAATGGATTGGTTGATGATGCTGGTAATCTCGTTTAAAAAGGAGAGCTTACGCGTTTCGCACTGGATTTCTTCATTGCGCGTAACCAGCGTCTGTACCATATGGTTGAATGACTGGGTTAGGCGGCCAATCTCATCTTGCGAGCGTACGGCTAACGGTTCAGCCAAGAGACCGGTTTCGAAAAGTTTGATGCCGTCTTCCAATTCTTCCAGAGGACGCACCACTTGATAAACAAAAAACAGGCCCAGACTAAGTGTGAACAACAGAGGACCGACTAGTAATAATAACAGGATCCAACCGGTGTTCCCGTGGGTATATGATATACTGGTGCGGAAAGATAAAAATGTGAAAAATACAAAATTTATGGCAACGAAAGCCAATATAATAAATAATAATTTATTCCATATTTTTTTTGGAAACAATAACGAGAATCTAATTATATTCCGGAAGTTATCCCGGAGTTGTCGAAGCAGCATTCGGATCATGAATGTATTTTATTTCTAAATGCATAAAATTGCAAGGACAGCTATAAGAAAAATTGCGCACGGTCCTGTTTTCCTCCAGTTGCAGCCGGGTGTCATTCACGACCGAGCCAATGAGTTCATGACCATCTTGACCACCACTAACAGACAGCAGGGAAGTAGAGACGCGATTAATCGCGTCTCGTAAGCATAGCGGGTTTAATTTGGATCATAGCCGGTCGGTAAAGATGTAAATGATACCAAAAACGTAGAGACAAGGCATTGCCTTGTCTCTACTTAAGCATTTACGGCTTTGGTCTGAACCTGCACTTGCACCAGCTACAGCTCGTGGTTCACCGGAATCCGTCATTCCGGATAATATTTATGAGCCATTTTATGATAACATCCAGCGCAATCCCGAAGAGTGTTAGCAGGGGACGTTGGTTAGTTGTCTAGTTGATATTTAGTTGACAAATGGACAACAAAGCAACGTCCCTGTAAGACTTTCGTGTTCAGCACAAAAATGTGGGACAGGGTAAGTTTTTCAAAGGGGGAAGAATGCTTAAAACCTGCTTTTGTGCCTAAGTCCGACAGGCTCCTAGGTTTGAATCTGCTCCCGTCGGCTTTCGTAAAGCCAGAGCAACAGAAAAAAGAAGACATGCGACAAATTTGCACTGAGCAATTGAATATACTGTTTAAACGCGGGAAATAACAGCGCAACGATCAAACAGTATCCGACCAGAAAGAGACGATTAAATAGCCAGAACCAACGGGGGTAACCCGTTTTTCTTTTTATCATCATGATCACAAAGAGAACAGACTCGATGATGGTCAGCACGAGTCCTATTAGGTAGAGGGGCGCCTTATACCGAAGAAAACTTTCGCCAAAAATTGAGCTGACCGCCAAATTGAGTTGTCCCGCGTGGATTTTCATATATTCCAGGAAACTAGTGGACCCTTGGATCAACGTTGAAATGGCAACCAGATATGACGCTACAATAAAAAAAGCCAATCCCATCTTAGGATAAGGTTTGGAGAAAATTTTATAGATCGCCCAATAACTGGCAATCAGAAGCGGAAAGAGTAAACTGCCAAAAAATCCTGAATGTAAACAGGGCAACGAATTGTTCCTGATACCGTAGATGACCGCCCAATCGGCAAATGTGATTATCAGTGAAATAAGAAATCCCCCAAAAAAGAGACGTTTAAGCATATTTATTTTCCTTTCGCTTTAGTGTTCTTAAATAAGAGACAATCAATAATGCCCAAAAGACAACAATTCCCAGCCACTTTAAAAATGTAGTCCCTCTACTGATATAAAAGAGGAGGTCGGAAATTGCTGGATAGCTCCCAGCCAGCATAACAATCGTTGCATTTTCCAGATAATCTAAGGCGAGAATGAGGGAAAAAAGGCCGATAAATTTGATCCGGAGAAAAAGCAGTGAATGGCGATATTTCAAAACAAGGTTATACACGTAGTACAACGATAAATTCCAAATAATCGCCCATACACAATCTAGTATGTAAAAAAATGCTGTGCCCTTGACGCCTAACTGACTCCACGCCCGGATCGTGACCAGGCACTCGGCTTTTGACAAAAAGATAAACAAATCGAGGGGTTTTCCTTCTGATATTTCAAAGATACTCATTATCTTTAGACAGCTGATGCCTAGAAAAATGAGCGAGATTATCATGATCGGTGATGCCAATATTCTATGATGACGATCGATGTAGCGATTTAATTTTTGTTTCATATATAAAAAATATTACATTTTATAATTTTAGTCAAGACAATTCACCGGCCGGGATCCACCGCCAAACCATATAAATAAAATAAATTTCCGCTAATCTAGGCGCCTAACCATTAAAAAATCCGCGTGCGTGAACGAGATAACCCACTTCCGGATGTGGTTCATGAAATTGCTGTTTTGAGACCGATAGTCGGAGAGGTAGTAAACAAATATCTGGAATGTGGGGATTTGAGCAAAGGCTTTGCGCGGATAGTTGAACTTCCCCAGATTTAGTGGACACACCGAAGAAAGAAACTTAAAATAACTTATCGGAGGTGTGAAATGGGAAAAATCATGAATAATTATACCAAAGAATTTAAGCAAGAGGCCGTAAAGTTGGTTGTTGAAAGAGGTCGACCAGCGATAGATGTAGCCAGGGAATTGGGTATCAAAGGAGGCACACTGTATAACTGGGTGGAAAAATTTAAAAGACATGGCCAAACAGCGTTTCCTGGC
>JAGLMY010000264.1 GCA_023139775.1 bacterium
TTCGCCCCTACATCTTCAGCTTTTTAAATATCCCCTCTGGCACAGACCGGATGATCAACATAATCCACCTCCAGAACCCGGGTAAATACACGGAATTTTTTTTCCGCTGCACAGCTTTTCTAATACCTGTCGCAATGGTTTCCGGTTTGGCAAAGAGCAGGCCTTTTTTCAGATGTTGGGTCATGGGTGTATCAACAAATCCCGGTTTCACGGTTAATACATGGACACCGCGATGCGCCAAACGGTTCCTCAGCCCCTCTAAATAAGTATTGAGTCCGGCTTTGGAAGATCCATACAAATAATTGCTCTGTCTTCCGCGGTCACCGGCCACAGAAGAGACACCCACAATCAAACCATGGCCTTTGCTTTCCATGTACAGGGCAATTTTTTCCAGAATGGAAACCGCGCCCACATAATTGGCTACCAGCATCTCATGGGCCAAGTGAAAATCCTTCTCCGCTGTGCGTTGATCGTGCAATTGGCCAAAAAATAAATAGACCTCATCCAGTGTTTTTATCTTTTTCAATACTTCAGCCAGGAACTTATCATGTTGATCAAGCTTAGTGGCATCAAAGCCGAACACCACAGGCAGGGGGGCGTTCTCTCGAAGCATAAGATCCTGAGCGGTTTTTTCCAATTCTTTGGTGTTTCTGCTGGCCAAAATCAACTGCACTTTGGGATTGGCAATTTCCCGGGCCATGGCTCTGGCCATGCCGGAATTCGCGCCAAGTATTAATACATTTTTCATCGCTGCCCTCGCTTTTTCTTTTTGAATAGAGTTATTTCTTGGGGCCGGTTTTTTTGACGCGTTTGCCCAAACGCGTTTTTTTAATACCACGGGTTGTTTTGGGTATCAGATCCAAGCGCCGCGCCATATCCGAACAAAACACATTGTTCGGATCCACCTTGGCTTTCACAGCTTTCCATTCCTTGAGTCGCGGATACATGGCCGCAAAAGTTTCCGCGCGCATGCGCGAGTCTTTGGCCAAATACAAGCGTCCTCCATACTTAAGCACCATCTCATCCCATTTTTCCATATGTTTCAGGATTTCTCCGTTTTTCACCGGAAAATCCAGTGCCAAAAAATACCCAGGCGTTGGAAAGGACAACATGCCCTTGTTTTTCAGATTCCCAAACTTTTTCAAGACTGCCAAAAAGGAGGCCTTGCCTGTGCTGCTGATAGCCTCCAGAACCTGTTTGATGCCCTCAAAACTTACTTTGGGCGGTATTAAAAACTGATATTGCAGCATTCCGTTTTTACCATACCCCCGGTTCCATTTTAGAAACGAGTCCAGAGGGTAAAAAAAAGTATCATAATCCACTACGGTTTTTATCAAACGGGGATGCTTCCCATAATATAGTTGATTAAAACCCCACATGGACAAAGGGTTGAGCACCATCTCGGGAAAATCAAAAGGAATAGTCACTTTTGGTTTATGTATTACCGGCAATGGCTGTTGACGCCGGTCACTAGTCTTCAATTCCTCTTTTTTCGCAAACTGTCCACGCATCATAATGCTTCGGCCTAAATTGCGACCCTTGGCCAGGCAGTCAATCCAGGCCACGCTCATATCCTCGTCTGCGGTCTCTTCAAACAGACGGAAGATGTCTTCCAAATTTTTGGCTTTAATGCCGGCATAATTCACATAACTACTCTCAATGGGCATGAGCCGCAATTCCACACTTAGAATCAGACCGGTTAATCCCATCCCGCCTACCGTGGCCCAGAACAATTCCGAACGCTCTTTGGCAGAACAAATAACACGGGATCCATCTGCCAGCAGCATATGCAAACACTCGATAAAATGGGCTAAATTGTAATGACTCTTACCATGCACATCACAAGCCACCGAACCGCCCAGAGTCGGATACTTGGTACCAGGTGTGACTGGTAAGAACCAGCCCCGCGGCACAAAGTACTCAATAACCTGTTCCAAAGTCACCCCGGCTTCCGCATGTACAATACCGCGTTTGGCATCAAATCCCAAAAACCGGTTGCAGGGCGTAAAATCCAGACACCAATTGTCTTGGTTGCAGGCAGCATCACCATACGCGCGGCCTGCCCCGCGTCCCAACAACTGCCTTCCCTGCCGGGTGGCCAACAGCCGAAAAATTTCACTCTCAGTCTGTACGGAATACACCTGCGCTTGTGAAACCGGAAAGCGTCCCCAGCCTTCCACACGTTGCTTAGGTGGACATTGTGAGTTTATTCTTTCCTCAGCTGACATAAGTGTTTGTTATCTCCTTATTTGTAAAAACAAAATAGGTTTGGAAAAAATTAATTATAGACCCTCCCCAACAATTGTCAATACGTATGGCACGCCTCCGTGGAAATAGAATGTCTCTTCCCATTCAATAAATGAAAATTATCTGGTCTCCACTTGCAATAGAAAGACTGGGAGAAATTGCAGAATACATTCAGGAAGATGATCCTTCGACCGCGAAAAAATGTATTACGGGACGTGGTTTGGTAATACGCTTATCCTTGTACTTCTTTGTACTTTAATATTATTAATTTTTAGCTGCCCGTATACCTAACCACGTCCCCAACCCCTAGAAAGAAATCCGGCGCTATTTCGCTGCCAGTTCTTTGTTGATAGTCTTCACGAGATCAGTCGCACTCGCTTGTATGACATCGCTATATGATTCGAGAATAGCTTGGTCATCACCGGTAAAATTCACTACACCGGTCTGCATCATGGGAACCGCTTTGCCTTTAAACTCCACTTTGGCTCCTGTAAACACTGCGCTTATGCCGGCCTTGGTGACAACTGAGATCGCTGTACCCACAAGCGGTTTCGCCTTGGATTTCTTCGATGCCAGCAGTTTCCCCAACCCACCGAGAAGTTGCATTCCCGCCGGTTCGTAGGCAACGATTGTTCTCAAGACAATAACGGCATCGACATCCAGTTTCTTGCAGAGCTCAGTCAGATCCTGATGTGTTTTGCGGTTTTTTTCCACATTTGCCTTGTATGTTCGGGGTCTGAACGGATTGAAATATTTGGTGCCTGGAAATGGGAGGATCGGAGCGAAGTATTGCTCTTCCGTCGTTTCACCCGTAATTGCTTGATAGGCGGGCATGTCTTTGACTTTTTCAATGGGAATGACTTCCCAATGTGTTATTTCTTTCAAGGCATCCATATAGGTCTTCGAAGTATCATTCAGCAGCTGTTCATAGG
>JAGLMY010000265.1 GCA_023139775.1 bacterium
TGCCTGTGTTGCCTTCCCTTACCGTAGAACGTGGTCGGCACCCCGGACTGGTGATTTCGGAGCTCTATGGCTGGCCTACGCTTCCCCGGTCAACGCTTCACGTGCAGCCTCGCGGCCACCCGCGCATGACTTGGGGCCATGATGGATCAGCTAGTCCTTTCACGTAAGGAACTTGACTTCGGCTGTGCTCAGTCGAAGCCTCACCCTCTACTCTATGCCGGTTTATCCCGGCGCTTTCTCTACGCACCTCCTTTTCTATATTTCTGAAAAACATATTCGTGTTCTTAAACCTGTACCTAGCGCAAGTACAGCTTTTTCGGCGTTGTCCCCCGGCTCTTGTTACCGTACTTATCCGCGGTTTTTACAATAAAATAATATATTCTTTTGCGCGTTAATTTTTTACCCGTATAAGAATTCTTCCGAAGCAACTGTGAATTGACTCTGTAATAATTACCTTTTTTCCCGGTTTTCATATAAACATTATAACCGTAGCGCTGGGGAGACGGACTGCTCGTCCAACTTACCTTGATCCTGGAACCCGCTTTTTTCAGGGTTACTTTCTTAGGCGGGAGCAGCGCTGCTTTCACTTGCCTGGGCGCTGCCGGTTTTTTTTGGACAGTGGATCTCCAATCCGAGACCTTTACCGGGGTGGCCCTAGTAATGGATTGCCCCCTGGAAACAGAGCGAACAGACTTAGCTGTTTGTGCAGCACCCAATTCCAGCATCAGGGCAATTCGATGAGTATCACCGAGATCACCGTAAGGCACATAGGCATAGTCCAGTCCCAGGGCAAAATCATGGAACTTATGACAGAGACCTAAACCAGTGGAAAGTCCCATAATCCCGGAGCCTAATCCGCTTTCCTCGGTCGTGATTTTGTAACCGATGCGCGGGGCCAGGGTGTCCATGATTAAGTATTCCGCCCCCACATTGATTTGCAGCGAATCTTCAAATAACCGTTTACCAATATCCACCCCGGCTTTGAGTCCGGGAATAGCATCCACCAAACCAAAACCCAGTTTTACCTGGCTGGGCTGGGTCGCCTTTCCAACCCGGGTTCCGAGATTCATTATATTCAAACCGATCTGCAAGGTTTCGAAACCCGGCACTTTGTACAGCATCCCCAAATCCGTTGCCAGCGAAACCTGCGATTCGTTATCAATGTTTGTAAAGGGTAATTTTATTCCTGCGCCGGCCAGGAAGTTATCCGAAAATTTCATTCCATACGCAACTGAGATGTTCAAATCATAAGCTGAGAAACTTCCTGAAGCCTGGCCGAATTCATCCAGTCTATCCATGGAGCCATAATTGACATACGCTACGGATAAACTAAAGGCGCCCTGCAAAACCGGTACGCCTAAAACTCCATATTCATAAAGCACATCCTGAAACCATTGGTTATGCATCAGAAGAATCTGCAGGTTCTTTACCTGGCCCAAACCGGCTGGATTCCAGTAAATGCTGGTTATGTCATCGGCAATTCCGGTGAAGGCTTCTCCCATAGCTACCGCCCTGGCACCTGTGCCAATGTCTAAAAAAGCATTTCCGCTTTGCGCGGCTGGAAATTCCTCTTGCGCTGCCAGGACAGTTTGCCCGCCGGACCCAAGCACCCACAAAAAGCAAATAATGAACAGGAAAAACATTGAATGTTTTTTCTTTTTCACTTTTGTCACTTCCTTCCAAGTGTTCTGCTTAAACGAGGCTCCGCGCAGCAAGCTGTTATAGAATGATGCAAGTTTAATATATCACAAAATTACTCCTTAAATACATTTCTAAATTATTCCTTAAATATATCATAAAAAAAATGCCGTGTCAAACTAAAATCCACCTTTAACGTAATATGTCAGTGAACTGTGGTTAAACAAAGGTTGTCATTCCCGAGGGTTTAATCGGGAATC
>JAGLMY010000266.1 GCA_023139775.1 bacterium
ATTCTCAACGGGCTCAATTTCAAATTGCAAACCACTATCCGTGGTTCTCAGATCCCAATTTTTCTCGTCCAGCCGCAGGTTCTGACCATTTAGCATAGTATTCATAGTCAGATATTCATTTCTTTCCAGCACATCAATCAATTCATTTTTTTCTTTTTCAAATCCCTTGCGATATACTCTGGCTTTCGTGAGCTTAGCTCCGTTTGAAGTTCCTGTCATTTTTATCATTTCATTTTTATATGTTTCAATTTTTACGGCTGTTCTTGGTACAACCAGCTCCTGGGACGCTTCAACCAGGCCATTTTTAGCAGTTTTTTCTTCGTTTTTGTATTTTTTAGGTACTTTTTGATCTATTTGTTCCGCGTTTTCAACACTTTGGTCGTTTTTTGCTGATTTTTTTACATTTTTCATAACCATAAAGTTAGAAAAGTACAAAATTACAGCTGACACAATAATAAAAATTACAAATCTTCTATCCATTATAAAGCCCTCCGGGCGTTTTTTGCTCAAGGAACCGGATCATATCCTCCAGGACTCCATGGATGACAACGCAATATGCGTTTCACACCCAATCCAAATCCCTTAATAATACCGTATCTCTCAACTGCTATAGCCGTATATTCAGAACACGTTGGCACAAAACGACATGCCGGGGGTAAAAATGCTGAAATATATTTTTTGTAAAGTTTCAGTATTTTAACTACTACGTTTTTCATTTTTGCTTGTTTTTTCAGCTTTTTTCAGCAATTTGCTGATTTCTTTTTCCACTACCCCATATTTGTCCGGTTTTATATCTCTATATACAACAACTACAATTTTCGTTCCTTCGCTGGTTTTACTTTGATTCAGACGATAATATTCACGTATCAGCCGTTTGTATCTATTACGCTTCACTGCTCCTTTAATTTTGCGACTAATGACAATTCCTATCTTTTTTTCTTTTTCTTGGCTTAGTACATGTATTTTGAGAAAAAAACCATTTATTTTAATCCCATTTTTAAATACTTCAGCAAACTGTTTTTTGTTTACTATTTTCTGTTTCCGACTGAATTTATACTCTTTTTCCATTACTTTCTAAGCTGATATTTTTGCTCTTCCTTTCTTTCTTCGGGCTTGCAAGATATTTTTTCCACCAGTGGTTTTCTTGCGTTTTAAAAATCCATGGTCTTTTTTTCTCTTTTGGTTGTTTGGTTGATACGTTCTTTTGCTCATATTTCTTTCCTTTCTTTAATAATAAAAACATTGTAACTACTCAGGTCCGCAAGAAGCCGGGCGCTTTGGTCTTTTTTCAAGGGTGGCAGCGGTAACTGCGGAGATGTGGTTTAGAAAAGCATATCCCCCTATTGCCCATTACCAGCCTAGACCTTGGTTTTCCGCTTTGCAATGCTTGAAAAAAGACCAAAGTGACCTGCCAGGCGTAAATATTTGAATACTTTCTTTACCCACCTGAGTAGTTACAAAATATTTAGACATTCTGGCATATTACTTAATCATTTTTTTATTGTCAAGGTTATTGGTCTCCATAATTTTATTATTTATTTCACCTACTTTGGCTCTTTTTTCTTACTGGTTTTTTTTCTTCTCCCGAATCCTATAGTTTTACCTTCCGGTCCTTGTTTTTAACCTTATTTTTTATGGGTTTTAATAGTTTTCCACAGCTGTGGATATTTCTGTGGATTGTTTTTTTATGCGTTTTTTTTTATTTTTTGTTTGTGGTATTTCATTACTCATATTAAAATCCATCAATTCATTTTTACGAGGTTTTTTATGTCAGCATCTGCACAAGAGTTATGGTCAACAATTTTGCAAGAATTACAAAATCAATTGAATAAACAAAGCTTTGAAACTTGGTTCACTCCAACTCGCGCCTTGTCTTTCACTGAGAACAAATTAGTCATTGAAGTTCCCAGTCGTTTTTTTTGTGATTGGTTAAATGAACATTATATCTCCCTGCTTCAGGATATTTCCGCGCGTATCGCAAAACACAAAATTTCCATTTATTTCATTGTTTCCTCTGAGTTACAGGCTAAACCATCTTCTTCTCCTTCCAATTCTTCTTTAACTCCGCCGTTTGATATAACTTCTTCTTCCTTTTTTAATTCTGCTTCTCAAAACAATTCTATTGGCGGCACGCCCATTAATGCAAAATACACTTTTTCCAGTTTCGTGGTTGGAAATAGTAATCGTTTTGCTCAAGCGGCCGCCCTGGCTGTGGCTGAGGCTCCTGCCAAGTCTTATAATCCTTTATTTATTTATGGCGGTGTCGGTTTAGGCAAAACCCATCTTTTACAAGCCATTGGTAATTTTATTAAGTACTCAACTCCGGAAAAACGTGTTTTATATGTTTCCTCCGAAAAATTTATGAATGAAATGATTGCGTCCATCAGTTCCGGCACCATGCGTGCTTTTCGAGATCGTTTCCGTACTGTGGATGTTTTGCTTATTGATGATATTCAATTTTTAGTTGGTAAAGAAAGTACGCAAGAGGAATTTTTTCATACTTTTAATGATTTATATAATGTACATAAACAAATAGTCGCTACTTCCGACTCTCATCCTAAAGAAATTAAACTGGAAGAGCGTTTACGTTCGCGTTTTGAGTGGGGTTTGGTTTCCGATATTCAAACGCCTGATTTTGAAACCCGGGTGGCTATTTTATGCAAAAAAGCTGAATTGGAAAAGGTTACCATTCCCAATGATGTCTTAGCTTATATTGCCAATCAAGTAAAATCCAATGTTCGTGAACTGGAAGGCTGTTTGATTCGTGTAATTGCCTATTCCAGTCTTACGAAAAGTGAAATTTCCTTAAATTTAACCCGTGAAGTGCTTCGCGATCTCTTTTCAAATGACTATCGTCCCATTACCATTGAATTGATTACTGATAATGTGTCTAAAGAATTTAATTTAAAAGTATCGGATATAAAAGCCAAAAAGCGAACCGCTTCTATTGTTTTTCCCCGTCAAATTGCCATGTATTTAGCCCGTGAATTGACTGACTTTTCTTTACCTGAGATAGGTCGTTTTTTTGGAGGCAAGGATCATAGTACGGTTATTTATGCCTTGGATAAAATTAAAGAAAAATTAACCAGTGATGAAAAACTTCGTAATTTAATTAACCGATTAATGGTACAATTGAAGGAAAATTCTTGTCAATAAGTTGTTTTTATGTTGTTGAATAATTTCTTGTGTTTGTTAACATTTTTTAAAGTTTGTTTATAATTTTTTAGACTGGCTTTATTTTGTTAATTCTGTTTAAATTTTAAGGTTTATGCTTTTTTTTTAAACAGCTTTTTATTATGATTTGTCTATGCTTTTTGGGCATATTTTGTTTTATTAACATATCCACACGCTCTACTGTATCTACTACTTATTTTATTAGGAGGTTTTATTATGAAATTTATATGCAAGCGCTCGGATTTAACTCATGGTATTCAAACCGTTTTAAACGCCGTATCCCATAGAAATACTCTGCCTATTTTATCCAACATCTTATTTGAATTGGAAGATGATTTACTACGTTTAACCACTACTGATCTTGAAGTTTCCATTATATGTCAAATTTCCGTTCAGGTTATTGCTTCCGGCAGTATTACCATTCCTGCCAAGCGTCTGGCTGAAATTGTTCGTGAACTTCCGGATAGTGATGTTACTGTTTCTGTTTCGGATAATTTTTTAGTTACTCTGGTCTGTGAAAAATCACTTTTCAAGATAAATGGCCTGCCCAAAGATGATTATCCTGTTTTGCCTAAAACTAAAAATGAGAAAGGTTTCAGCATTTCTAAAAAACAATTACACGAAATGATAAAAAAAACCATTTTCGCTGTTTCCACCGATGAGACCCGTTATGTCTTGAACGGTGTTCTTTTTACTGTTGATGATGATGTTATGCGTATGGTTTCCACGGATGGCCACCGTTTGGCGTTGATTGAACAAAAGTTGGAAAAAATTCCACCTCAAAAATTTAATTATATTGTTCCGGCAAAGGCTTTACAAGAATTAAGTAAGATTCTGGATGATGAGGGTGAGTTAAACATTCAACTGAACGAAAATCAAATAATTTTTTCCAATTCCGAAGTGGTGCTGATGTCACGACTGATTGACGGCCAGTTTCCAAATTACAACCAAGTTATTCCTAAAGAAACGGATAAACACATTAATTGTCCGGTAAATGATTTATTAGCAGCCACGCGCCGTGTTGCCTTAATGGCCTCTGATAAGTCAAACTCAGTTAAATATACGATGAGTAACAATAAGCTGGTTATCACAGCCAATACTCCTGAAGTGGGTGAAGCCCAGGAAGAAATGGATATTGCTTATACCGGCGAGAATATTTCAGTTGCTTTCAACGCGAAATATGTTCAAGATGTTCTTAAAAATATTGTATCTGCTGATTGTGTGCTCGGCCTTTCGACCAGTTTGAATCCAGGAGTTTTTACACCAAAGGAAGAAGATAAAAAGTATGTGTGCATTGTTATGCCCATGCGCATTTAATATTTTGTATTAAGTGAGGAGTATTTTTAATGGAAAGTGAAGGTAAAAAACAACATTTAATCCTGGTTGAAGAGGAGATGAAAAATTCCTACCTCGACTATTCCATGAGCGTTATTGTCGGCCGGGCTTTACCTGACGTGAGAGACGGATTAAAACCCGTGCATCGTCGCATTTTGTACGGTATGTATGATATGAGTCTGCACCACAATAAACCGTATCGTAAGGCGGCAAAAATTGTGGGTGAAGTAATGGGTAATTATCATCCGCACGGTGATTCCGCTATTTATGAATCTTTGGTTCGTATGGCTCAAAATTTTAATATGCGTTATATGCTGGTGGACGGACAGGGAAATTTTGGTTCAGTAGATGGAGATTCTGCGGCTGCCATGCGTTATACCGAAGCGCGCCTTTCCACTATTTCATCTGAAATGTTGGCGGATATTGATAAGGATACTGTCTCGTTTGTTCCTAACTATGATGATTCACTTACCGAACCTGCGCTGTTACCGGTACGCATACCCAATTTGTTGGTGAACGGCACTACGGGTATCGCGGTTGGTATGGCAACCAATATTCCGCCGCATAATTTAAACGAAGTGGTGGATGCAATTGTGGCGTGCGTCCAGAATCCGGATATTACCATCGAGCAACTTATTAAAAAGCACATTAAGGGTCCGGATTTTCCCACGGCGGCATATATTCTGGGAAGGGATGGAATTTTTTCGGCTTACAAAACAGGACGGGGCTCCATTAAAATACAAGCCAAGGTAAAAGTGGAGCAGATGAAAAATGGAAAAGAACGTTTGATAATTACGGAATTACCCTATCAAGTAAATAAAGCGCACTTGATTGAAAATATGGCCAATTTGGTAAGAAATAAAAAAATCGAGGGCATTACGGATCTGCGTGACGAATCAGACCGCGACGGAATTAGAGTTGTGGTGGAAATAGGACGCAATGATAATTCCCAGATAGTGTTAAACAATCTATTCAAATACACGCAACTGCGCACCAGTTTTGGCGTAAATACCGTGGCCCTGGTGCGGGGACGTCCCCAAATATTAAATTTGAAACAGATACTTGATTATTTTATTGAACATCGCCGCGAAGTAGTGGTGCGGCGGACGAAATTTGAGCTGGCCAAGGCGGAAAATAGAGCTCATATTTTGGAAGGCTTAAAAATAGCTCTGGAATTTTTGGATAAAGTGATCCGTATTATCCGGGCCTCAGCCACGGTTCCAGCGGCTAAAGCGGAGTTAATAAAGAATTTTAAATTATCAGCCATACAAGCTCAAGCTATTTTGGATATGCGCCTACATCAATTGACCAGTTTGGAAAGTAAAAAAATCGATGACGAATATCTTGAACTGCTCAAAACTATTCAGCGCTTGCGCACCATTTTAGCCAGTGAGCGCAAGGTGTTGGCCATTGTGGTTGAAGAATTGGAAGAGATCAAAAAAAAATATGGCGACATCCGGCGAACCGAGATCATCGGCGCTTTGCAGGACATCTCGGTCGAGGATTTAATAGAAGAAGAAGATATGGTGATTACCATTTCTCACAAAGGATACATCAAACGCTTGCCGGTTTCCACCTATCGCGCGCAACGACGCGGCGGTCGAGGCGTTATGGGTATGGGAAGCAAGGACGATGATTTTGTGGAACACCTGTTTGTCGCTTCCACGCATCATTATATTTTATTCTTTACCAACCAGGGACGCTGCTATTGGCTGAAGGTGTACGAAATTCCGGAAGCGGCACGCGCTTCGCGCGGCAAAGCGATTATCAACTTGGTTCGTTTGCAACAGAACGAAACCGTTGCAGCTATTGTTCCGGTCAAAGAATTTAGCGAAGACCGCTTTTTAGTCATGGCAAGCGAACAAGGCCTGATAAAAAAAACACGCTTAACCGCCTATTCAAATCCTCGAGCAGGTGGTATTATTGCCTTAACCGTAAGCGCAGGCGACAATCTCATCCAGGTGTTGGAAACCACGGATGAGAGGGATCTGGTCATTGCCACCCAACTGGGTAAAGCGATTCGTTTTTCCGTAGTAAGCATCCGTGAAATCGGTCGAACCGGAAAGGGTGTCAGGGGAATTTCCCTGAAGAACAAAGACAAAGTGGTGGGTATGCAAATTACCTCGAAAGAGCAGAGCTTGTTGACGGTTACCACCAAAGGTTTTGGCAAACGCACTAAATTGGACGCCTATCGTCGGCAAAGCCGTGGCGGACAAGGTCTGCTCAATATTAAGAAAACCGACCGCAACGGAAAAGTCGTTACCATTATGTCGGTTTCGGATGCGGACGAATTGATGATGATCACTTCGACCGGAACCTTGATCAGGACACCATTGAAGCACATCAACATGGTGGGACGTAATGCTCAGGGTGTGCGGGTGATTCGCATGTCTCCAACAGATTATGTTAGCGCTGTTGCCAGAGTAGCAATCAAAGACGAGGAAAAAGATCCACAAATATAAAATACCACAGGCGCATGCCTGTGGTATTTTAGTCTTGCTTGTCTTCATTTTTGGCAGGGCAACACAGTCTTTAAAAAAGGGGGAGGGGCCGTGAAATTTAAGGCCTGGATTGGAGCGAGTTTTGTCTTGATATTGGCCTTGGCCGGGACTACGGCATTATTTTACTACCAGGACCAAGTCAAATCCGAATCAGTTCAAATGTTGCAAAACCGCCTTAATGAGATGGAATTGCAACGTTTTGAGGAAGATAAAGGCGCGCAAGTTTTAGTCGCGGCCAAACAAACCGTTGTTCGCTTTAATCAACTCATTACACAGCGCCAAAAACAAATTGAGGCGGTAGCTGACAAAAAGACCTTACGTAAAGCCGCTGCTTGGAATTCCAAAAAACAGGTCATGCTACAGGCAGCAAAAAAATATAAATATTGGACCGGCGCTTTACTGACCAATGAGAAAGGCGTTGTGCAAACCTGGACCTGGAAAAAGAAACCGCTCTCAACAATTGCTCCCACACCAGCCTTTAAGGAAGCATCCTCACTTCGGAAAACAGCCATTCATTTTATAGAACAAGCCTCAGGACTGGCGCGCTTGCAGTTTACCATTCCCTGTCTCTCGGATCGCGGCGTTTTTCTGGGAGTACTCCAGGCGGAGGTTGCGTTTACGAAAGAGGATATGAAAAAAATAACGCCTAAAGGCGGCTTTAAAACCATGGTGGTCACCAACCAGGGGCAACGTTTGACCCAAGGCCCTAAAGAAAAATTTCCTAAAAATATAGGCGCGTTGTTGGGTAAAAATTTACAAACCATGGAAGCGCTGTTAAAAAAGCCGGAAGCCCGGCAGTTTAAAGCCAAATGGGAAAACACCAGTTATATTTTGGTCAGCAGGCCAACGCGGGTGTCCAAGCTGAAAATATTTACTCTGCTCGAAGTGCTTGGCACTGATCGCGTGGTTGGGTCCAACTTTGCCAGTGAAGCAGTGCTGAAGGATCCGGTGATTATTATCGGCTTGAGCGGCATTGCGCTATTAAGTTTGATCCTGATGTTTTTCTTTAGCGGGGGGTCGCCTAGTGGTGTGAAAAAAGTGAACCGCCAATTGTTGGGTATGCTTCAAACCGGAGAAGAGCTGCAATACGTGCAAGCGCCCAGTGGCGGGGAGTGGGAGAAGCTCACGGATTTAATCAACCAGATGGTGGAACGCGTGCAAGCGCGTCCAGCGCAACCCGGGGGGACCGCTTATGATAACCTGGAGGCAGAGGAAGCAGCTCGCACGGCTCAGGCCCTAACGCAGATGAAAAGCGAATTGGATGAATTGCATCAGACCTATGACCGGGCCTTAGTTCAAAACCAGGAGCTCAGCCAAAAGATAGAAGAGTTAACAATGTACACTCAGGAATTAAACCAATCCCTGGAGTCCGCCCAGGCGGCGGCCGCGCTTGCTCCGGAATCCGAAGCGCCACTACCAACACCTTCAGACGCTACGGCGCAAGCCGAGGCGCTAATGGCTTCCGTTAAAGAAGAGGGAAAGCTGCGCATTGAAGCGATTTTCGGCATATCTGATGATTTGAAGTCTACGCTGATGGTAATCAAAAATTATATTTCCTCTATTCTTTCTTCGGAAAATGGAAAGATCACAGACACCCAACAAGAATTTTTGGGATTGGTGATTAACAAAAGCGCCCGTTTGGAAAGACAGTTTAACGATCTTTTGGAGATTTCACATATGGAAAGCGGTGTGATTCATATTTGCCGCGCTAAAACAGATGTGGTTTCCATGATTCAGGACGTAGTTTTAAACAGCCAACCCCAAGCGGATAACAAGCAAGTAAAAATTATCCAAGAAATGCAAACTCCGTTGCCGTCGGTTATGATTGATAGCGACCGTGTGGGACAGGTCTTTATTACTCTGGTACAACACGCGGTGAAGATTACACCGGTCGGGGGTGAGGTGATTATTACCGGAACAGAGACCATGACTGATATTGTGGTAAAAATCAGAGACGAAGGACAACCGCTGGATCCCCGGCAAGCTGAAATCGTATTTTCTGAATTTCATGATTCTGATTCCAAGGTCGGACCGGATATTGCCGGGACCGGATTGCGTTTTCCGATCATTCGGCGTATTCTGGATTTACATCAGAGTACGGTTACCCTGCGCGGCCTGCCGGACAAAGGAAACGAGACTGTGGTTACACTCTCCAGAACCGAAGAGTTCACTGCCAACAGTGTACCGGAACCGGAAACAAACACCTTGGAACGTTATGAAGTCAAACCCGTAGAAAGCCCGGAGACAGCCGCAGCCCAAACCAGCACGTATAATGAGTCTCCCTATGATTTAACCTCGTTTATGGGCAAGATGGATGAATACGATGATTCGAATTCTCCGACAACTGAGAAAACGACTGAGCAACCGAACCTGCCGGGTGGGGATGACAATTTAAATAAATTGTTAAGTGATATTGAAGATATGGATGATAAGCTGTAATGAATATAAAAAGACACAAATCCAAGGGTTGGGGCACAACGCGCTGTGCCCTATTTTCCTCGGACCGTTCAAGACCGAATGGTTATGATCTTTAACCGGAGAAAAGCAACAGCCGGTAGTTGGCTCTTCCTCGCGAGCTATCTTTTACTCCTTGGACTCACCGGCTGTGCCGGTCTGCCGGCTCAGCAGATTGAGCCGGTTACGCCCGCGCCGGTACAACAAATTATTCCCAAAAGCGCTCCCGCGTCCAGCCCCGTACCAACCCCGTGCAGGACACCAATATCAGCTTTAGAGTCTGTTCAGGAAGAAACTTTAGCAGCCGCTACGGGCGTTAAAGCTGTGGTGCTCAATCAGGATGGCAGCCGTGTTTATTCGGTCAACTTGGAGGGAATGAGCGTATATGAATATGCCCGCAGCGCGCGACGGTTGGAACGCAAACTGGTATTCGTACCTCACCGGGGAACGGGTTTTAATTACCGGACCAAGCGCCGGATCCGTTCGTTTCAGGAAAAGCCGGTTGAAGCGCATTTCACACACCAAGACAGGTATCTATGGATATCATTGCATAATGCCGGCGGCGTGGTCGTATGGGATCTGCGCGGTCTGGATACAGCAGTGGACGGGCGTCCTTTTAAGGACGCGTTTTTATATACACTTCTGCCCTATGTCGGAAATCCGAAAGCGGCAAACTGGCACAAGCAGCGCGTACGCTTGCTGTGGATTAAGACCGGCGCAACACCAAAAGTGATTACCGCCACACCTGACAACAAGTACTTGTTTGTTTCCAATTGGCATTCCGGCACAGTGAGCGTAATTGACATTCAAAGCTCAGAAGCCAAAGACTGGTCAGTGATCAAGCAATTGGGACACTTTCCAATTCCCCGAGGCTTGGCAGTAACACCGGATTCCGGTTCCCTATTTATTTCTCAGATGGGAAGCAGTTATATCAGTAAATACGGCATACCGGACTGGAAAGAAAAGCAGCGGATAAGCGTTGGGACTAATCCGCGTCACGTGGTAGTAAAGGATGAAGTTCTGTACTTATCCCTGAATCGTTCAGCTCAACTTAAAAAATATGATTTATCGGAAAACCGGATGGTTGCCAAAGCGCAGACCAAACCACAGCCCCGAACCATAGTACTTTCATATGATGCGCAGTTGTTATTTGCGACCTGTTACAAGGGGAACGCCCTGCAGGTATTTAGAACCAGCGACCTGGTTTGTTTAGGTACCTGGTCTTCCCAAAGCCATCCTGTGGCAGTTGCAGTTTTCCAGGACCAGGACCGCTATGAAGCCTGGGTAGGAAATTATTCCAGTGGCACTTTGCGCATATTCACATTTTCACCCTCAGAGCCAAGACCGCCCTTGAATACAATAATTGACGCTGATAAGCGCGGGTGGTAAACTCAGGACAGATAAAACACACCTTTTATATTCACGGGTTGAAGCCGCGGATGAGGAATAAAATGTTCAATAATTTTTTTATAAATTTTTTTTGTTTAATGATTTGTATAACCCTGATCGGGCCGGGAGCCAATTTAATTCCGGCAGCAGAGTATGAATACGAAGACAACACCGGTTGGGAGAGCGCCGTCGAAGAGGACGAGAGCGAAGAAGAACGCAATCAGCAAAAGCAAAAAGCGCTTAAGCACTTTAAGCTGGGCAAAAAATATCAAACGGATCAGAAATACCACAAAGCCATACGTGAGTATCAGCGAGCGCTGGCTTTAAATCCGGACATGATCAAAGCGCGGCGTGTTTTAGTCTGGGCCAAACGTGATTTGGCGCGGCAGAGAAGATTTCAAACCAGTTCGAAAGAGAACACACTTGAAGCACTGGTCAAGGAAGCCAAGGACCACTATAAGCGTGGCCGCAAGTACGAACGCGAGAACACCCCCCTGGAAGCGGCCGCAGAGTACAAAGAGGCCATTCGAATTATTCCCGGGTATCCGGAAGCCAAAGAAGCCCTGCGGGGTGTGCAAGCGCAACGCACCTTAGCGCCGTTACCGCCGGCAGTCACCGCAGCTGGCAGCAAAGCTTTGCCGGCGTATCAACCTGTGGATATGACTTCAAGGTATAAAGTTCCCGCGTCCAGACAGCAACGATCTTCCAAAGCGCAACAATCTATTCGTGCCGCTATTCAAAAGCATTACTTGCAGGGCTGTCAAATGATGGATCACGGGGAGTATTCCACAGCGATCAAGGAATTTGAATTGATTCTGGAATTTGAGCCGGAACATCGTGAAGCCCAGCACAAATTAAATGTAGCGAAAAAACGCCATGCTGTGAAAGTCAAAAAAGCCAAACGTGAAGCAGCGTTGGCCCAATCCAAGGGAGACACGATGGGAGCCTTGAGCGCTTTGCGTGATATCGTGAACATTGACCCCACCAACGAAGAAGCATTGGAGGCTTGGGAAAAAATCAAGCGCGAAAACAAGGGAATTGTGGACGAGATTTATCGCAAGGGCGTCAAAGTCTATGCCAAAGGCTATTATACCAAAGCGCTCCAAGCCTGGGAATTGGTTTTGGACATTGATCCCCAAAATAAAAAAGCCCGGGAAAACATTAAAAAAGTCCGGCAAAAAATGGAATTGATGAAATGATAAAGCAATATAATGGAGTTTTGGTATGAATAAAAATATTCAGAAAACAAACGAACGGATAAGAAACGAGAGCGCTTTTATGGAAGATATACGCGCAGAAATGGAAAAAGTCATTGTTGGACAACCAATCATGATCGAACGCATGTTAATCGGCCTGCTGGCCAACGGACATATTCTTATTGAAGGAGTACCAGGTCTGGCCAAAACCTTGGCTGTGAAAACCCTGGCAGCGACTATTTGTACCAGTTTCCAACGTATACAATTTACTCCGGATTTGTTGCCGGCGGATATTTTAGGCACCCTTATCTTTGATCAAAAGAAACAGGAATTCATTCCCAAGCATGGTCCGGTTTTTGCCAATCTGATTCTGGCTGATGAAATCAACCGGGCACCCGCTAAAGTACAGAGCGCGCTTTTAGAAGCCATGCAGGAGCGGCAGGTCACCATTGGGGATACTACCTATCCCCTGGAAGAACCATTCTTGGTGATGGCTACCCAGAACCCGATTGAGCAGGAAGGAACCTATCCCTTACCGGAAGCGCAGATCGATCGTTTTATGTTGAAAATCAAGGTGGATTACCCGGTCATGCACGAGGAGTTGGACATTGTACGCCGGCACGCACGTGGTAAACCCGTGGAAGTGCAGCCCAAAGCCACACCTGACCAAATTCTCAGAGCGAGGCAAGTGCTGGGTGAGTGCTATATGGATGAAAAAATTGAGCAATACATTGTGACCCTCGTGATGGCCACCCGGCAGCCGGAACAATTCGGCTTGGCAGAGATGAAACCGCACATCCAGTACGGTGCTTCGCCGCGCGCGTCTTTGTTTATGTCCCAGGCCGCCCGGGCGCATGCCTTCTTGCACAGACGAGGCTATGTGGCTCCGGAGGATGTACATGCCATTGCGATGGACGTGTTGCAGCACCGGTTGATTCTGACCTATGAGGCAGAGGCGGAAGAGGTTACCGCAGAACAGCTGGTGAGCAAGATCTTGGAAAAAGTGGAAATACCATAAGGAAGAGCGAAAAGCAAATACGAAGCACGAATATCGAAATTCGAAACAAATTCTAAATAAGGCAAGACTAAAACGTTTAGAGATTTGACTTTTAGTCATTTATAGTTGTTTCGAATTTCGATATTCGGATTTTGATATTTATTTTATTAGTAGGTTATTATGCCCGTTACAGAGCCAGCCACCACACCGCAGGAATTATTAAAGCGCGTCCGGCGCATTGAGATTGCCACTCGTGCCATGGTCAACCATATCTTTTCCGGTGCCTACCACAGTGTTTTCAAAGGACAAGGGATTGAATTTAACGAGGTGCGGAATTACCAACGCGGGGATGATGTACGTACCATTGACTGGAATGTGACTGCCCGGACCGGCAGCTTGCATGTGAAGCGCTACAGCGAGGAACGTGAATTGACCATGGTATTGGCTGTGGATGTTTCTGCCTCCACGGCATTTGGGTCCGGCTATCAGAGCAAAGCAGAACTGGCAGCCGAGATCTCGGCACTGTTGGCATTTTCTGCGATTAAAAATAATGATCGGGTTGGACTCTTACTTTTTTCCGACCAACGGGAACGTTTTGTGCCGCCGCGCAAAGGGCGCAAACATGTAATGCGTATTATCACCGAAGTGCTGGCACACCGCACGACTCAGCGTAAAACGAATTTAAACTGCGCGCTGGAATTTTTAGCGCGCGGCCTGCGCCGGCGCAGCATCGTATTTTTAATATCGGATTTCTATGCTACGGATTTTACCACCACCCTGAAAGTGGCGCAGCGCAAGCACGATTGTGTTGCAATTGTTATGAACGACAAACGCGAATATGAATTGCCCCCCTTGGGGTGGATAGGTTTAACAGATCCGGAGACCGGAGCTGAAGCGGAAGTGGATCTGCGCAAAGAAAAACACCGGCGCGAGTACGAGCGCTATGCCAAAGCCCGGGCCCGGACACGCTTAAATTATTTTGCCCAATACAATGTGGATGCCATTGATCTGTTTACCGACAAATCGTATATCCTGCCATTAATACAATTTTTCAGAACTCGCAGACAAAAATTAGTAGGTTGCTGATGGTAGGGCGATTACTATACACACTCAGTATGATCGTATTACTTTTAGGAGCCGGCCACGTTCTGGCGCCCAAGGCCGGGGCTATGGAACCATATTGGGTGGATGCGGTGGTCAATACCCGGCTGGTAAAATGCGGAGAACCTTTTCGTTTTGTTATCACAGCCGGCGCGCAAAATGGATATGTGCACTTACCCGGCATGACCGGGATTTTTCCGGAATGCCATATTCTGGAATATCAGGAAAAGGATGTCAGCAAACGACACGAGGGATACATAGCACGCCAGAGCATCTATTGCTTGGCCGTTTTTGCACTGGAAGAAATTATTATTCCCGCCCAGACCGTACGCTTTTCGTGGGCCCAAGGTACGACGGCCACAGCTCAGAGTATGCCAAGGCAAATCGGGATCCGGAGCATGTATCCGGAGACCGGGTTTTCATTGATTGATCCTCGAGCACCTAAGCGAGCGAGTAACACGGTTGTGATCGTTAGTCTGGCCGCGGGGCTAATACTCTTGGCAGTTTGGGTAGCCCGTGGTTGGAAGCGCCGGCCCGGAAAAGAACCGCCCAAACCGCCTGCGCATTTGGAAGCCAGGAAAAAGTTGGAGGCCTTGGGTAAATCCCGCCTGGTGGCCGAGGCCACCAAGAGCGATAAGTACTTTACTGAACTCTCACGCATTATCCGTCACTACCTTGCCAATCGATATCAATTTTCCGCTTTGGAAATGTCACGCCAGGCAATTGTAGAAGAACTGATGCGTTTGGGAGTAGAAGCCAAGCGGCGGGAATTAATTAACAAACTCTTGCAGCAAACAGACCTGGTCAAATTTGCGCAGGAAGCGGTGGATTACCGGCAGGTGGCCGAAGCACACGGCCTGGCCAGAGAAATTATAGCGCTAACCAAGCAAGAAGATACGGTGTCGTATGGGAAAGAAGGACAACGATGACATTTGGTTTTCCGCTTGTTTTATTATTGTTGCTGTTGATTCCGGCGATTCTGTTTCTGCGCCGCCGCGGCTGGGGACGACCGGCGACCGTTCTGTATCCGGAAGCCGAGTCAGTAAAAGCGGTCTTTCAAGGCGGTCGTAGGCCAGGCAGCGGTTTGCGGGAAAAGTTGCGTCTGGCAGCTGTCATGGTATTGATTATTGCGGCAGCCCGGCCGCAGCAAATCCAGAGTGTGCAGCGCTTATCAGCCAGTGGTTTGGATATTATGCTGGCATTGGATATTTCCGGCAGCATGTCAGCGCGGGATTTTGAACCCCAAAACCGCTTGCAAGCAGCAAAAGAGGAGCTAAAGCGATTTTTGGCCAAGGAAAATGAGAATCGCCTGGGACTCATTGCCTTTGCTGCACAGGCCTTTACGGTGTGTCCTTTAACCCTGGATTATCATGTTTTGTTGAATCTGTTGGACTACTTGCAGATCGGGATGACGTCTGATGGGACTGCGATTGGTATGGCCATAGCAACCGCAGCCAATCGTTTAAAACACTCAGAGGCCAAAGCCAAAGTGATTATTTTACTGACCGATGGCAAAAATAACGCGGGTCGCCTGGATCCGTTAACAGCCGCTGAGGTGGCAGCGGCTTTGGATATGCGGATATATACTATCGGCATGGGTCAGCCCGGTGGTGCGCCTATTCTGGTTAAAAATTCCGCCGGTGAAAAGACCCTGTTGCTCAAAGCCGACGGCTCTGTTTATTTTGAAGAAATGGACGAAGAAACCCTGATTAAAATTGCAGATATAACAGGCGGGAAGTATTTTCGCGCTATTGACAAAAATAAGTTGCGCGAGATTTATGCCGAAATACACATGTTGGAACATTCACGTTTGCATTCGGAAAAATATACCAGCAAGCGTGATGTGGGATATATATTTATATTTTTGGCCGTACTGTTGTTAGCCATAGAAGTGCTGATTGTACGTATGCTGCACCGCCGTCTCCCAGCGTAAAGGCACTCACCACAGAGACGCAGAGGTCGCAGAGAAAAGCAATATATAATTGTAAGGGCGAGGTGTCCTCGCCCACCAGGAGTAAAAATGTTTCGCTTTGCTTTTCCTGAAATGTTGTATCTGCTCTGGCTGCTCCCACTCTTTATATTGGGCAATTGGTGGATTACGCGTCAGGACCGCACGCGTCTTC
Source organism: bacterium (assembly GCA_023139775.1). Taxonomy (GTDB): domain Bacteria; phylum Oederibacteriota; class JAAXVQ01; order JAAXVQ01; family JAUVAV01; genus JAGLMY01. The sequence goes on from JAGLMY010000266.1 coordinate 16,271, forward strand.
AGAAATTTACCGGACCGCGCTTGTCACTGCTCTTGACCAGGCAGAACAGTCCTGCCAAACAACTGATAGGCAGGATCGTTATTCTTTTGGCCGTGACCAGCATGATCATTGGTATGGCCAGACCGCAGATGGCGCTTACCCGGAAAGAGATTAAATCCCAGGGCTTGGATATCATCTTCGTGATCGACACCTCCCGCTCCATGAACGCCAAAGATGTCAGCCCTTCACGTTTGGAACGCGTACGCCGTGCCATGCTGTACTTGGTGGACAATTTATCCGATCATCGTATAGGCCTGCTGTTGTTTGCGGGCAATGCTTTCTTGAATTGCCCAACCACCCAAGATACCGGCACCTTAAAATTATTAATCAACTCCTTGCAAACCAGTACGCTACCGATTCCAGGGACTGATTTGGGCAATGCCATGGAAGAAGCGATAGCTGTGTTTCAACGTACCGGCGCCCGGCATCGCGCGGTTGTGGTCTTTAGTGATGGTGAAAATTTCGGACGCGCTCCGTTTCAGAAGGTAGCGGAAGCAGCTAAAGCCGGCATACGCACCTATTGCCTGGGCGTTGGGACCGAAGACGGCGCGCCAATGGAATCGCAATGGCAGAACGGTCCGCAGCAGAAGAAAGCAAAGCTCTCTAAAAACCCGCCAATCACGCGCTTGCAAGACAAGACCCTGAAGAAAATGGCCGGTGTAGGCAAGGGGACCTATGTCCAGCTTACTTCCGGAGGAGAGGAAGAGGACCTTCTGGTACACGAATTGAACAAGTTGGAAAAAATCGAATTGTATTCAGAAAGCCATCTGATCTGGAAAGACTATTATCCCATGGCCGCGATGATCGCCATGCTATTATTAATTTGGGAACTACTATTAGGACGGCGCGTGGGCGGACCTTCCTGGAAAGACCTGCTGAGTTATGTGAAAATCACAAAAGTAATTGGCTTGATTCTGGTTCTGCTCCTGCCCAGTGCTGCGCAGGCCTCGCGCAAGCTAATTAATCGTGGGGTGGAAGTATACGAAAAAGAGGATCTGGTGGAAGCAGAGCGGGTCTTTAATGAAGCGAGAGAAGAACGCACCGGAGACGCCTTGGCCGAATACAACCTGGGCTGTGCGCAACTGGCACAGCATAAATACGATCAAGCATATAGCTCTTTTGCGCGAGCATTGCCGTATGCCAAAGGAACCTTGCTCCAGGATAATTGGTATAACTTGGGGTACACGGCCTTTTATATTGGTATTAAAAAGGGCGCGGCGGAGAAATGGCAGGAAGCCCTGGACGGTTTTAAGCAGGTGTTGCTTTTAAATCCTCAGGATGATGATGCCCGATACAATTTGGAATTAATCTTGCGTGAAATAAAAAAACGTACGCGACAGGCCGCCCGGAGACAGCAAAAATCGCAAGGACAGGAGCAGGGACAGGATCCGGGCAGCGGAGCCAACAAACCCGGGCCTGACCGGCAGGATGCCCAGGGCCGAAAAAATGATAAGGCGCCACCTTCCGAAGCGCAGGAGAACACGGCCCAGCGCCGGAATAAAAATGACAAACCCAGTACCTCAGAAGAACAGCAGGGTAACCGGGAAAAAGGCATGTCCCAGGAAGATGCGCTGCGAACCCTGCGTTCTTTAGAAGCGCAAGAGAGCAATGTGAAAAATGATCTGCCCCAGGATGATGATAAAGAGCACGAATACAGAGGCCCGGGGTGGTAATTTTCGCTGCGTGAAGTGAAATTTAATATGTGTAGGGGCGCACGGAGTGCGCCCGCTTCTTCGATCGTAGGGGCGATTCCACGTGAACGGATGAACGGGGACGTTGTGAAAGCGCCGGGATAAACCGGCATAGAGTAAAGGGTGAGGCTTCGACTGAGCTCAGCCGAAGTCAAGTCCCTTACATGAAAGGACTAGCTGATCCATCATGGCCCCAAGTCATGCGCGGGTGGCCGCGAGGCTGCACGTGAAGCGTTGACCGGGGAAGCGTAGGCCAGCCAT
>JAGLMY010000267.1 GCA_023139775.1 bacterium
CATTGGGCAAGGGCATCGCAGCGGCCTCCCTCGGCAGTCTGCTTGAAACACGTGGCCTCAAGGTGACGATGCTCAAGCTGGACCCCTACATCAACGTTGACCCGGGCACCATGAGTCCGTTTCAGCACGGCGAGGTGTATGTGACTGAAGATGGCGCTGAAACGGATTTGGATCTGGGTCATTACGAACGTTTCACCAATGCCGAAATAACCAAACGCAGTAATGTAACTACCGGCAAAATATACGATGCTGTTATCAAGAAAGAACGGCGCGGTGATTACCTGGGCAAAACCGTACAGGTGGTGCCTCATATCACCAATGAAATCAAAGATCGTATGCGCAAAGTGGCGCAGCAAAAAAATGTGGATATTGCGATCATCGAAATTGGCGGTACGATTGGTGATATTGAGAGTTTGCCGTTTTTGGAAGCTATTCGGCAATTTCGCCTGGAAGTAGGCAAAGAGAATGCTCTTAATATTCATCTGACTTTGGTTCCGTATATCCGTGCTGCCGGCGAATTGAAAACCAAGCCCACTCAGCATTCAGTCTCGCAAATGCTTTCTATTGGGATACAACCGGATATTATTGTTTGCCGTACCGAACAGCCATTGACCGCGGAGATGAAAAGCAAGATATCTCTCTTCTGTAATGTCGGCACGGATTCGGTTATCCAAGCCATTGATGTAAAGACGATTTATCAAGTTCCGCTGATGTTCCAAAAAGAGAAATTTGATGAAATTGCTTTAAAAAAAATGGGGCTGAAATCCAGACCGCCAAAAATGGAACGCTGGAAACGCATTGTTGATTTAGCTGCCAGTCCGCCGCGGACAATAAAAATCGGTGTGGTGGGAAAATATATAGCTGTCCAGGATGCCTATAAAAGTATTAAAGAAGCTCTTACGCATGGTGGTTTTGCCAATCGTGCAGCAGTTGAAATTGCTTGGTTGGATGCCGATCAAATTTCCGGCCGGCAGGCCGAAACTTTAGCCCAACTTAAAAGCTGTCAAGGCATTTTGGTTCCAGGAGGATTTGGCAGCCGTGGGATTGAAGGGAAGATCATGGCAGTTAAGTATGCCCGGCAAAATAAGATCCCCTTTTTTGGGGTTTGTATTGGTCTGCATTGTGCCATGGTGGAATTTGCGCGTAATGTCGTTGGCCTAAAAAAGGCACATTCCACGGAGATGGATGATCAAACCCCATATCCGGTTATTTCATTGCTCACTGAGCAGCAAGGTATCAAGGATCTGGGCGGAACTATGCGCTTAGGGGCATATCCCTGCAGATTGATTTCCAAGACCATATCCGCCAAAGCCTATGGAGAAAAAATTATTTTTGAACGTCATCGCCATCGCTACGAAGTAAACAACCAATTCCGGGAAGCTTTTGGGAAATTAGGTATGGTCTTCTCAGGTTTGTCGCCGGACGGCAGTCTGGTTGAAATGCTGGAAATCACGGATCATCCCTGGTTTGTGGCCACCCAGTTTCATCCGGAATTTAAGTCCAAACCAACTGCCGCGCATCCGCTTTTTAAGGATTTTATAAAAGCTGCCGGGAATTATAAACAACCAAAGAAAAGCCGGGCGAAAAAAAATAGGCCCAAAGCGAAGAAAGGGAAGTAACGTGCAAAATTCCATTACCGTGGGAGCACTCACTATTTTACCGGATAGTTTTGTGCTTATTGCCGGACCGTGTGTTATTGAAAATGAGGAACAGACGCTGGCCATTGCCAAGACCTTGGCAGCCATTGCCGAACAAAAAGAGATTCAATTTATTTTCAAAGCTTCCTATGACAAGGCCAATCGATCCTCTTTGGGATCCTATCGCGGACCGGGTTTGGAAACCGGGTTGAACATTTTGAAAAAAGTACGGGACGAAATTCGGATTCCGGTCCTTTCAGATGTACATTCACCGGAGGAAGCAAGAAAAGCGGGTGAGTATTTGGATTGTTTGCAGATCCCTGCTTTTTTATCGCGCCAGACCGAGCTCTTGACTGCTGCGGCTAAGACCGGAAAAGCAGTGAATATCAAAAAAGGCCAATTTATGGCGCCTCTGGACATGGGCCGGGCAATTGAGAAAGTGGCTGCTTACAATAAAAACATTTTGGTTACTGAGAGAGGCTTTGCGTTTGGCTACAACAACCTGATTGTGGACATGCGTTCTTTGGCCATTTTGCGCAAGTTTGGCTATCCGGTTATTTTTGATGCCACGCATAGTGTGCAATTACCGGGCGGTGGTGAACAGTCCGGCGGTGAGCGCGAATTTGTTCCGGTACTGGCACGCGCAGCAGCCGGAGCAGGCATTGACGGGATATTTATAGAAACACATCCGGATCCCGGCCTGGCCCTTTCGGACAGTGCGACGATGATTAAGCTGGATGAAATTTCCAAACTGCTGGATTCGATTTTAGCCATTCATCAGGCAGTAAAAGAGTACGCCTAAATGAGCGGAGGATATCTGTATTGTGATGGCGGCGCGAGAGGCAATCCCGGACCTGCCGGAGCCGGGGCAGTGCTCTTGGATGCCCAACGGCAGCTACTGGCGGAAGCCAAGAAGTACTTAGGTGATACCACCAACAATGTGGCTGAGTATCAAGGTTTGCTGATCGGTCTGGCTTTAGCTCGAAAACACAACATCCGTTCTCTGAAAATAAGACTCGATTCCGAATTGATTGTTCGGCAGGTCAATGGACAATACAAAGTGCGCCATCCGGGTTTGCGGCCCTTGTGGAAAAAAACGCAACAGCAGCTCCAACAATTTTCAGAATGGGAAATCACCCATATTCCGCGTCACGAGAATACCAAAGCTGACAAACTGGTTAACTTGGCGATTGATCAGGGAAAATAGTTGAGCATAATTCATTTGTATCATGTCAGTGAAGCGAGAAAGACATATGGTCTGCTGATTTATTTTTTCCCAGGGACGCGACTTGCCTCCGGATGTGCAAATTCAAAATTGCCGAACAGCTAACTTATTTAGAATTTTGTATCCGGCTGGGTAAGAGCGCGTTTTCCCTTTGGGAAAAAATAAATCAGCAGACCATATCTCTTTCTCGCTTCACTGACCTGTTACGAAAAATGAGCAAGTGGATTTGACAAATA
>JAGLMY010000268.1 GCA_023139775.1 bacterium
CCCTCTGAATCTAACAAAACCTTCAAAATTGCGTACGTAGGAGGTTTTGATGTATTTAGCTTTGATCCAATATAACTTAACGACGATAGAGCTGATATTACCTCCTGCTGGACAATATTTCTCGGCAGCCTTAGCGAAGCTGACTCATCCATTTTGTCGCCGGCAATTTGATCGATTACCGAATCGGAGTGTTTATTTAGAATTTCAAACAATTTCATAGTTAACTCCTTTGCTGTTTTTAGTATTGCCAAAAATTTTCGACCTTAATTCTTATAAAATTTTTTCTACATTTCGGAATACGGGATACGTCATTAGAATATGATAGGAACGCCCCCATTTTCACTGAATCTCATTTCAGCACCCCCAAAAAAAGGCCGAATAGTATCAACTTATCCAGTATCGGAAGTCAAATTTTAAAATTAACTGAATAATAGGGCATACAAACATTTTATAATTTATCTTGAATAGCAAATTTGGATAAAATTATGTAAAAAAAGGAGTTTTTAGGAATACTTCAGGACATTTACAGCCTATGAATATGGGCAGATTATGTTTTCTCTAATTAATATAACGATCCGCCAGGACTGCTGCCCTGGCGCCTTCACCGGCTGCGACCACGATCTGTTTGACCTCATTGGCCCGGCAATCACCCACAGCAAAAATACCAGGTTGTTTGGTTTGCAGGTTGGGCTGGGTTTGAATATAGCCGTCTTTATCCAAATCCAGCACACTTTTGACAAAATCGGTTTGAGGAATTAATCCGACAAATATAAAAATCCCTTTTATATCAAGGTGCTGAGTAGCTTTCTCATTTTTCGGACCAATGGTTACCCGGGTTACTCCTGTGTCTTTGCCCTCAATGGCATATGGCACAAAAGGCGTGACCGCCTCAATTTTAGGATTTTTCAGAACATGCTCTTGTATTATTTTATCTGCTCGGAATTCAATACGTCGATGAATTAAATAGACTTTGGAGGCAAAACGCGTCAGAAACTCAGCCTCTTCCAAAGCCGTATTGCCGCCACCCACTACCGCTACCGGCACATCACGAAAAAAGGCGCCATCACAAGTGGCACAATAGGATACACCGCGTCCGCGATAGTTATCTTCACCAGGTATCCCTATTTTTTTGGGGATCGCACCGGTTGCAATAATTACACTTTTACCTTGATATTTCCGGGCCGCACACTCCACTGTAGGCATTTTGCCCGGCACGAGTCCTGTCACTTGGTCATTCACAATCTGCAAACCAAGTTCCCGGGCTTGCGCGTCCATTTTAAGCATGAGCTCAGCGCCATTGACATGCGGAATTCCCGGATAATTATCCACTTGCCAGGTAGTAGCAGCTTGTCCGCCCGGCGAAAATTGTTCAATCAGAACTACTGAACGCCCTGCTCTTACTGCATACATACCGGCCGTTAAGCCGGCCGGTCCGGCGCCAAGGATGATTACATCGTAAATTTGCGTTTGAGTATCAGATACATTTCCCGACATTACTTCTTTATCACCTCTTCGGCCATAGCAACTAATTTGGACTTGGTACAGGTTCCAATGATTTGATTAACCAAACGTCCATTTTTAAAAAACAGGAGTGAAGGAATCGAGTGAATGGCAAACCGTTCGGTGGTAGCCGGATTTTCATCCACATCCAAGCGACAGACTTTTACCAGCCCGGTAAATTCTTGACTAAATTCTTCTACCACCGGCATCAACATTCGACACGACACACACCAGGAAGCCCAAAAATCGACCAAAACCGGTGTTTCGGATTTAAGTATCTCTGATTCAAATGTCTGATCTATTATATCCATGTGCTACCCGCCTTTCTTTTATGGCATCCTTGATCCCAGCAGCAACCAGGCACATCCGGTTTCAGGCTCAGATAAAAATGCATAATAAAACGTATCCCATGGTTAGCG
>JAGLMY010000269.1 GCA_023139775.1 bacterium
GCTGAAAGCATGCCGGAATGACAAACTATAAATTCCAACGATGCTGTCTGACGGATTTTAATATCAAACAATTTTCCGGTGTTTTCTGTGGTGGATTTTGACAATACGCTTTTTTACCGAAGGAATATACTCATGCAAAATAATTTTCCGCCCTTGAATTCGAAATTCAGTGATAAAAAAACTAAAACCACAATTGATATTATAAATCTGCCGGTAATTAATCTTGGTAATATTTCTGAAAATGAAATGATGGATTTTGTCAAAGTGGAAACAAATTACTACTTTAATGGCTGGAAGCTTGGCCAAGAACGAAAAACCCAAATAAGTTGGAATTGGGCTGCGTTTCTTTTTCCCGTTTTTTGGCTGGCTTATCGAAAAATGTACCTGTTGGCTGGTATTGCATTTTGCCTCGGATTTTTACTTTCCTTCATTACTGAAATTACTCATTCTTATATCAGCTTAATTTCAGAGCTTTTATTTTTTATAATATTCGGGCTATGGGGAAATGCCATGTATTTAAAGCATGCTAAAAGAATGGTTAACGCTATTAGAGTAAAAATCCAGGATGAAAAGGAAAAATCAGAGATAATATGCCGCCAAGGCGGCACCAGTTTGATCAGTCTAATTATTTTAATACTTATTACTGTTATAACTATTGTTACTATGGGTATTGTTAAATGGACATTATAGTCACAACATTAAGTGAATGAGCATAACTGACGTGGTGTTGTATAATACAAAATATATTTTCATTAGAAATTTGCGAAAAAACTACTATTGGTGTAAAAAAAGGAAGAAAAAATCCTCAAGTTAGTGCCATTCGGGACACTACACTAGATAGCGCAGCTAAAAACAACGGAGGTGAGACGCGCAGGGCAAGTACGTCCGAAAATTTATATAAAATTATTATTTGCCATAATTTCAGATTGAAAAGTTCGGTCCAGTTTAAAATTCGAGTTTTTTAATGGTTGGACATTTAGATTAGCGGAAAATTTGATCGATTCCCGGCCACCTGTGGTATATTTTAACCTTGGAATTTTATTCAGTTAGCAGGGTGGCTGGAATGCTCTGAAAAAGACAATCAATTTCAGAGGAATATACACATTAGTACAAATAACTTAAAAGGTATTTATCATTTATGCTGAAATTATTAAAAATTCAAATAAGAAAACTTTTACGTTTTTATGGGATGGGTTTTTATAAAATTAAATCATCCACCCGGCATGATATGCGGGGAGCGCTTGAACATCTTTCGCGTATGAATTTTTATCCTAGAACCGTAATTGATGTCGGGGTGGCTTATGGTACCTACTCATTATATCGGCAGTTCCCCAATTCAACCCATCTGCTGGTAGAACCGCTCGCAGAGTATAAATCCGTACTGGAAAAGATAATGCAACAATATAAAGCGGAATATGTCCTGGCCGCCGCCGGGAATCGTGATGGAACTATAGCCATAAATGTTCACCCCGATCTGTCCGGGTCTACAATTTTCAAAGAATCAGAAGGCAAACAGGTAGATGGGATTTCCAGAAAAGTACCTATGGTCCGGCTGGATTCGCTATGCTGCCTGAAAAATATGCCAGGGCCTTATTTAATAAAAATTGATACTCAGGGCGCAGAACTTTTGGTTTTAGAAGGAGCCGCCGGAATATTATCCGAGACGGAAGTGATTATTTTAGAAGTTTCGTTTTTTCAATTCTATAAAAACGGCCCCCAGTTTTTTGACGTGATCGCTTGGATGAAAAAACAGGGATTTGTCGCGTATGATATATACGGAGGACAAATACGTCCCCTGGATGGCGCGCTGGCTCAAGTGGATATGGTTTTCATCAAAGAAAACGGACCCTTTAGAGAAAATCACTACTATGCCACCCCCCGGCAACGTGAAAAACACACAAAATTAATTAGTGCGCGAAATCCCAAAAAATAAGTTTCAACACCAGGAATATAGCATTCTCCTCCAGACAGAAAAATTACAATTTCATACTTTCGGTTGATTCTTGCAATGAGGAAGCAGCTGAAGTAATTTCCTCAATACTAGCTGTGACCGACATCATGGAATTATTCAGTTCTTCCATACTTGCGGCGATTTCTTCCAGGGCCGAGGAATTGTCCTCTGCAAAGGTGATAACTTCTCTCATGTTGGACTGTACCGCATCCATGCGTTCCAGTTGGGAGCGGGAAACTGTTGACATGGAGGCAACTCGCTGTTCTAAATTACTGACTGAGCTGACGATAGTAGTTAATGATTTTACGGATCCGGTCATGGACTCGCGTCCGTCTGTGACATTTTTAGTGCCACCGGTCATGGAGTCCACCGCTGCACGATTCTCGGTTTGAATGCGTTGAACCAGAGACGCGATCTGTTTGGTTGCATCGGCGGATTCCTCGGCCAGTTTTTTAATTTCATCCGCAACTACGGCAAAACCACGACCGGCATCGCCGGCCCGAGCCGCTTCAATGGCTGCATTCAAAGCGAGTAAATTGGTTTGTTCCGCAATTTGGGTAATAACTTCCAAGACTTGATCAATTTCCTGGATAGTACCGCTGAGTTCGCTGACTTGACGGACGTTTTTATCAAAAATATTAAATAGCAAGGATATTTTTTCAATAGCCGATTGAATAATTTGACTACTTCCGGTAGCGGTTTCCTGAGTATCTCGGGCCAAACTACTGGCTTGGTCCAGCGAGGATAAAAATTCGTATAATGATTTGGACTGGTCTTGAATGGCTTTGGCTGAATTTGTGGTATGCTCACGTTGGTGCTCGGCATTGGTTGCCACGGAGGAGACATTACTGGCAACTTCTTCAGTAGCAGCGCTGATTTCTTCAGACAGGGAAGAGAGATGTTCCGAGATGTGCTGAAGTGTTGTGGTGAGCATTATAGTTGGCTTAATGATATTCTGTATGGAATCCATGAATTGATCAAAGGAATTTGCCAAGATGCCAACCTCGGCACTTTTACTGCCATAGTTCAAGCGAAAAGACAAGTCCGCTTGGCCTGCTGAAAATCCATGCATATGATTAACCATGGATTTGCTGACTTTACGTAAATCGGATAATAAACGAACGATAAAATTTGAAAAAATAACCAGACAAACAATAACAATGAGTGTGGTTGAGATTAACGTGATGATGAATAAAACGCGATCCCGTTCACTGGCTTTTTTTATATTTTGTAAAATAGCTTGATATTTTACGGCCACTTGACCACTAATACCGATCAATTCGCGTACATTTTCTTCACTTTTTTCAGCATTCGTAGAAGCAATAATATCACGTTTTATATTAGAAAAAGTATTGAGCAGCCGCTTAATGTTCTGAACTTTGTCATAATATTTTTTAGGAATCGCGGAAAAATATTGTTGTTCTCCATCAGCAAGTAATTTCCCGCCCTTTAACATAATCTTAACGGAAGCAAATAAGGTGTCTAATTGCAGTTCCAATTCAATACCCAGTTTTTCGATTTCAAGATTAAGATTTGAAGATGAATTATTGTACAAATGGATCTGTATGACTTTGCGGCTGGCGGACTCAATTAAATGGTTCTGGATAAAAAGCAGCTTTTCACTCTGCTTACTACCTTCTTCTTTGTTGAACATAAAAAGAGTAAAAATCAGTATAATGAAAATAAAAGCCGGTACTACAATACCCATTAAAGTAGAGAAAAAATCTGATTTTATTAAGTTTTTAAAATCCATATTCAAATCCTTATCTTATGGGATGTAAAAAATATTATATTGAATATAAAGCTATTTTCGACAATTTATTGAAACTCTTAATAATATACCAAAAAAACAAAATAATTGGAGCAAAATATTTAAAATAATATATAATCCTCAAAATGCATATATTCAAAATATTTTAAAAAGCGGAGCGAAAGAAAATGCGATTTAAGGTTACTCATACAGATGGCAATGCCAGAGTCGGCAAATTAACCTTGCGCGGAAATAAGGTGATAAATACCCCTGTTTTTATGCCCGTTGGCACGCAGGCGACTGTAAAGACGCTTGAACCCAGAGACCTACAGTCTCTGGGTGTAGAGATACTTCTATCCAATGCGTATCATCTCTACTTGCGTCCCGGTACTGAGCTGATTCACGAGGCCGGCGGATTGCACAGGTTTATGAACTGGCCGGGAGGTATTATTACGGATTCCGGTGGATATCAAGTATTTTCACTCTCGGATTTACGGAAAATTAGCGACCACGGCGTGGAATTTACCTCGCATTTGGATGGTTCTTCTCACCTGTTTACCCCGGAATCCAATATGCAGTTGCAGCACCATTTAGGAGCGGATATTATAATGGCATTGGATGTATGTGTTGCCTATCCTTCACCTCAGGAAGAGGTTAAAAAAGCGGTTGAGCTGACTTCAGCCTGGGCACGTCGTTGTCTGCAGGCGCATGAAAAACTTGGCGACTCGCAATCTTTGTTTGCTATTGTTCAAGGCGGAGTTCTTCCGGAAGCCAGAAAAGCTTCTGCCAAAGATCTGATAGAATTGGATTTTCCAGGCTACGCGATTGGCGGTTTGTCTGTAGGAGAAGGTCCTATTCTCATGAACCAAGTCTTGGATGTACTTGATCCGATATTGCCTAAAGCAAAACCCCGATATTTGATGGGGGTTGGTACTCCTACGGATCTCTGGGACGCTATTGCCAGGGGAGTCGACATGTTTGATTGTGCCATGCCCACGCGAATAGCTCGGAACGGTACCCTGTACACATCACGTGGCCGTTTGGTTGTTAAAAATGCTGCTTATGCCCGGGATTGGAATTCCCCGGATCCGGAATGCAAGTGTCCTTTATGCGCGCAACACAGCCGGGCCTATTTACGTCATTTGTTTAATACGCATGAGATTACGGCCCTTAGACTTTCTACTTTACACAATCTGGCATTCATGCTAAATTTAATCGAAATAATTAAAAAATCTATAAAAAACGGCACTTTTACAGAAGCCCATAAGGCTTTTATGGCAAAATACCGGTCAGGAGATATCCCGGAATAGTCTTTTCCTTTAATCAATTTTTCCGAGCGCTTAAATAAATGGTATTAAAAATAAAGGTCGTTGTTAAAATGGCCTTTTTTATTAAATCTGAGGAGGAATACTCATGGAAAATTTAATGCAATTTGCAATGTCTGCAGCTCCCAATTCAGGAGATGGAAATTCAGGTGGAGCTGCTAATTCTGCGTCAGGGCTGATGTCCCTGATGCCCCTGGTACTTATCTTTGTCCTGTTTTACGTGCTCTTTATCCTGCCGCAAAGAAAAAAACAAAAACAGCAACTGGAATTACTTAAAACCTTGAAAAAAGGGGATGAAGTCATGACCACCGGTGGCATGTTCGGGACGATTTCCGGATTCAATGATCGTGAAAATACAGTGTATCTAAAAATGGGTGAAGGTGTCAAAATAGAGATACAAAGAAACTCCATTTCAGGTCTGAGAGCATCTTCAACTGCATCCCAAGCTCAAGTAAAATAAGCATAATTACTCGGATTTTTTTGGATAAGGGATAAGCGTTCATGAGAGCACAATTATTGTCTGTGATATGTCTGGCAGGTATGCTTATGAGTTCTGTCTGCCAGGCGCGGATGGATGCAGAGAAGTTTCGTCTTTGGTACGAAAAGTATTACCAGGCTCCGTCAGCAGAAGAAGCATTGTCAGCATTTGATTATTATGTCACCCCGCAACCGCCGGCACATTCCTTGTGGAAAAACGAGAGTGCCAAACTCGCCTATGCCCGTTTTTTTGCTGTTCTGGCTGAGGCCCAACCGGAACTTTTACGACGTGGCGAACGCTTATTTAGAAAGGCTTCCTGGCAACAAAAAAAAATACTGCTGGAAATATTCAAACGATCCCAAGACGAACAACTACGGACCAATTTGCGCTATTGGGCTTTGCAAGAAAAGGATGACGACCGAAAAATACGAATAGAACAAGCAGCGCTCACAATATTACCTATGGAAGCGTTGTTTGCTTCTTCGATTCGAACCACCGATACTTTAGAAGAACAATGGGCCTGTTTTTTTGCCCTGGGCAACCCCCGTGTAGTTAATGCCAGTATTGATCTGCTGGGAAATACAGTGCTGGGATATTGCCGCTTAAAGACCAAGGAAGGAACCAAACGCACTGAGCTCTATCCGAGAGAACGACGTTTACGTGAACGTGCTAAAAAGTATTTGATTCACCGAGCCCCCCGACATCCGCTGGTGCACAAAGCATTGCTGCAGCATCCCTGGTTACAGCAATCGAAAGATGGACAGTCATTGTTGGAGATGCTTGCCTATCAAGCCCTGGATTTGTTCAATGCAGACCAGGCTAATATAATATTTAACCTCTTGCAGCATTGGGACTCCAACAGTTTGCAACGAAAGCACTATCTGGGAGCAATTGCTGTTTTAGAACAACGTTATAATACGGCCCAAAGTATTTTGCGTGAATTGGAGCAACAGGACAGGCTGTACAGTGAATGGCTGCGTGCCTACCAAGCGTATGTAAAGCAATTGGAAGCGCAAAAAATGTGGCAAAAAAGCGCTGTGCCGGCTGGTGGGCACTATTCGGCCTTGCTCTGTAGTCAAGCCTTGGGACAGGCCAAAAGCCTTGGGATCTATGAAGTCTGGAAATTGCGAAACATATCTAACCAAGAGCGGCTGCATATTCATTGTGCTCAGCATCTGACAATTATACAAACTCCGGACATACGCTTTCATATGCAATTCAAAACACAACCACAAGCAGCTTGGATTATGCAGGCTAACAATACCCGGCGTTGGACGCGACAGAACGAAAAATGGATTACTATTGAAAATAAGCTTGTGTCTGAACAAATAAAAAGTCTTGCCGGCATTGAAGAAATCAAAAATTTTTTAACCACGCAATATCCCACTGCTATATACAAAATAATCGGTCCGGAATCCGAGTATGCCGTCCTGGTATATAAAAAAATAAAATCTTCCAGAATGCTGGAGGACAGTCTTGAGCTGTATTTTCCGGGACAAACCCATAAAATAAAAGAACTGCGTTTTTGGGCGGATACCCAAAAGGGAAATGTGCTCCGTATGCAGGTGGAAATCACGATAACTCAACACGGCCGGCGTGTTGCTGAAGGTGTTATTGACCGGATTTTTTATAATTACAATGCGATGGATTTGTCCTGGACTAAAAAAATGAAATGAGTGGCGCTGAATGAAATTTTTTTACATTCATACGTTTGGTTGTCAAATGAATGTATACGACTCCGAGCGGTTAACGCAGGCTTTGCAGGACCATGGCTGGACAGTCACAAAGAACAGCGGTCAAGCTGATCTACTCCTGATCAATACCTGTACGGTGCGGCAATTGGCAGAAGAAAAAGCCTTTTCGCTAATTGGCAGATGGGCAAAAATGAAAGCGGATCGACCGGATGTCATTGTTGGTATGGTAGGTTGTTTGGCGCAGCACTTGAGACAAAAAGCTTTTAAACGAGCGCCGGCACTGGATTTCATGGCAGGTCCCAGGGCCCTGATGCGGGTGCCTGAATTGGCGGAAGAAGCTCGGCAAAAAAAACGGGTAGCAGTGTTTTCTGTATGTAATTTTGGCGGAGGAACCAAGGCTCCGGAGGGAGTGGTGCCTTCTGCCTATGTGGCAGTGATGGATGGGTGCAATCAGTATTGTACCTACTGTGCCGTGCCTCTGGCGCGAGGACGCGAAAAATCCCGGAGCCAAAAAGAAATTCTAGCTGAAGTAAAACGGCGTGTTGCTGCCGGGACAAAAGAAATCATTTTATTGGGTCAAAACATTACCCGGTACGGCAGTGATTTGGGACAGAAAATAAATTTAGCGGATTTGTTGTGCCGGATTGCCGAGGCAATTCCGGAATTGTCCCGGCTTCGTTTTATCACCGGCCATCCAAGCGCTTTTACGGAGCAATTAATCAAAGCCATGGCCGATCTTTCGCCGGTATGCGGTGCCTTGCATCTTCCGCTCCAGTCCGGATCGGATCGGATATTGCAAGCAATGAAGCGTGGCTATACTAGTACGCAGTATACTGATTTGGCGCGGAAAATACGGGCTTTTGTCCCGGACCTGGTATTATCTACTGACATTATCGTCGGGTTTCCAGGGGAAACAGAGCATGATTTTCAAGCCACCCTGGATATGGTGAAGCAATGTGATTTTGACATGGCATTTTGTTTTAAGTACTCAATACGCCAAGCCACCATTGCCGCTGAGTTGCCGGATCAGCTGCCGTTGCTTGAGAAGGAAAAACGATTAGCGCTCTTGCTGGATACGGTGGAACAAAAAGCGGTTGCCAAAAAAGCAGCAATGATAGGGCGTCGTGAAAAAGTGTTGATCGAGGGGACGGATGTCAAGACCAAGCAACGTTTGCAGGGGAGGACGCGCGGTAATCATATTGTGATTCTGGATGGTCCGCCGGCTTGGATAGGCAGGGAAATTGAGGTGGAAATCACAGCTACAGCAAATTGGTCGCTTATGGGAGAAGTGATTTCCCCGCCGGCCGGCATTGTTAACAACGGTCAGGCAATAGCATAACTCTTTTTTGGGCAAAGGATGTTAAAGGTGTCACACAAACGGATTTTTTACAAAAAAAAATTGCTTCTGCTCTCTATCTGCCTGGGTATGCAGTACCTGGCAATAGTCGTTTGCTCACAGGCGGAAACCCTTTCAGAGGATCACCACTATCAAGCTGCTATGCAATATTTTAATCAGCAACAGTGGCAAAAGGCCGCGCAGTCATTTCAAGACTTTCAGAGCAAGTTTCCCAAATCGCGTTGGAAATTTGCTGTACAACTGCGGCTGGCGGATTTGGAACCGAATCCGGAAAGCGCCGTGGATATGTATCGTGGGATTTTGACCAGAGCGGCAAAAAATGAGTTGACCATAGATGCACGTTGGGGTCTGGCACTTTCGTATTTTGTTTTGGGGTCTTATCGCCAAACTTTGCCGTTATTGGAAAAAGTGCAGCCTAAAAGCAGACTTCGCCAGGCCCAGGCCTTGTATCTGAGTGGTTTAAGCCATATGGCATTAAAACAATACGCCAAATCGCAAATCTGTTTCCAACAGGTGCTGGAAAAATATTCGGACACACCATGGGTATCCCCGGCATTGGTTGGTTCCGGTGAAACGGCTTTGGCCTTGAAAAACTATGCCGAAGCTTTGACTGCCTTTGATCGATATTTGCGGGAATACCCGGAAGGTGATTTGACGCCTACGGTCTTGCTGCAAAAATCCAAAGCCCTGCAAGCCAATGGATTGAGAGAGGAATCCACTCGGACGTTGCATGAATTGGTGACCCGCTATACTGAAAGCTTTGAGGCGGAAAAAGCTAAAGGCAAACTCTCGGAAGTCCGGGAAAATTTCACTATCCAAGTAGGGGCATTCTCGAAAAAAGAGTACGCCTGGAAATTGGTCGACAAACTCCGAAAACAAGGCTACAACGCTTATGTTTTGGAGGCCGAATGCGGAAATGAAACATTAACCCAGGTTAGGGTGGGAAGTTATACTACCAGGGAATTTTCAGAAAAAATTGCCAAGCAATTAGCTAAAAAAGAAAAATTGCCGTACCTCGTATTGCCGTACGTAAAACCGGATACCAAAGGTAATTGACTGTGGCCAAAAGCACTGCTGAAAAAGTAACGCCCATGATGGCGCAATATCAAAAAATCAAGGCGGAAAACCAGGATTCTTTATTATTTTATCGTTTGGGGGATTTCTACGAATTATTCGGAGATGATGCCAAAGAGGCTTCGCGGCTATTGGAAATAACTTTGACAGCACGGTCATCGGGAGAAGGGCGTGCCAATAAAATTCCCATGTGTGGTGTTCCGCATCACGCGGTTGAGAATTACATTAATCGTTTATTAAAAATAGGTAAAAAAGTGGCGATCGTTGATCAGGTTGAGGATTCGCGTAAAGCCAAAGGTATGGTCAAACGGGAATTGGTACGCATTATCACACCCGGAACCGTGCTCTCGCCGGAAAGTTTGGATGCCAAGCAAAATAATTATTTAGTGTCTCTGGTGGGGCAACAAAACAACTATGGTTTGGCAGCCACTGATCTTTCTACCGGTGAATTTATACTAACGGAGTTTACCGGACCGCAATCGCAAACCGAGCTCTTGATAGAAATAGGGCGCCTACAACCTGCGGAAATATTATTGCCGGATGATATGGGACCGGAAATACCGAAACGTCTGTCTTTTGCTGCAAGGGCGCACATCACAAAACGCGAAGGATATCGCTTTGATCCTGATTCCGGTCGCGCGCACCTATGTGAACATTTTCGTGTAGTTGCCTTGGACGGATTTGGTTGTGCTGATTACCATTT
>JAGLMY010000027.1 GCA_023139775.1 bacterium
CGTTCCCTACGAATGGGATTCCCTTCGGTCGCGACTGTTCCCTACAACTTCGCAGACCTAGGACGTTTTTTTGTGAACGAATTTTTGTATTTTGTGTCTTAAAGAAGGTATGCTAATATTTTAGCAATATATTAGCCAAGCAACACTTCTGGTGGAGGTGATTATTATGAATACTCGTATTAAAAACAGTTTAATCGTCAGCGCGCTGCTGGTGATTGGCTTGGTAAGTTGGCAGCGGGTTTCAGCTGAACCCCAAATGGTTCCTGTCAGTTTTTCTGAAATTGCGGAAAAAGTAGCTCCGGCAGTAGTGAATATCAGTACGGTTCGCATTGTGAAGAGTCCGTTTTCCGGACAATCCAACATGTTTCGTGATCCGTACATGCAGGAATTTTTTGAACACTTTTTTGGGCCGCAGATGTATCGTGAAGCCCCGCCGCAAAAGAGTACCAGTCTGGGATCGGGCGTCATTGTGGATCCGGAAGGGTATGTATTAACCAATAATCATGTGGTCGAAAAAGCCGCGGAAATCATTGTTAAGCTAAAAGACGGCCAAGAGTTCAAAGCCGAGCTGGTTGGCAATGATCCCAAAACCGATTTGGCAGTATTGAAACTACAGGGCAAGAAAAAATGGCCTTATGCGGAGATGGGAAATTCTCAAAAAGCCAAGGTCGGAGATTGGGTAGTCGCGATGGGGAGTCCTTTTGGTTTTGAGCAGACTGTCACAGCAGGAATTATCAGTGCCAAAGGCCGAACCATTGGCCAAGGACCCTATGATGATTTTATCCAGACCGATGCCTCGATCAATCCGGGAAATTCAGGAGGACCGCTTATTGATATGCAAGGCAAGGTAATCGGCATTAATACAGTGATCGTAAGTGTAAGTCGCTCCGGCGGTTCCTTGGGTATTGGTTTTGCTATTCCAATCAGTATGGCTGAAAAAATTTACACGGATATAATAAATACCGGAGTCGCGCATCGTGGCTGGTTGGGTGTATACATTCAGGCCCTGACTCCGCAGTTGGCCCAGCATTTCAATCTAACAGATACAGACGGAGTACTGATAAGCGCAGTGGTGGAGAAAGGTCCGGCAGACAAGGCCGGCATCAAACCCGGAGATATTATCATCCGCTTTAATAATCAGGAAGTCAAAACGCAGAATGATTTGCAGCGTCTGGTAGCTCAGGCCAGTGAAAAAGAGAAGATCTGGGTTGTGGTGTTGCGCGCGGGCAAGAAAAAGCGTCTGCGTGTTCGGATCGGAGATCAGGCCAAAGCCGAGGGTAAGGTCAAACCCAGGCAGCAGATCAAGCAGCAGCCGGCCAAGCAACCGGATGCCATGCTTTTGGGAATCAAGATCAAGGATATTTCCGTAACAGATGCCCGTCAATTAAACACCAAGAATACGCAGGGTGTGGTCGTTACTGCGGTGCAGTCCGGCAGTCCGGCTGAAGGCGCGGGTATTGTACCGGGTGATATTGTGCGCGAAATCAATCAGGAAAAGGTGGGCAATCAGAAAACCTTCTTAAAATTATTGAAGAATTTAAAACCAGGGGATCAGCTTCTTTTACGCGTGGAACGGCGTGATTACCCCATTTACATGGTGATGAAAATTCCGGAGAAGTAGAGCCGCGGTATTTTATGTTTCGTAGAGACGTAACATGTTACGTCTCTACGGGATTGAACACCGGATTGAATACTTGACAGCCCAAGCTTGCGTCATTATAATTTTTCCAATCCCGCCCGGACCGGAAAAGTCCGGGCGGGATTTTATCACTCTGCTGCAAGACAAAACGGGCTGAAAATTAAGCGCCGAGTGCCGGAGCACAAGTCGCCAAAAAAAGAATAGAGGAAGATAAATTATGGAACTGCAAGGAAATTTTCATTTTACCTCAGAGTCGGTATCTGAAGGCCATCCGGACAAAATGGCAGATCAAATTTCTGATGCGATTTTAGATGCCATGCTCAAGCAGGATCCCCAAAGCCGCGTTGCCTGCGAAACTCTAACCACCACGGGTTTGGTTGTGGTTTCCGGTGAAGTGACCACCAAAGCTGTGGTGGACATACAGCCATTGGTGCGTAAAGTGATTGAGCAGATCGGTTATACGGATCACGGCTTGGGTTTTGATGCCGAATCCTGTGCTGTCTTATCAACCGTGCATACGCAATCACCGGACATTGCCATGGGCGTGGATCGCGACGGTGCCGGTGACCAAGGCATGATGTTTGGCTATGCGACTCGTGAAACTCAGGAGTACATGCCATTACCGATTAGTTTGAGCCACAAACTGGTGAAACGTTTAGCGGACCTCCGCAAGCAAAAGAAATTAAAATATCTGCGTCCGGACAGCAAGTCACAGGTCTCGGTGGAATACCGCAACGGCAAACCCTTTCGGGTCGAAGCTGTGGTTATTTCCACGCAACATGCTCCGCAGGTATCGCAGGACAAGATCAGACAAGATGTGATTAAAAATGTGATCAAACCAATTATTCCCAAACAATTTTTAGACAAAAAGACTAAATACTTTGTGAATCCGACCGGCAAATTTGTAGTAGGTGGACCGCACGGGGATACCGGTTTGACGGGCCGTAAAATTATTGTGGATACCTACGGCGGGATGGGGCGTCATGGCGGCGGCGCGTTTTCCGGTAAAGATCCGTCGAAAGTAGATCGCAGCGCCGCCTATATGGCGCGTTATGTGGCCAAGAATGTGGTGGCGGCCGGCTTGGCAGATCGTTGTGAAGTGCAATTGTCGTATGCGATTGGTGTGGCAGAGCCCACTTCTATAATGGTCAATACGTTTGGTACGCATAATATTGAAGAACAAGTGATTCCCAAATTAGTACGTAAGCATTTTAAATTAACACCCAAAGGCATTATTGAAAGCTTGAAATTGCGTCGTCCGATTTATCAGGCCACTGCTGCCTACGGTCATTTCGGGCGCGCGGGCTTCACTTGGGAAAAACTTGATAAAGTGAAAGAGTTGAGACAATCCGCAGCGCCATATTTGCTAAAAGCGAGAAAGGCGAAGTAAAAACTTTCTGAGAGAATAAAGCTATGGACGTATGCCTTCCGGGACCGGGCGTTATGCCTGATACCCGGGAAATATCCTTACCAAAGGATTATTTTAAAATTATGCAGCGTATTCTTTTTTATACGATTATAGTGATGACTAGCTATGGTATTCAGCAACCTTTGGTTTGGGCAGAGACTGCAACTGAAGGACAATTGCCCACAGCGGATGATCTTGCTCAAGTGGATGCCAATGAAATTCTCGCAGTACAACCGGTAGATCAATACACCATAGAAGAGGAAGCGACCTCAGCTTCCACTACCTCGGAATACACCCCGTACACTCCGGAAACCTTGCCTCCGGGAGAGCCGTATCCCATTGCTGCCGTAACGCCAATACCCACCCAGGAACCGACCGGCACCTTTGTTACGGCAATTCGACAGACCCAACATTTTTTTCCCTATGTAATTTCCGCCTATATTCCGGAATTGGATCGTACTGAAGTCAATCTCGGGATGCTGCTGCATGATCCGCCCGGAATCGAAACCGGGATTAGTTGGGGAGCTACCCGGGAAATGTTGATGGCAGCCAGGATGACGGTTCAGAGTTCCAGTTACACAGCCGGAGTCAATGTGCATTATGCTTTGCGCAGCGAACTGCCGGTAGAAACCAAACCCGGTATTGCAATTTTGGGCGGATGGCGTTTTGTGAATTTTCGCACCAACAACGAAGAGCGGGAGACCATTTTTAGCGGGAATCGTATTCTGACAGGAGTGATTTTCTCCAAAGGGCTGGGATCATTGGGCAGAGCACTGGAATCCAAACGCTCTGTTCAAAATTTTATGGATCACTTTAATTTGCATGTTGCCGCGCTCATGGAATATCAGTCCGGCCGGCGCTATGCAGCAGAAGATGTTTTTTTTAGTTTTGAATTTGGCGCGCGTACTACCCTGGAAATCATGATTGATCCGGAGTGTTTATTCCTGACCTTTACCTACGATTCCTTGCCGGATTGGCTGGGCAGTGAAAATTATTACTGCGGCATCCGCTATTTAACACGCGATGAATTTGCTGTTGATGTTTTAGGCGGACGTATTGGCAATGATTTCGGAGTCAATGTCGGTTTGGCCTGGATATTCTGACCCCTTAACACAAGCGTAGCATGTCAGTGAACTACAGTTAAACA
>JAGLMY010000270.1 GCA_023139775.1 bacterium
GCCTTGAACCATATACGAAAAATCACTCCCTATTCAGTACATACCAACATGGGTTTAGATGATGCCACCATACGTAATTTAGAGTTGGTACGGAATTTACATGAAGGAACACGTTTGCACACATTGTTGGATGTTTTGGATTATACCCAAACGGCTATGGGTGGACGACGTTTGCGTAATTGGGTTTTGCGTCCTCTGTTGTCTTTGGAACAGATTCAAAAAAGACAAGCTGCTGTTGCTGAGCTTGTGGATACTGTGACGATGCGGCAATCCTTAGCGGAAACACTGGGAAAAATCCAGGATTTGGAACGTCTGGCAGGACGTATTGGCGCGGGGACTGCCACTCCTCGTGATTTAGTTGCCTTGGGCACAACCCTGCAGCGACTGCCGGAAGTGAAACAAATACTGAAACCGGTTAAATCTTCTCTGCTGGATGAAGTACAAACCCAAATGCCGGAATGCCGTGAGATCGCAGCGCATTTGCAGAAGGCTATTGCCAATCAGCCGCCGGTTTCGATCAAAGAGGGAAATATACTACGCACCGGATTTCATCCTGAAGTGGATGAACTGCGATCATTGTCCACAGAAGGTAAAGGTACTATTACTGAACTGCAAGCCAGAGAACGAAAAAAAACCGGAATCAATTCCCTCAAAGTGGAATTTAACCATGTATTTGGATACTATATCGAGGTATCCAAAGCTAATAGTAAATTGGTGCCTGAACACTATCAACGTAAACAGACCTTGGTGAATGCGGAACGCTACCTCACACCGGAACTAAAGGAATACGAGAAAAAGGTATTGGGTGCCCAAGAAAAACTGAATGCTTTGGAAGAACAGCTGTTTTTACAGGTTCGCACTGAAGTGGCAAATGAACTCAATGTAATATTGCAAGCCGGAAGTACTCTGGCTATGTTGGATGCGCTGTTTTCTCTGGCAGAAGCAGCAGTCAGTAATGATTACGTTAGACCTCACGTGGATGACGAAGATTGCATTGAGATTGTTGCCGGGAGGCATCCGGTAGTCGAAAAGCTAACAGCAGAAAAATTTATTTCCAATGACATAATATTAGATAAGTCTGAACGTAAAGTGCTTATACTTACCGGTCCGAATATGGCAGGAAAATCAACCTATTTACGCCAAACCGCACTGATTGTCATTATGACCCAAATGGGTGGATTTGTGCCTGCCAAAAAAGCGCGCATTGGCATTGTGGACCGCGTATTTACTCGGGTGGGAGCTGCTGATAATTTAGCCGGTGGTCAAAGTACGTTTATGGTTGAGATGAATGAGACAGCCAATATTTTAAACAATGCTACCAAAAAATCTCTGGTAATTCTGGATGAGGTTGGGCGTGGTACGAGTACTTTTGACGGTGTGTCCATTGCCTGGGCGGTAGCAGAATATTTGCACGATCAGGTGGACGTGAAAACTCTTTTTGCGACCCATTACTATGAATTAACAGAGCTCTCGCTTTCGAAACCACAAATTAAAAATTATAATATTGCTGTGAGAGAATGGAAAGAAGATATCATTTTCTTGAGAAAAATTGTAGAAGGAAGTGCGGATCGGTCCTATGGGATTCAAGTCGCCCGTTTGGCCGGTTTGCCACCGGAAGTACTGGCGCGAGCGCGAGAGGTCTTAGTGAATTTGGAAAAAGCCAATTATACAGAGAATGGAAGCTCGCGTTTGGCTGAACACCTGGATGCTGCCGGCCCGGAACCCATTTTGCAACCATCACTGTTTTTACCTGTTCATGACATGAAACTGCAACAGGAGTTAAAACAACTGGTGTTGGAAAACATGACTCCCTTGGATGCCTTAAATACCCTGGCCGCTATGAAGATAAAATATACCGCAGACAATAATGAATAAATTGTCTTATGTCATTCCTCGCTTCCAAGCTTATGGTTGTATAAAAAACTTAGTATTTTTTGAACCGTTTTTAATTCTGTATTTGAGAGAAAACGGACTATCCTTTTTACAAATTGGAATTCTCATTGCGCTTCGGGAATTGACCACCAATGTGGTGGAAATTCCGACCGGAATCATAGCCGATGTAATGGGTCGGCGAAAAGCTATGGTTAGCGCGTTTGTCAGTTATATCTTGAGTTTTCTCCTCTTTTATTTTTTCTCCGAAATCCTGATGTTGGCGTGCGCTATGTTAGCTTTTGGTATAGGAGAAGCATTTCGAAGCGGCACGCATAAAGCCATGGTCATGGAATATATGGACCTCAAGGGAAAGGGAAAAAGCGATGTTACCAAGGTGTTTAGTCAAATTCGCGCCTGGTCCCAAATCGGCGCGGCTATTTCCACCTTGCTGGCTGCCGGCTTGGTATTCGTTTCCGGGTTATACAAGACTGTCTTTTTAGCCAGCGTTTTCCCCTATGTCATCGGTGCACTGCTGGTATTATCCTATCCACGTGAATTGGACGGGAAGCTTAGTATAAAAAAAGATATAAAATCGGTCTGGCGTTTTGTGCTCGAATCGTTTAAGCATATAATCGGGAAAATACAACTGCGCCGAATTTTGTTAAACAGTGCTTTAGACAAAGGGTTGTATAAAGCCTTAAAGGATTATCTGCAACCTGTGGTGGCAGCCGGCGCCTTGCTGTTCTTGCCGTTCTTTACGAAATTCATGCCACAGATTGATGAAAAACAGGTCATTGCCATTTCGATCGCCATGGTATATTCCGGGGTTTATGTGCTGAATTCAGTAGCTGCCATGCAAAGTGTACGCTTGGAAGTATGGCTGAAAGGCGAACACCGAGCATTAAACCTATTGTTTTTGATCTATCTGTTGGTAATGCTATTGGCGTTTGTTGGTTTAGTCTGCCGGTTATGGTGGTTGACTATTCTTAGTTTTATAGTTCTGGGTGGCACACAAAACGCGCGTCGCCCTATGTTAATGAGCTGTTTGGCAAAATACATGCAGCCGCAAGAACGCGCTACCGTTATGTCTGTGGAAACACAGGCCCAAACCTTAATGACCATGTTATTTGCTCCGGTCTTGGGATTGGCAGCTGATGTCTTTGGTTTGCAAGCGGTTTTTATTATTAGCTTTTTTGTATTTGCCCTTATCGGGTATACATTAAGAATTAGGCAGGAACATTGCGTTGAGGAATCCAGCTTTAGGTAAATGCGCTTAACCAGCCGGCAGAATAAAAGAAAACTGTGATCCGTGTTGCAAACGGCTGGTAAGTGTAACTGCGCCCTTGTGATTTTCGATGATTTTCTTGACCATGTACAATCCCAAACCCGGGCCTTGATAACGATTATGACTATCGCTTACCTGATGAAAAATGTTAAAGATCCGCTCTTTTTCTTCTTCCGGTATACCTTCGTCTTTAAAATCAGTTTCTGAATGTTAACTTCTGAAAAAAAGTGTCGTTTTAGAGAGACTAAAAACCATTTGTTTTTCTAAATTTTTCATGGTATAAATTCTAATCGATTAAGAGATTAATTCTAAGAAACATTGTAAAAAATATCATTGATTCACAAATAATATAATTTGCATTGATTGAAGAACGACTTACTATTTTCAAAAAAGATTTTTATTTAGTAAAAAAAATGATGGAATTTTCCTAAGTCGTAGTTATGGTTAAAACAAATAACTAAAGTGATGTTGATATTATGGAGTAGAGGAAAAAATAAGGATGTTATAGAAAAGAGTATATTTGTTATGGGAATATTAGGATGATGCAATCAAACAATGATATCAAAAAGGATATACTAAATATTAAAGTTCGTGATCAAAAAATAGTTGTTGCAGTTGATGAACCGCAATGCGAAAAAATTCTTGGCGACATCATAGTTACACCACCTTTTGGTGTCACCGCCAAGCGCATGTTTTCGCTTAGTTATTTTTTGACACAAAATGGATTTAGGGTTTATCGTCCTGATTTCCGATGTCATTTAGGTTCTAGTTCTGGAGAAATAACAGACGCGCGCTTATCTACACAGGTGGATGATATTCTCGCTGTTATAAAAGAAACAAATTGTTCCCTGGTTGTCGCTTTGAGCCTGTCTACTCGGGCGGCATTAAGAGCACGCAGATTATGTCAAAAGCCAATATCCTTAGTACTTGTTACGCCTGTAGTCAGCATCCGGTCAACACTTGAAGCAGCTAGTGGAGAAGATATTTTTGAAGGTGTGATCAATGGGCGTATTAGAGGAACAGATATTCTTGGAAATTATGTAAAAAATGATTTTGTTAAAGACTGCATCAATTCGGGATTTGAAACCTGGGAAGATACATTAGAGGATATCATTTCTTCCGACGGTCATACTACTTTTATTGCAGGTGATCGTGATCCCTGGGTTTCTTTTGAGATGGTCCAAAAAGTTGTGCAGGAATCACTTAAAACAGGTGTTTATATTCATCTCATCTCCATGCAAGCAGCTTCCCATAAGATTAACCGTAATCCAGCAGTAGCAAATGCCTATTTTGAAGCAACAACCCGTGATTGTCTTCGTATTGTAGGTTCAAACACAACTTCAGTAAAAATACCTGATTTCAAAGATATTATTAAAGCCATTGGAGAACAAAGAAACTTGTATAGAAATGCTATATTAAGTCCATGGGAGTCTGAAAAATGAAAATTTTTATTGATACTGGTGACATTGAAAGCATCAAGTTATGGATGGCATCCGGGATTGGTTCAGGTGTAACAACTAACGAGATATTGTCAAGAGTTGTGTT
>JAGLMY010000271.1 GCA_023139775.1 bacterium
AACCGCTGAGTAGTATACCGTATGCTATGAGGTCGGAGTACGCGAATCAGGTAGCGGATAATTCAATCACCGGATCAAAAATTGTTGATGGGGCTATAACAAATTCGGATATTGCTGATAATGCGATAACTTCAAACAAGATTGTAGATAGGAGCATTATAAGTTCAGATATAGCTGCTGAAAATATAACCTGGAATGAAATCGCCGATGGAACAATCAGAAGTTATGAAATTGGTGATGGGCAAGTAACCACAGCCAAAGCACCCTGGGCGCCGACAGTGATGAAAGGCGGTGTGCAAATCTCAAATCCGAAAATCTTATGTGGTTGGGACAAGTCTGAAGTAAGTGGGGATGCTGATGTAATTTTTTCAAGTGCCTTTTCAACAGCTCCAGTCGTACTTGTTTCGCGCGAATGGGTCAACAGTGATCCGCAATTTGTCAATACTTCCACAATCACTTCAACAGGATTTCATGCCAACACTTACATGTATTCCAGTGGTTTGGGCATGCAAAAAGTAGGGCCGATTGGTTTTAACTGGCTTGCTATAGGTTATTGAAATAGTTTGAGATTGTAAAAATACCACGCATATTAAGGGGCATCCAACTTGCAGTACTTCATTTATGGATTATTGTTAATATTTGTATATTTATTAATGGGTTTGGGATTAGCTTTGCTGTTCTCTCCTGACAACTTAAAGCGATATGCTGTTTTCCTGGCGCCTGTGATTGGATTTAGCTACCTTAGCTTATCTGGTTGGTACTGTTATGTGCTGAACATGAAAGGCACGGATATTTATGCCTGGTTGATTATAATGGTCGCCACTCTTGTTTTGATTTATGCGATTTGGGTGGGAACCAAAAAGGGAAATAAATTATTACCGGAAGAAATAAAAATCGAATTATTGGCGCTGATAGTAATAATTTCAGCGGCTCTTTTGTTGGCTTTGCAGCCATTCATGACTCATTGCGATATTTTGACTTCAATATCTTTGGGTAATAATGATATTGCAGATAGTTCTTCGATTGCCTCGTTTTTAAAAGAATATTCTCGTATGGATACAATCGGATTTTTAGGACAACAACCGGATGCTTTTAAGGCGCAGGCTGATACTTGGCTTTTTGGCGGACCATTGAGTACAGCCTTTTTTTGCACGATATTTGGGGCAGATACTTACCAGTTGGGTAGTTTGAATATTATTGTGTTGTTTGTTATAAGCCTGCCAATTATTTATGTATTGGCGAGAGAAATATTCAAGTATGATATTTATTCCGCAGTGGCAGTAACCGCGGTCTGTGGATTAAATCCGGTTATGTTATATCTCTGCTACCAAGGTTTCCAAGGTCAAATTGTTGGAATGGGGTTGTCACTCAGTATCATTCTGATCAATATTACAGCTATTCATAAGTGTGAAAGTGTTAGTGAATATTTAAAGTATATTCCTTTAATCGTGATTTTAAATTGGGCTTTAAGTTTAACATATAATTACATTTTGATTTTTGTATACATGCCCATCTTAGGGTATCTGGTGATATACAGTTTTCAGAAAAAAGATAAAAAGAGTTTGCTTTATGGCAGTATTTATATTTCTCTTGCTATTATGGTGACTTTTTTGTTGTCGCCGTTTCGCGCGATCAATCTTGTAAAGCAGACTATTCATATGGGAACAGCCATCAATGGCTGGTTTATACCCTGGATTCCCAGCATTTATACGAGTATTACTGAAAAATATATGATCTTAAAGAGTGTGGAAGTTTTATTGTTGTTTTTATGTTTGCTGATCTTTTTAATTTTTTCAATGCGATTTTATCAAATCTACAAAAAAGAGAAAGAACCGATAATTATTGCAGGGATATTTTTAGCATATGTTTTTATGGGTTATATCAGTCTGAGTTATTTGAATCGCGCAGGGGAAGAGTGGGGTGGTTATAAAAGCTTTAAGTGGATCGCGTTTTTTTTACCGGCAACGTTGCTTTCTTTGTTTCTAGTGTTTAGAAATATGAATGTTGATAAAGATAGGGGGAAGCAATGGTTTGTAAGATCAGTGCTCGCATTTATAGTGGGAATGACATTAATATCTTCAATGTTATTCATAACCAAAAAAGTATCGCCTCCGCCTTTTGCGGTTACAAAAAATAATATAGCGATTAAAGAAATAAATAATTTGTCAGAAATAAAATCAGTTAATATTTTAGGTAATAATTATTGGGACAATCTTTGGGCTGCAAATTTTCTGATAAAAAAACAATTATATTTTGAAGTTGACACTACTTATCCGGGTCGCCGTGCTACTTCGCTAAATGGAGATTGGGATTTAATAAAAACAACTGCTGATTTGTTAAAATATCAAGAGAGTGAAATAATCAAAATTAATGAATCCAATTATTTAATAAGGAGAAAAAGTGGGTTGGAATGATAACGGCGAGTTGCATTTCGGCTCCTGTGACCCCTAACTCCTAAATAAGAAAATCTAAAAAAGAGAAACCTCCGATGTTATAATGGTTTTCAAGAAAAAAGACCATCACCTGGAAGGTGAAAAAGCCATCCAGAACCGGAGGTTTCATTAAGATGATACCAAAAAATCTGAATCAGGTCAGCTTAAAACGCACAAGCGATGGAATCACAGGAAGAATGGGATTGAGTTGGTAGCGCATAGCCTGAAACATTATGGAGTGGAAGAAATAATTGACAGGCATTTTCCCATCAACCCTGCTAGCCACCGTGCGATTGCGGCCAGCCGGAAAGTAATGGAAGGAGCGCTGACGCTGCTGGCAGGCGGAGAAAGGATTGAGGACATAGAAGTATTACGTGCTGACGAGGGATTGTGCAAAAGCCTGGGCGGAAATAAAATTATTTCACCGGACACCTTGCGGGAATTATTGAAAATCAAGAAAAGCGGTGGACGTATGAGAAAGAGCAACGAGGAAATCGTCATCCGTGTGATGAAAGAAGCGGATGAGAAAGAATTCACGTATGATAACGACTCAACGTATTTTGACAGCGAGAAAAAAAGCGCGGATTATTCATACCAAAAGCGGAAACAATTCAGCGGTTTGCTGGGATTTATAGCAGAACTTGGAATATGTACAACGGTGGATTTTCGGCGAGGGCACATTTCACCGCGTGCCGGGGGCGTCTGGTAACAGACGTTCCTACCGCGACCCTTCATAGGCAAGATTATATTGCAGAACTTTTGCACCCAGCTATACAAAAAAAGTCTGGTGACTTATG
>JAGLMY010000272.1 GCA_023139775.1 bacterium
CCGTCAGGCCGGATAATATTTATGTAAACAGCTATGATTGGGGACGTAATTAAAATAACCAGTTAACTAAAATAATTTGTATGAAGGCGGAATATTTAGCTTTAGGGAATTCCGGGGACACCATACTTAATTATTCCTCTTCTGACCAGGTTTTTGCCGATCAAGTTTTCTCCCTAACTTATTCTCGAGCTTTTTAATAAACCCATTTGATCCCAATGGTCTTCCCGTATTCTCATGACATTGTATTTTCATTTCATCTTCCCGGCCATTCAATTCACTTATATATTTTGACCAATTTTTCACCCGTTCCAGTATTGGTCTTACCTTAACCAGATTATCATCCTTTTCGTTTTTATGCGCTTTGGCGCTGCTCCACTCATATTCTTCCGGATTTTTACATATACCTGCTTTTACTGGATTTCTTTCTATATATCTCACTGCAGTTAGTAAATATTTTTCATCCATAGGATACGATAAAAACCTTCCTTGCCATAAATGACCTCTCCAGCACTTTCTGAAATTTATCATCCGAGTATATCTCCTGTGTGCTTCCCCTATTCCAACAACCATTCCTCGCGAATCATTCGGCACTGCTATCAAATGAACATGTTATGTGAAGCCCCGTATTATGTGAAGTTGATATCCGCAAATTCTGCTTTTTGTATTGATTTCTATCACCTCTTTAATCGTTTAGTCCACATAATTGTGACTGCTTGGCAAGCCGGTTGAGCCATTGGAGAATGTGGGGTTGTTGCCATGGGGTTTTGTTGCCGATGTCCGGGGCACCAGCCTTGGCGATCATTTTCTGCTTCATTTCCATATCGATTTCTACATAGATGTGAGTGGTATTGATGTCTGTATGCCCCAGCCAGTAGCTGATCATATTAACGTCGTTTCCTGCACGCAGTAGGTGCATGGCGCTGGTGTGCCTGATGATATGTGGGTTGACGGATTTGGCAGTCATATCGGGTTGTTTTACTTGTGCCTGAGCGCCGTACTTGCGGGTAATGTGACGGATGCCGAAGCGAGTGATGGGAGTGCCATTGGCGTTAAGGAAGACTCGTTGTGCGCCTGATTCTTTGGGAGCTCGTTGCTGCAGATAATTTTTGAGCACAGTAACTGTTTCCGGCCATAGGGGACAGGATGGGCTATCCCGGGTTTGACAGACACATTAATTAAGCTGCCATCATCTTTCCCTCCACCTGGTCGGGTGTGAGATAATTCAGCGATTGATGCAATCTTTGTCGATTATAAAATATCTCAATATATTCAAATATTTCTTGCCTTGCCGCTTCTCTCGTTGTAAATGACTTGTCAAAAATAAGTTCGTTTTTTATCGTACTAAAAAAGCTCTCTGCCACTGCATTGTCATAACAATTTCCGTTACGACTCATACTCGGCTTTAATCCATGAGAAAATAGCCTAGTACGATACTCATCTGACCCATAAATAGAACCACGATCTGTGTGATGCAATATCTCCTCATTCGGTTTCCGTCGTAACAGTGCCATATCTAGTGCATTGATGACCAATTGGGTATTATTGCTGATGGACGTGGCGCGCAGGGGGGGAACGAAGCTAGAGTTGACCCCAAACGTTCAGTCTCTGCTCGAATCCTGGGAGAGTTTGGTTGAGGACTCTGCACCAGAACCTGAAGTGAGAGCAAAATCCCGGCTCTGAGGATTCGCTAACCGAGGTGCTTAGAATCCCACACTCAAGGTGATGGTATGCTCAGCCTCGCTCTGCGCAAATCCATTCCAGAGTTTGGGGGCAAAGGCATAATCCAATCGATAGACTAATCCGGATATTGCATAGCGAATGCCAACCCCGGTACTGATACTGTCCAGACTCTCTTGTCCAATGGCATATCCCAAGCGGATGCTGGCCAATTGAGCAAAGGTATATTCAGCGCCCGTGTTGGCTGAAAAAATAGCATCACCGAGCCCGTAATTGAGATCAATACCAGCAGCCAGGGTATGTTGGTTGCCTAATGATTGATTGGTTGCCCAGGATGCTTTTAGTGTGGTTGGCAAAACCGCTGAATAGCTAAGGTACTTAATACCGGTCCCCAGATTTTGGATTGCCAAACCAAAATGCATGGTCTTGGCAACTGTATACTGTGTGCCAAAATCTACCGCAAAAGCACTGGCAGAGTATTCGCCCAGCGTGGATTGTATGTATTTTATATTTCCACCAATATTAAATTCCTTATTCATTTTACCGGCACCGGCCAGATGGATTACCAGATCATTCACTTGAATAGCCGGCTCACCTGGAACATTATCAATATCCGGTTGCCCCCTATATAGTATACCCAAACCAATGGTTGCTTTTTTCGGGATAGGATACGCCAGACTTATAATCTCCGTACTGACCTGCGCAATACCAATCTGATGTGAAAAGCTCCCTTCTCCGTTTTCCATAAGTGCCAGTCCGGCTGGATTGGAAAACAGGCTATAGGCTCCATCCACCAGACCACCGGTCGCCCCACTCAAGCCAATGGCTCGCGCACCCGCAGGCGAGGTCAAATAAGGAAGTGCCGTAGTTCCAGCACCACTAAAACAGGTTGTGGCGAGCATAAAAAATGCTGTGCTCAGAGTAAATATTTTCAAATAATTCATATACATGACCAACCTCCTCGGTATTTTTTCACTTGCACAATGCTAACGTATCACAACAATGCGGAACGTTTTATGCATAGAATCAGTATCAACCCGTATCCAATATACACCCGGCGCTACCACCTCATTGGCCGCATTCCTGCCTGTCCAGGCAATGCCGGCAGTAATAGTTTGGCCGGAGCTCAAGGTTTTCACCAGTAGTCCGGCTGAATTATAGATCTTGATCGCTACGGTTTCTCCACTTGGCAAGGAACTCAAATCCAGATCCACTTGCCCTCCCTGCTCCGGATTAAACCAATTTTTATTCACAACCGTATCAGCAAAGGTTCTCACCGTAGCTGTTGAAGTCGGGGGGAACGAAGGTGTACTGGTCGGAGTCATGGTTCGTGTCGGTGATATCGTACTTGTCGGTGATATCGTCGAAGTCTGCGTAATGGTGGGCGTAGGTGTATCAGTTGGCGTTGCCGTACTTGTCGGCGTATACGTGGGTGCTGACGGATTATCATAGAGTAGCACCCGGTGGTTGCCGCGGTCCGCGACATATAGTTTCATGCCATCGGTGCAGACCGAATAAGGATAATAGAGGGTATTGGCAGCAACACTGCCGCCTTGATTGACTGATCCGGA
>JAGLMY010000273.1 GCA_023139775.1 bacterium
GGTTTAAAAAACCAGATTCCCGATTAAACCGTTCGGGAATGACAAACTAAAAAAATGCTTCACTGACCTGTTACTTAATTTATAATACCTAATGTAAACATTATACTGATTTTATTCGGGTATGAACACCCTTACTTTTTAGTCTTTTCAGGTAGTATTCTCAGTTTCGAGATAATCCGGGCCAGCTTCTTTTTACCAATGCCGCGCACGGTCGGCAATTCCGTTAAATGTGTAAATCCCTGTTGAGCTTCGCGCTGAGCTACAATTCTTCGGGCCAGTTCAACACCGATTCCCGGCAAGGTTGCCAGTTCACGAAAAGAGACTTGATTAATATCCATCCATTCGGTCTCTGCCGGCGGCAAAGACGTGGGCGTTGTTTGTGCTTGCCAGAGTTGAATTCCTATATACCCCAGCATAAGTGTTAATACAAAAACCAAACAGAGCAGTGTCTTAGGGCGCAAACGCATGTTTAATTGTACTCCTGCATGGCCCGCGCAATTCCTGCCTCCAGCCAGCAGCGAGCTGCTTCGGACGCTTTGTCCAGGGTTTCTTGCACGAGTAGTTTCTCGTCTTTGCTAAAACGGCCTAAAACATAGTCCGTGATTTCCATAAACGCAGGCGGTTTGTCGATTCCGATTCGCAAACGATGAAAGACCTGAGAACCCAGGCGTTCGATTATTGATTTCAGTCCATTATGCCCACCCGCACTGCCTTGGGTACGGAAGCGCAAAGCGCCCAAAGGCAGGTTAAAATCATCAACAATAATAAGTATTTGTTCCGGAGGTATTTTAAAATAACGAGAAAGCGCGGCCACAGTTTGCCCTGAACAATTCATATAGGTCTGTGGCCGTGCCAATACAAAGGTTTCTTGCTGTATATATCCTCGTCCCCAGTGGGCGTGCATGGTATGATGAGACAATGGCACAGTGCACTGTGTTGCCAAAACCTCAACTAAATTGGCACCCACATTATGCCGTGTTTTAATGTATTCCGGTCCGGGATTTCCCAAGCCCACAATAAGTTTCACGATACATTAGCCAACAGCTTATTTTTTATCTTTTTCAGTCCTTCGTTCTTCACGCTCTTTTTCACCAATCACTTCCGGCTGTTTTGGTTCTGCCGGCGCAGCAGCAGCTCCGGCTTCAGCTTCCGCCTCTGTCTTGGTCTCTTCCACACGCGGCGCCACAATGTGGACTACCGGCTCATGTGAATCCACCAATATTTCAACGCCCTCAGCAACCTGTATATCCGCTACTGTGATGGCAGCGCCAATCGATAATTCCGTTACATCCAGGGTAATGTTTTCAGGCAGCAAGGCGGGCAAACAACGAATATCCACTTCGCGGTGAACCAGTTCCAGCATACCACCCTCTTTGATGCCCTTGGCTGTGCCGGAAATCACTACTGGAATCGCTGTTTCCAGAGGTTTGTCCATACTAATTTTCATAAAATCCACATGCAGGACTTTGGAAGATAAAGGATGACGTTGTATGTTTTTGATCATCACAGTCTCCTCGCGCGGTTTCTCATCACCTTCAATATTTAATTTTACCAGCACATTGGTACCGGCGGATGTGTGTGTGGCTTGAAAAACATCTTTGTCCAAAACTTGCAAACTGACGGCTTGTTCCCCTTGTCCGTACAATACCGCAGGGATTACCTTTTCACTCCGCAAGCGATTCATAGCGTTTTTCTTCAACACGGTTCTGACTTTGGCAGTCATTTGTATCTGTTTCATTTTTTCCTCCTACCTTCTCTTAAATTATGTAAACAGCGTACTCACGGTTTTTTCCAAGTGAATACGCCGGATTGCCTCCGCAAACAGAGAAGCCACACTTAACACTTTCACATTTTTCAGCAATTCCGGATTCTTGAGTGGAATACTATCCGTTACCACGAGTTCTTTAATCGAAGCGTTCCGGATCAATTCCGGTGCCGGACCGGAAAAAACCGGATGCGTACCGGCCGCATATATCCCTTTGGCCCCTTTATTAATCACAAGACGAACCGCTTCGACCAAACTTTTTCCGGTAGCCACCATATCATCCACCAGCAATACATTCTTGCCTTCCACTTCACCAATCACATTCATAGCCGTGGCTTCGGTCGGACCGGTGCGGCGTTTGTCTACAATAGCCAGTGGAGCACGCAATTTGTCCGCATAATGCCGGGCCAATTTAATACCACCCACATCCGGAGTTACGATGATCAGGTTTTTAATCCGTTTTCTTTTAAAGTGGTCAATCATGACCGGAGCGGCCTGCAGATTGTCCACCGGAATATCAAAAAAACCTTGAATCTGATCTGCATGCAAATCCATGGTCAGAACACGGTTGGCACCTGCGGTCGTGATTAAGTTGGCCACCAATTTGGCAGTAATGGGTACACGCGGACGATCTTTGCGATCCTGCCGGGCATAGCCAAAAAAGGGCAACACGGCTGTAATCCGCCGGGCTGAAGCGCGCCGCAAGGCATCCATCATAATCAACAATTCCATGAGATTATCATTGCTCGGAGGACAGCTCGGCTGTACGACGAAAACATCTGCTCCCCGCACATTCTCCTGAACCCGAACCGATATCTCGCCTTCGGGAAAACGTCCCACATCAATCTTCCCCAACGGTTTGTGCAACTCTCTGACAATAGCTGCCGCCAAATGGACATTGGCATTTCCGGAAAAAATCTTTAATTCATTCGCCACTTTGATTTCCTCCAAATAACTTGTAGGGAACGGTCGCGACCGTTCCCTACTTACGTTTTTTTATAATTCTGGCAGGCACACCGACCGCCACGGTTTCCGGTGGAATCCGTGTTCCTGGTTTCACCACAGCACCTGCACCGGTCAGCGCTTTCCGACCGATCTTACAAGGAGCGATTAAAACCGTTCCACTCCCAATAAAAGCCCGCTCCCCAATCTGCGTAGGATGCTTATTAATTCCATCATAATTTGCAGTAATCGTTCCCGCACCTATGTTAGTCAGCTTGCCAACAACGGCATCTCCCAAATACGAAACATGGCCAACCTTCACACCGGACTTCAACCAACTCCGGTTGGTTTCGGCAAAATTCCCAATATACACATTAGCCTCAACTCGAGTCCCAGAGCGCAAATGTGAATAAGGACCAACCTTAACCTGATCCCCCAACCGGGCATGTTCTATTACTGAATAGCGAATACAGACATCCGACCCTATTCGTGTGCCATCCATAAAAACATCAGGACCAAGCCTGCAATTTTTACCAATCACGGTTTTACCGAGTATCCGTGTTCCGGGATAAATTTCCGTATCCTGCCCGATCCGCACTTCCGGATCAATCCAGGTCTGATGCGGATCCCAAATGGTAACCCCGGAATTCATCAATTCCACGAGTTTCCGTTGGTTCAACACCCAAGCTGCTTGTGCCAAGTCCCGGCGGGTATTCACTCCCAATATTTCAGAAGCCTCCGGCATATTACAGGCAGCCACAATGGACTGTTCTTTCCGCAAGAGCGCTACAACATCAGTTAGATAATATTCATTTTTCTTGTTTTGATTTTTTACTTTCCCTAAGACCTGCCACAAAGCTCTCAGGGTAAAACAGTACGCGCCACTGTTCACTTCGCGCACGCTGCGTTCTGCCGGTGTGGCATCCCGTTCTTCAACAATACGGCTAATCAACCGGGCATCATTCCGTTCACGAATAATACGCCCATACCCGTGGGGCTCTGCCACCTGGGCAGTTAAGACCGTAGCTTTAGCTTTCATTCTCCGATGATCGCCAACCACACGCTTCAAGGTCTGGGGACGTATCAAGGGCGCGTCGCCGCACAGCACCAACACATCTCCGGTTTTTTTGGTCAATACTTTCTGAGCCATCTGCACAGCATGACCAGTCCCCTGCGGTTTGGGCTGCAAGACCGTCTTTACATCTTTAGGCAAGGTCTTTTTCACTTCTTCCGCGCGATGACCCAACACAACCACGCGTTCAGTAACACCTACAACTTTGGTCGTAGCCAAAACCCTATCCAAGATGGAACGCCCGCCTAATTGCTGCAGCACCTTAGGTGTTCCGGATTTCATTCGGGTGCCTTCACCGGCTGCCAGTATGATGGCTGTTAATGACTGCTTTTTCACTTTGGGCCTCAAATTCTCATCTAACGGGCGACCGCAAGGGTCGCCCCTACGATTTTAACAATCAACTAACGGGCGAACACATAGGTTCGCCCCTACGATTTTAACAATCATTTAACGGGCGAATACACGGATTCGCCCCTACTTCGCAAAACAAATAGAAAATCAGAACAGAAGATCAGTTGATCAGGTGACCGCAGGTTTGCCTTCCCCTCCTGCTCTCCTGTTCATCTGTTCACCTGCTCTGAAAATTTCGCTTTGCGAAATTTTCTGGCAGCCGGGCAAGGATTCGAACCTTGATAAACGGCTCCAAAAGCCGTTGTCCTGCCGTTGAACGACCCGGCTACAATACAACACACCGAAAAAATAAAGTAGGGGCGTTTCGCTTGTGCCCGTTTTTCGGGTACAAAACGCCCCTACAGACAGAATTCACAAAATAAATTTAATTAATTGGTTTCGAAGGCTTCCTGGCGTTGCTCAACTCCAGGCATGCTTGAAAATTCGGTCAGCAAAGATTCTTTTCTGTACTCTGCCAAAACTCTTTCCTCGAGCTCACACCGCATATTGCTGTTCAACGGATGCGCAATATCCATGTAAGTCCCGTCGCGGCGTTTCCGAGATGGCATGGCTACAAACAAACCGTTTGCCCCTTCAATTATTTTCAAATTATTTACTACAAAAGCATTCTCAAACGTAATCGTAACATAAGCCTTTAATTTATTTTCTTGCCGAGGAAAAATCTTCACATCCGTTATATTCATCCTCTTTTGTCCCTCCTGATTCGGAACACACTTACCTATAGCGACCACAGGTACGAGTAATTATCACACTTTGATATCGCAGCCCCAGCTTGCTTTTGATCTGTTTGGCAACCTGCTGGGATGGAAGCAAACCAAAAACCGTCGGACCACTTCCAGACATTAAAACCCCCTGCGCCCCACATTGCAAAAGCTCTTGTTTAATCCGCAAAATGGCAGGAAACAGGATTTGGGTAACACTTTCCAAATCATTAAATAAAAATCCGCTTATTTTTACGGCGTTTTTCATTTCAATCGCTCGGCGCATCATATTAATACAGGCCTTTTTTCTTGTCAATCTTAATCTGAATTTTTTATATACTTTTGCCGTGGAAACCGGAAATCCCGGATTGATCACAGCCACCGGCATTTTTTTGAAAACCGGCCAGGGATAAATCCGTTCACCGCGTCCAATTCCCAGGGCACAGCCACCGTGGAGGAAAAAAGGAACATCCGAGCCCAGGGATTTCGCTATCTTTATAATTTTCGGCATATCCCGAAGTTTCCACAGTTGTTTCAAACCCAGTAAGGCAGTGGCCGCATCAGAGCTTCCCCCACCCATTCCGGCGGCAATTGGTATCCTTTTTTGAATATGAATATGCAGTTTTGGCTCTTTTTGAAATTGATCTGCGCAAATCTTCACAGCTTGGTAAACGATGTTTTTTTCATTCACCGGAACCTGGGAATTATCACAGGTTATTTTTAATCCCTGGGAGCAGGGATAAAACGTCAAGTAATCGGATAATTCCAGAGCCTGCATCACGGTTTTCAACTCATGATATCCATCCGGTCGTTTTCCTTGAATTTCTAATATAAAATTTACTTTGGCCGGCGCTTTAAGCGTGAATGGCGTCATATTTCCCACTATTCCCTCGCAGTTACAATTTCTCAAGTTTGTCCTTTATTTTCCGGTTTTCAGGATCAACTTGGAGCGCTTGCTTCCAGGCTTTTTCCGCCTCAGTGTATCTGCGCAACTTAAAATAAATATCCCCCAAGTGATCATAAATGACTGACTCCACCGCTAATCCGGCTTCTTGTAAGGCCGTTTTGGCAGCCAGCGTTTTTTCCAAGGCTCTTTGGTATTTTTCCTGTTTATAATACACCCATCCCAAGGAATCAAGATAATACCCATTTTCAGGATCAAGCTGCAACGCTTTTTTAATCCACTGCTCAGCTTGTTTTAATTGTTTTCCCCGTTCTGCGTGAGTATAACCGAGAAAATTATAAGCAGCCGCCAATTTCGGATCCAAGGCAATTGCTTGTTTCCAGGCAGCCACCGCTCTTTTAAACTGATTGTCCTTGAAATACGCCCGGCCAATATGAAAATGCAAAGCTGGTTTTTCCGGAGTCAGGCGCAAAGCCTTTTTAAAGGCCTTCACTGCCTGTTTGGGTTCTTCCACCCATAGCAGTACCAACCCGTAATTGCTTAAAACCTGGGGTATGCGGCTGAACCGAACACCGGCTTCGCGCAATACCACCACCGCATTTTGTGCTTCATTAATTTCTAAAAGTACACTGGCCAATCCCAAGTACGCTTCCACCAAATCCGGGTCTACGCGTATGGCCAACCGGAATTCATCCACAGCCAAATATTTAAACCCTTTCTGGCGATAGATGGAACCCATCAAATAGTGGGTTAGCGCATCCGATACTTTGGCGGAAATCAAATGTTCCAATTGTTGCCGGGCTTGATCGAACTTGCCGATTTTAAAAAATGCCAAACCCAAATTACGACGAGCCAGTAAATTCTCCGGACTGATTTTCAATAATTTTTCCAATTGCAGAATAGCGCCTTCCCAGTCATTGCGCCTCAAGTAATAAATGGAGAGAAAACGGTATCCCTCCATGGTTTTGGGATGTGCTCGCGATAATCGCAAATACACTGCTGCTGCTTTTTCCTTCTGATTCAAAGAATCATACATTTTAGCCAGACCGGAGAGCCACTCAATATCCTCTGACGACTCATCCAATGCGGCCTGTAATAAGTCTATGGCTTCCTGATTTTTTCCTTTCCAGTGATAATAGGTGATCAGAACACGGCGTGCTTCACGATCATGCGGATCAATCTCCAGAGCCTCACGCAGGTAGCGTTCACCTTCCACAGGTTGCTCTTGTTCAAGAAGTATGATTCCCAACTTGGTAAACGGACCCGAGATCCGGCTACCCAATTGAATGGCATCCCGATACAACCGCTCGGCAAGGGCTGTGTCACCTACCGCTGCATACAATTGTCCCAGAATATACCTGGTTTCGCTGTCTTCCGGTTTGTTCTCAATCAGTATTCTGTATTCGGCATGCGCTTCCTGAAAGCGTTCCAGACGAATCAGATCACTGACCAAATAGCGGCGCAGTGTAGTTGAGGCAGGATTGTATTTCAGGGCTGCTTGATAATATTGGACAGCTTTGGCAAATTCACCGCTCTGATCTGCTAATTGTCCGGCAAAAAAGGCCCAGACCGAGCGTTCGTTATCAGACAGTTTAATTTCCGTAGTTGCAGGTGGTCTGACCGCTATTAAAGAACAGCTTGCAAACAAGGCAAGTATGCCGGCGCTCAGCAGTATTTGTTTTATCATTTTTGTCATTGGACTCTCAATCCATAATAGCTATAGGCGAACATAAAAATCATCCTTACATTTTTTCAATCGCCTGTACGAACTTTTTAAAATCATCCGGCCAGGGAGCGGTATATTCCATCTTCTTTTCAGTAATCGGATGATAAAAGCGTAACTGGTTGGCATGCAAGAGCTGGCGCGTTGGACGCTCCAGTGCCAGCTTGTTCAAACGACTGCTTTCACCGCGCTTGCCATAGGTTCGATCCCCAACCACCGGTGTTCCCATATAGCGGCAGTGCACACGGATCTGATGTGTGCGCCCGGTTTCCAACTTAATTCGCAAACAGGAAAATTCCTGGAAACGACGGACCACGTCAACCTGGGTGATCGCACGCTTACCCCCGCTGCGTACCACAGCAAAACGTTTGCGGTCAATAGGATCCCGTCCCAACTGCGTATCAATGGTCAAGCTGGAATCCTGCACATTGCCCCAGACCACTGCATCGTACAATCGTTCCACTTCCCGTTTTTGTATCCGGTCAGTTAAAACATGATGAGCACGATCATTTTTAGCTACCAGCAACAAACCGGAAGTCTCCTTGTCCAACCGATGCACAATACCGGGACGCAGCACCCCGCCCACACCGGACAGATCATGCAAATGATACAGCAAAGCATTCACCAGGGTTTTGTCGCGATGCCCGGTTGCCGGATGTGTGACCAAACCGGCCGGTTTGTCAATCACCGCAATATCGTCATCCTGGTACAATACCGTCAATGGTAATGGTTCTGCTTTTGCTCTAGCCGAAACCGGTGGCGCCGGGATATAGCTAATTTCATCTCCGCCACGAAGCAGCAAACCCGATTTCAACGTCTGCTTACCTGTCACCTGCACTTCTTGGTTTTGTAAAGCACGCGCAGCAGCTGACCGCGAGAGTCCGTTCACCGCTTGCGCTAAAAACACATCCAAACGCATCCCAACTTCCTTTTCAGTAATTCGCCAGTGTTTTATTTCCACGACTGCACTGCTCCTTCCGGGAAGTAATGCTTTAAGATCTTTTGATAATCATAACCCTGACGACCCATGGCTCCGGCTCCGACCTGACACAAACCCACGCCATGGCCCCAACCACCTCCCCAGATTATCCAGGCCCGTGGCGGGGCTTTAGGTTGTTCCGGCTCCGGAATGGGCAAGACAGCAAATAAATTACTGCGCAGACCTCCCAAAGCGGAACGAATATAATCCCCGCGAATGCTTTTTTTACCTCTGCTGCCTTTAACCAGAATCTTACGAACATAAGCGCTTGGACTTCGCTCAGTGATGCGTAACTCCTGCAGTGTTCCTATCCCATAACGCCGGTCAAGTACTGCGGACAACTC
The DNA here is from genome assembly GCA_023139775.1 of bacterium. Lineage (GTDB taxonomy): Bacteria > Oederibacteriota > JAAXVQ01 > JAAXVQ01 > JAUVAV01 > JAGLMY01. The sequence continues at coordinate 8,842 of JAGLMY010000273.1, forward strand.
TCCTTGCGTTAATATTTTTATCCACCGAAAATTTCTAGCTGCCGAATATTTGGGTGTATTGCAAAAAACTTCCGGATTTTCCGCCAACCACGGATTGATCGCGCCAGGCGCCAAGGGCAAACTCCGAATCTGCAACGTATTCCCGGTAAAATCATACACCCCTTGCGGGTGATAGATATCTGGAAATTTATTTTGCCAGGCTTCCTGAGGTCCTTGGGTCATTCCTCCACAGGAATGAGAATAAAAAGTTGGCAAATATTTTTTTCCCTTTTTTAGTACCTCATACCGGGTCTCGACTACTGCCTGAAACGTGCGCGGATGTTCGGCACTCACACCCCGATACATCGCGCAGTGCACATTGCTGCATACGTCAAAGCCCTCTTGGTTATGTTTTTTTCGGCGCAACCAGGTATCGGTCCGCGCCACCACGGTTTGTGCTTTTAAAGCTTCCAAAGGCCACAACGCCGGCATCTCTCCGGGGATAACACTCAACAGATACTCATTCATAGAAAGCTCATTGACCAAACGCAGACGTTTACAGCGTGGTTGCACTTCCAGTTTCCCACGGTAATACCGGTTTTTTCGCTCACCCACGCTCCACAAATAACCGCTGTTCTGATACAAATTGATAACCACCATAACTTGTTTTGTATCCAAAGGCTTGAGAATCATTCTTTTGCGAAATCGTTTGAGACGTTTTCCTTCCCAGTTTTTCAAAACCCAACCGCCCTGCGGATGCCGCTCAATCCGGTACCCGGTCTTTGCCAATCCCTGCCAAAACTGTTTGCCATGAATATTTACTGCGCGCCACTCACCCAAACAAGCAAAGGCCAGGCCGGGCAGTTTTTGTCCCAAACCAACGCGAATTCGAGGAGCCTTTTTGTCTGTAGGAAAGAATGGTATCGCAAGCGCTTCAAATTCCGGGGGATCCGGCGCTGCCTTGGCGATCACCACTTCCGGGGTGGGTGTAATGGTGGGTGTGGGAATACGCGGTTTTAAAGCAGCTAAGGCTT
>JAGLMY010000274.1 GCA_023139775.1 bacterium
CGTTACAGTATTTCGCCATTGATTCGGGGGGAAGGCGTTACAGTATTTGCATCTTAGCACTCGCCAAGCATCTCATTCCAGGGATGGGTATTGGTTATGATGTGATGACTTTCGTTGGGCTCCAGCGTTTCCTTTATCATCGCCAGAGAGAAGAAATACGCTCGTCACTTCTCCATGAATACGGAATATCAGTATCCTCAGGAACGATAAGCAATTTGGCAAAGCTCTTTTTAGGATATATGCGGGAACTCCATAATAGCCGTTCTGATCAACTTCAAGATGCAATGGCCAGTGACGGTGGTTGGCCGCTCCATATTGACGCCACAGGGGAAGATGGCAGAGGCACAATGCTCGTTGCATTTTCCGGCTGGCGGCAATGGGTGCTCGGCTCTTGGAAAATTCCAACCGAAAATGCCGATGCGATTTTACCGTGCCTTTATGAGGTTGTGAACCGGTTTGGTTCACCCTGCTCAGTTATGCGGGATCTTGGCCGGGCAATGATTCCTGCGGCCAATTCTCTTGTGGAACAATTGGAGCTGAACATTCCTGTTCTGGCCTGCCACCTTCACTTTCTCAAGGATATTGGTAAAGACCTGCTTGATCCGGCATATGGAGAGTTAAGGGGGCTTTTCAGACGTTATAAAATTTGTCCAAAACTTCGGTTATTAAGCCGGGAGCTTGGTCGTAAACTGGGAACCCAAATCAATGATGCCCGTGAAGAGGTAAAGGCATGGCAAGAAAAGGTTGATGTGGACCACCGTATCCCGAATGGAATGGCCGGTGTTGCTATAGTACGTACTCTTACCCAACGGGTTCTCGATTTTAAAGCCGACGGCACAGGGTACGATTATCCTTTTGACAGGCCTTTCCTTGATCTATACGATCGCTGCAAGGAGGTACGAAGGGCCATAGATGCCTTTATCCATAGCAAACCTTCCGATCCAAATGTACTAAAATATCTCAAACGTCTTCACAGTATTCTCGGACCGGTTGCATCCGAAGTTCCTTTCCGTCAGACCGTTCGGCGCCTGCGCTCTCGTGCCGTGCTACTCGATGAATTGAGAGATGCTTTAAGACTTTCACCGAAAAAGTCCAAAAACGGTTATAAAATGGGATTCAAAGAAAATTCTCCACCAGATCAGTCGGAAACAAAGTTGCGGGATATCCAAAAACAGGTCAAAAATTTAGAGTTATCTCTCAAAGAATCTCGCCCCAAACGTGGGCCTGCAAAGGATCGTCGTAGTGCAATTGATTTGATATTACGCCATTTTGAAAATCATGGTGATTACTTATGGGGGCATGTGATTAAACTGCCCGATGATACAGACGGAGATATCCGCCTCGTGGATCGGACAAACAACATACTTGAAAGGTTCTTTCGTGGGATGAAACAAAAAGAACGACGTCGTAGCGGCAGAAAAATATTAACTCAGGACTTTGAGCATTTGCCGCCTGAAGCAGCCTTGGTTTACAATTTAAAATGTTCAGATTATGTTTCAATCTTGTGTGGATCTCTTGATCAGCTTCATGAAGCTTTTTCTAAATTAGATATGAATAAAGTAAGTAAAAACAGAGATGTCAAAAGTCGCACCGATTACTACTCAAATCTAAAGGCTCCAAGAATCGAAACAGCATCACTTCCGACAAAAGATCGGAAGTTAATCAGAACGAATCAGATGCAGATACGGATTGCTGCAGCAGCAAAAAGCCGGGCGCCACATTATGCTCCTTAAACAACTTTTTTCTATAATCCAACCAAATTTTGACGCTGTAGCAAAAATAATTTCTCATTCTATGCCAATAAAGTATAATTCCAATTTGGGAAAATTTCATGTTGTTTGATTCTCAGTGATGCCATTTGTTTATTCGAAATTTTTTTACCTTTTTCATAATGCTTTG
>JAGLMY010000275.1 GCA_023139775.1 bacterium
ATTCGCCGTAAAGAGCGCAAAAAATTTCTTTTGACAGGATAACAGATGATACATGATTTGCCCCTACGGCATCAGGCATATTTTCGGGCGAATACAAGATTCGCCCCTACGGCATCCGGGGCATATACGGGCGATTTCGCGATTCGTCAACGCCCACTTTCGTAGGGACGATCCTTGTGATCGCCCTCACATCACAGATGATTACATGTTATACCCAGCTTGCTTATGCCGCCTGCTTAGTACTCTGGAAGTTCCGCTGGCGCTTGATATTAAAGAGATCATCCAGCACTCTCACCGGCGGGTCGCCGATCCGGCGCATGGCATCATACAGCGCGCCCAACGCGCCCATACTTTCTTCCAGCGCAACCGGAGCATGTATGCTGGATTGCCCTTTAAACCCAGTTACCACTTCCTCGGTCCATATTCCGGTCTGATCAGGGCCTCCCAAGACCCGCATTTGCCTGGCCATTATATCGTAGACTGCAATTGACTCTATCAAATCGTTTTTATTTTTTTGCTCCTCATCTTCAAATTTTCTTTTAATCTCCTCTGTTCTTTGAAAAATTCTTTTTTGATGTTCAATCTTTTTTCTCTGAATTGCTGCTTTCGCCAGCTGCATGCTATATTCACTTTCTAATTGACCTGCATCTAATACCTTTATTTTGTTGCTCAACTCCTTAATTTCCGAATCTGACTCAATTGCTTTATTTAAATCCAGCTTCTCCGCCTGGTCCCTTATCAACCGCACCGGACCCTTATACACTTCACGCCGCAGCCTGCGGCTCTTGGTATTGTTGGCATAGCGGAGATAGCTTTGTACTGCAGGATTATTTCTATTTGTCGGATCCAGTATTTTGCCCATTTCCGAATCTGCCAAGCCGGCTTTTTCAATTTTATTCCAGAATTCATTATAGTAAGCATCTTTGGTTAACCACAGCAAGCTGTCTGCACCAGGTATAAGCCGGGCAATCAAATTGGTCAGGCCGGCTGCCAGGCGCTGCCACCATTTCTCAAACTCACTAACCGGAAGCTTAATCCCGGTGGTATAGAAGGTGTCGCGCTTGCCCTGGTATTGCAGCGCGAACACCTGTTTCCCATCTTTAGCCGCATGGGTATAAATTAGCGGCCTGGCGACAGAAATATCAGCATTAACTTTCTGATCTTCAACCCCATGTACCTTTACTGAGATCTCATATTCAGACAAGGTATGGCCCAGCGCCATCCGCTCTTTTTTATCCACTAATTCCGCTTCTGCCAAGTTCAGGTGCATCATGGCGCGGAGCAAAGCTTGACCGTTTTGCTTTTCAAGTTTTGAGAACTGGTGACCATCATGTTTAGATGATGTTAGGGCTTTAATTAAAGTATCTGTCAATTCCAGCATATCCTTCTGCCATGCTTTATTATTATCCAGTTTACTAAGTTTTTCCTTTAGACTTTCTAAAAATTCAATTTGTTCTGCATAGGCTTTTTCCATGGGCTCAAGATAAACCCTGGTATCTGTCAAGTCCTCGCTTATTTTTTCTTTTTGGCGCATATGGACCCATACCTCATTGGAATCAAGCGCATTCGTTTGGACCATGGCACCCAAAACTTGAGAGCGCATTTCTTCGTTATCGCCTTTTTCCTCCAGCATGGTCTTCAAGAGCCCCAAGGTATTGCCCTGAACCGCTTTTTCATCTTCAGGATGCTGGATCGCGTCCAGCAAGGTTTGCAGCTCAGGCTTGGCTGTTTTTCGCAATTTTGCCTTAAGAAGCTCTGCTTGCTTTGTTTTTGTATCTTGCCTTTTAAGCGTATCTTGTGCTTCCACTTCATCTGCCACCACGCAAATCAGGGACCACATTTGAGCAGCGCTGAAGCCGATTCTTTTGTTCTTAATTTGCTCCTGCATCCACGCCAATGGTTCCTTACCTTCAATGACTTTGTCTTTGGATTTATAATTCTCAAACTCATTCTCATATTCCAGGGCCGGGCGCTTGATCTGCAATACTTCAGCCAGCCAGTCAACCCGCTTGTGGGCATAGTTCTCCTCTGCCATTTTCTTCATCAGGGCATGAAATATAATCATCTTGAAATGCTTCTTTATCATAAAGAATAAACCGCTCAAGCTTATTTCCGGTTCTTTTTCACTGAATACCCCGTTTAAAAGCCGGGCCGGCATATTAAACACTTTTAGCTTCCGCCCGTCGATTGACTTTTCTTTTACATAGCCCAGCCTGAATCCATTTTTCATATATATTTTAAAAAGCCCCCCCTCCAGCCGGTTAAATTTAATGTTTTGAATTCGATTTTCCAAAGCCTGTGTTTCATCAGCCGGCAGGCCATAGCGCATTTTGAGCGCCATAGCCCGGGGAGAGTTGTCGATGGTTTCGTCACTAATATTATCCTCGCGATCCATAAACAGATTAATTATGAAGACGAAAATAGGACCGTAAACAAAGCCGACTAGCCGGGATAGTCGACTGCCAAAAGCCAAATCACCGGCCGATAAGAGTACCCGACAATAATATAAGAAGCCGGTATAAATATAATCCACAATAAGATTTAGCTGCTTTCCTCGCAAAGATTGACCGGATTCAGAGGGAAGAATATCCTTTAAAACCTCCAACTGCTTTAAAACCTCGCCATCAGAATCGGGAAAACGATTACTAAGCTCGCTTATAATGTCACTATCATATTTACCAAGTTTTCCCTGACTTTGTCCTTGGGCTTTACTTAAAAAAGCAAAAAGACTATATTGCTCTTCAGATGGCAAAGTATCAAGAATTTCTTTAATATGTAAAGGAATATTTATAACCAATGATAAATTAGTAACCATATAATTAGCATTTTCCAGTTTCATTTTTAGGTATTCCCAATTTGCCCTGGCTCTGTGTTCTCTCACCACTGATATCTGCTTATATTCTTTCACCTGAGGTGATTGAGCATCACCAACTTGTACGGCTGCTGGTTTCATCACTGCCTGATATGCATCTAACTGCCGCTTCCTTTGCTCCTCCGTAAAACTTTCGTATATTTTTCTTGCAATAAAAAAATCATTTTCCCCTTTAATTTCACCTTCGGAGGCATTTTCCGTGAGCAATTGAAATATTCCAAGCCTATCATTCTCAGACAAAGCATCCAGGATGCCGTCCAATAAATAATAAAGTGAATTCTCCACATTATCATCAAGAACAAGTTTTGCCTGATAAAGTTCAATTCTAATTTTTTCCAGCTGCAATCTGGTTTTAGCCCGCTCCTCGGATAGTTGTAGCAGATGATCGCGTGCCCGTTTTTTTCTGGCAAAATCAAGCAGCCATAAAAATTTCACAGCCGCCTCAGCCTGATCCTCAGGAGACAAACCTGTTGTTATGGATACCCAGATGGAATCCAGTATCGGATTTAAGCCGGGCAAATCTTCCCGTTTGAGAATTTCAATTATTTTATCAAGTACTTGCATCTGCCCATTAATAGGCAATGCTTCTATCGCAGCTCGAATTGAAACAATTGCCCGAACCTTATCATCAGTTTCTTCAAACTCCTCAAGTTGTTTGTTTATCTTTTCCACTTCAGCACTGGCAACAGCCTTATCCCGTGTATCTCTAATTACCTCCCCATCCCCCCAGACAAACGCCAATCCATTAATGCTTAGAAAGGCCAAAGCTATGCCCAAGGCCGGGGATAATCCGCCAAACCAGATACCAGCCACCGCGCTGACAAGCAAACCCACAAGCAATGATCCCAAAGGCCCGGCAAAAGTATCTTCCTGGGTTATATCCCGACCGTCTCGGTAGGAGGTGGTCATGCGTTGCCAGTCGGTCTTGCTTTCTTGCCAACCCATTTGTAAACGATGCGCGTATTCATGCGAAACCACTGCGCTGATTATTCCAAAAATTACCCCGCTGAAGATAGTTGCGTCAATTTGGCCGGCATAGAGCGCCAATAAGCCGCTGATCGCAGCTGCGATAGCGCTTCCCAGGGCAATGTTCTTTCCCCACAGAAGGAAAGTATTTATTTCATCAACATTACCATTTGGAAACACTGAATCCGATTTTTTCAGCCATTTAAGTTCTCTTTTCAGAGCTGCTTTTGAAATTCTCAGAAATTCCTCACGCGGCATTCCTATATTTTCTATTCTTTCTCCTGTTTTCTTGGCAATTGTGCGGGGAGCTACAATAATCCTCTTGCTATCTTTCCTTTCATAGCCATAAAGATGCATGCCAGGACCAATAACAGTAATCGAGCCTTCTTCTTGAAACTTTCCGGACATGCCTTTATCATTGGCGATGTGGGTATAATCACCTTTTCTTTGCAAAAAAGGCAGTTCCAGTGCTGCCATTACATTGTGTCCAGTACCCCACCAGGGCAATCCCACCTTGGCTTGAACTGTATCCACACCGATATCATTAACATAATGTCTAACATGTACAGGCTTAATGCGAATGGTGGCATCTGCGAACCAAGTGTTAATATAATGCAATGCTGACCACCATTTTTTCTTCCCATTTACACCGGTTGCATCTTCGCTCAACTGTTTAAGTATATTAAAAATCCCCCGGCCATGTTGGCGCTGCCCCTCGTACTCCATTTTAATATCGCCATTTTCCTCTACCGGATACCAGCCGTGGGTGATGCCGCCGCCATAAGGAGAAAGATAGTATGAATTGGGATTCGCATTTAAGAATTTATTAAAGTCCTGCAAAACTTTGCTTTGCATATAATTCGCCTGGGTAACTTCAAATTCTTCAAGTCCCAGTTCATTTATCTCATCCAGAACCAAAGTACCCCAGTTTTTATGTCGGATTGCTTCACCACTCCACCACTCGACAGACGCGTAGGCCTGGTTATTAATAGATGCCAAAACCGGATACCACCATTTATCCTCTTCGATTGCTTTAGCAAGACCAACTTTATTTTCATCGCGGAGTTCCTGTGCAAGAGCAATTGCTTCTTGCCAGGCCGTATCTTCCTCCTCACTTAAATCCTGCCTCGCTTTATGGCCTTCAATAAGTGCCGTATGCACTCGTTGCCACCATTCCACACTGGTTTTCCCTATACCATTGAGACCTAGGTAAGGCTTAGGGACACTGATGCGTAATGTATGTCCGGCAATTTTTTCCCAGGCATCCAATTGTTCGTCATTCCAGTTGGATTTGAATTTATTATAATAACCTATGAATTTTTCCCGCAGTTCTCCGGCTTTCCCATTTTTCCAGGTTTTATGAAATTTGTCCTGATCCTGATCATATTCGTAGAGCTTCCCGGACCACCAAACCGGATCGTTTACTTGTTCCGGATATTTTTCCCTGTATTCAGCTACTATTTTTTTCGCATTCTCATCTCCATAGAAATTGAAATCTTCATACCAAGGAACATGAATACCTTCCAGAGCCCCTTTCCACCACGAACAATGATTGCCGGGAATGTAAAAAACCCGGTCCGGCGCTAGTCCGCATAATTCTTTAATAAAAAAATAGTCCCTCATCGCATGCGTGCCGCGATCAGTGATGTCGCCATTAATGATCAACGTTCCGGGCATGTTCTTTAACGCGTTTAATTCTTGCGAGGTTAATTGTTCGCGCAAGGTTTTGTCCGGCACGAGTTTTCGGTCAAATCCGAATAAAATCTCAAAAGCTTCACCTATTAATCCTAAAAAACGCTTTGTTTCAGCCCCATGAATATCTCCAATAATAACCGTGGTTGGCAATTCACCACTGCCGGGATTTTTTTGGTCTTTTCCAACTTCCTCCAGCATCATTTTTATTTGTTTTATTCTACCCGGTTTGTCTTCTTTGTAAACCAGTCCTATTTGTTCAACTCTTTTTGAAGCGGTATATAGATGGGTAGCAGCGCCCAGCCATCCGCGTTTGCGCATGATTCCTTTCTTTCCGCTAACCATGGAGAGCAGCTGCTTTGCTCTTTCTCTGCCGGGACTGGTGGTTGTTATTTCTAATTTCCCTTCATCATCGATTTTAAAACGTACGGAATCGTATATATAAGTTATTTTTGCGCCCTTTTCATAATCAATTTCTCTAATATTTCCAAAACCCCGGGTGACTGGTAAAATATGTTCTTCTAAAAACAATCTCTGGTTTTGCAATTCCTCAAAAAGCGGGTTTTCCTTTTCCCGTTCTTTCCGGACTATACTTGAGGAACCGTCTTTATAAAAAACTTTAATTTGCGCTCTGCTACTGTCGCGATAGACTACTTTTACTATTCTGGGGTCCGTGATACTAAACGCGTGTAAGATCTGCTTGCTAATTGCGGGTGATATCTCCAAAATTTTTACTTCTTGTTTGGCCCGGAAACCCGTTGGCATGACCGCCATAACAACAGCGAGAATACTTTTCACCACCGCATCCAATTCCGCCCCTCCCCAGCTGCCAATTTGCCGGCTTGGTTTTATGATATTTCCAACTAAATCCGGAGTCATTGTATCCTGCCAAACCTCGGGGCCGGGAACTCCCATCCAAACCAACGCAATGCCGGTAATGGATATTATTGAAGCACTTATTGCTTGCCATGACGGAATTTCAAAATCAGCAAAATAATTTTTAACTGCTCTGAAAATGTTTTTCCCCAGACTGTACAATCTCCGACTTGCCGCCATAGTGATTAGCTTAATTAAATTGGTAGGTGGCGTCAGACTGCTGTTTAACATAGCATTTAACTCTGCTATGGCCTCTGCTCCGGCAACCACCGCATGCCCGCCGGCAGGTATAAGCAAATCTTTTTGTTCAGCCCAACGCTGGTTGGAAAAAAAGAAAACCTCATTGCCGTTTGCAAGAGAAAAACGCGTCAAATAATCAGCTTTACTATTTAATTTATTCGATTTGCCTACCACCAGCGTTATGGATTCCCCGATAAGTTGGACAATTCCAATTCCGTTGACGATCTCAACTTTAGTCGTAAAATCATTATAATCATAATTGCCCAGTGCCGCGAGGGGCCGCAGAATTGCCGACGCATCATTTGATTTTGCAAGCTTAGCAGCTAAAAGCGCTAGTGCCACAAACCGATGCTGAAGTGCGTCGGCCGGCGAAAGTTCAGCAGGATCATATATCCCCGTACGGTTGCCCAGGCCGGGCAAACCGCATTTCAGCATTAAAATATCCTGATTTTTCGCTAATAGTTTCTCCAAAGGACTGCGCTGATTACGCAGCAGGGCAAAATAGGGATTCACCATATCCTGCCGGGTTATACCAGGCTGGATGGAAAGATAAGAGACCTGGCGTTGTTCAAGTTCAGCCAGCACATGCTCAGTATGAAAACCGCCGGTGACCAAAACCGCCATGCTTTTTTGGCCCTCATTCAACTTGCTCAGCGTATTCTCAACAAAAACCTCGCTGCGCTTATCCACCAGCCGGTAGAATTCCCCGACCTTTTCCAATTGACTGTCCAATTGAAAGATTTCCGGCTCGATGAGCAGCATATCCGGCTGTCCATGCAAATTAAAGAACCTGGTAAATTCCTTGACTTTAAAAAAACCGGGGTTTGCCAGGTATGCTGAAAGGTCCTCAACTGAGACGGAAATGTTCAGCAAGCGCTCCATGATATTTAAGCGGTTGCTGAGGGAATCCAGATCACGCTGCGGTTCTGACACATATAATTGTTCGCGCAGGATTTTATCCAGTTGCTCTGCTTCCTTATGCAATTGTTCGTGATTGATTTTCCGGGGAAGGACATTTTCGCGTTTAGAAACATATTGCGCGATGACGGGAAAATATTTCAGCAAGCCTTTATGTTTCTTGGCTTGACGGCATAAGGCCACGCAATATTCCAATAGCGATTGGTTCCCTTGCATATAATCCTGATATTCTTTGTCCAGGCAAAGCAAGGCCGGATGGTAAATTTTAGCTTTTAGCTCATCCAGCATTTCCCGGAGGTCATATATATAGCCCTGATTCTCATCAGTTAAAAATTCCATGACCAGGTCGCGGCTTTGAGAGTATAGTTTTGGTTCCTCAATACCATCCAGCAACAACTGATATTTGCTGGTAGCCACACTAAATGCCGGACCGCTAAGCTTGCCCATGCGCATAAGTTCCTGACCAGCCGCGATCTGAACTTTTTTATTCGGGAAAGTTGATATCTGCGTGGTATTTATGGGCAAGGATTCGCCTTCAATCGCGACTTGCTTCAATCCATATTGGGCAGCCAGATGATCGATAATGCCGTCAATATTCTGCTGCACCTCGTAGTTGCAGTGCAAATCCTGAATATGTACAACCAAAGGGTCTTGGCCCTGAAAGGATTCCATCACTTGGCCGAATTTTGAGGGAATCTCCACCAAGCGGTTCTGGTGAAAAACTTTATGCATTGGCAGATAGGCGCTGCCATCAAAGGCCCAGCTGATCACTGGCAATAGAAAGCTGAGGCTGATGAGCAGCGCGATGGTCTTGGTTATGACTTTTCTTTGCGGTTTGTGACAAGACTGCATGAAGGCAGTAAATTGAAAGTCGAAAATACTTAGAAGTAATTTTACTATTAATTTTCTCACAGCTATACCCCTCGATAAAATAAGTATGGTAATTTATTACAGTGCCTAGAATATAGCATACATAATTTATGAATACAAATCATGTTTGATATAAAGTGCTTATTTTACATTGTTAAAATGCGAGTGTTTCGTTATGAGACGATTTCTGGCGTGATTGCAGCAAATGCCAATGAGTAAAAATGGGGTTGTTTAGGCTGTATTTGGACCGATACAAAAGCTAACCTGGCCCCTGAAGTTTAATTTTGCTTCAGGTTTTAATTTTCAGGCATTTGGCTTTGGCTGAAGCAATGAGCGAACCATCCGCAAGACGTACTTCTCCTTTAAGGAATACCAAACGTCCGCGAACAGACCCAGCTGGAAAAGCTGTAATAATAAGTTTTTGACCATTGCTGTCCAAATAAATAGAAAATAGAAAAAATCAATCAACTAAACCCTTTAAAAACCTAAATAACCACAGATGAACATCCTGCTCTCTATATTAAATAATAGGAATCCCAGGACCGGCGGATAAACACTGATAAGGTCTAAAAAATGCAAAAACAGTAAATATGCTGAAACAGCTTTTAAAATCCGTGTTAATCAGTGTTCATCCGTGGTTGCTGATTTTTAATTTGGACAATAATATTTTTTGACCTACCTTAGCAGGAGCATGCAAATGCAAAGTAAATTCTGACGTTACCCCAAATTGGAAAATAAATTCCTTAAATTTTGATCATACGGCGCGCGAATCACACCCAATTCACACACAATGGCGCTGATGAGCTTCTGCGGCGTGATATCAAAAGCCGGGTTATACGCCTTCACTCCCGGCGCTGCTAATACTTTACCGTTCAAGCTCAGGACTTCTTGCGGTTTGCGTTCCTGTATTGGTATCAATTCACCGGAAAACAAATTGCGATCAAAGGCAGCCACAGTAGCAGCCACGTAAAAAGAAACATTGTGCTGATATGCCAAGGAGGCTAAACCGTAGGTCCCGATCTCTCCAGCCATATCACCGTTCATGGCCACACGATCGGCGCCTACCACAGCGATATCGACCATGCCTTTTTTCATTAAATATCCGACCATATTATCCGTAATGATCTGAAAAGGCACTTTGGCTTGTTTCAATTCCAAAGCGGTTTGGCGTGTGCCACGCAAACCAGGCCGCGTCTCACACACAAAAACATGTACATCTTCACGTTTGGAGGCAGCCTCAATAATCATCCCGAGAGCAGTTCCACAACCGGCTGAAGAAAAAGCGCCTGTGTTGCCGTGCGTTAAAATGGTATCCCCTTCACGGATTAAATCCGCGCCAACCGCGGCAACACTTTTCGAGGCTTTTTCTTCTTCCTTTAAAATTGTCATGACTTCACGCAGTAAGATATCCCGCAACGTAACCAGCTTGTGATCACGATTATTGCGCGCGCATCGCCGCATCCGGTCCAGCGCCCAAGCAATATTCATGGAAGTAGGCTGTACTTTTGAAATCAGAGTGCAGATACTCTCAATCTGCTGCATCAACTTGTCATAGGTTTTTGCCATGGGAGGTGTTTTCACTCCCAAATATACTGAAAAAGCAGCCAATACTCCCCAGATTCCGCTCCCATGAACTTTTTGCGCTGAAATTAGCTCGGCAATTTGCTTAGGATTTTTACACTGGATTTTCATGACTTGGCCTGGCAATTTGGATTGATCCACTACCATCAGCTTATGTTGTTTCCACTCAATTGCTTTCAATATTCGTTGCCTCCTTAATTTTTAAGTCGACGCAATACTTCCTTGACCAACTTAGTTAATTGGGGTTCAGCGGCCATGGCCGCCCGAATGATTTCCTGAATATCTGCCGGTCCGACCTGATCCGGCACACAACGATCCGTGACCACGGCAATGCCCATTACCCGCATCCCCGCGTGACGCGCCACAATGACTTCCGGTACTGTCGACATACCCACGCAATCCGCGCCAATTATCTGTAAAAAACGGTATTCGGCCACAGTTTCCAGACACGGACCGGTTAAGGCGGCATATACGGCTCGGTGTAGGGTTAGCTTCTGGTCTTTGGCCACATCCAGCGCCAAAGCCTGCAATTTGTCATTGTACGCGTTATACAAATCCGGAAAACGAGGTCCAAGCCGGTCATCATTAAGACCCACCAACGGTGTCTCGCCCATCAAATTGATGTGATCACTTAAGAGAGCCAGATCCCCGGGATAAAAATCTCGATTGATTCCCCCACAGGCTGAAAAAACGAATAAGATTTTCGCGCCCAAGGCTTGCATCACACGTACCGGAAAAGTGATTTGTTGGAAGTCATAACCCTCGTAACGATGAAAACGTCCTTGCATGGCAACCACACGTTTGCCCATCAAATCACCAATAATCAACTGCCCGGCATGAGATTCCACAGTAGAAAGCGGAAAATGAGGTATTTTTTCATATGGTATTTTTTTCGCGTTTTTTATATCTTTAACCAAAGCCCCCAAACCGGTCCCGAGAATAATCGCTACCTCAGGCTTCACTTTAGTAAAATGACGCACAGTTTTCACCGCAGCTTGAATTTGCGTATATAACTCCATATCACGGCTCCTTTATGCTATGTTTTGAAACACACGTAGTGCCTCACAGATATTTATTTAGTAAGTCGCTTTTGTACTTCTTCAGCACTAACTCCTGCGACCAGAAATACTTTACGCGTTGAAAATTCCCCTTTGAGAATCCGCAATGTTGATCGTGGAATTTCCAGACACTGTGCCAAAAATCTAATGCATTCCTGATTGGCAGCCCCGGCTTCAGGTTTTTTTGCCACTTTGAGTTTGATGGCATGGTCCCACACTCCGGCCAAGCCTGTCTGTTTGGCACCTGGTTGAACTTTGACTTCAAAAGTAATTCCCTGGGGACCGGATAAAACGCTAAAGGACATATTTTTAAACCACTGGCGGCCGATTAAGCATGCCCCAATAAATCATGGCCCGAAAAATAAATACCTTCATCAAAACCAGAATTAAAATCGTTAACCAGGGGGCAAAATCCATATCCCGATACACGGTTGGCAAAGTACGCCGCAGCAGATTGATCGGCGGTTCAGCTACCTGCCTTAACCACTGTTGAAAAATAGTAGGAGTTTTGATTTTCGACGGCAACCAGGAAACAATCAAATTGACCACAATCAACACTATCCAAATCGTACTCAATAGGTTAAATATCCAGCCACCGGTAATCATCAGTTGCGACATTATTTTCCATTTCCCTTTTTCACGATGGGCATTAGTGACTGCGCCCGATCTCTGGCAGCCAACAGCGCGGCTTGAAATACCTGCTCAAAATCAGAGTTGCCCAAATACTCCAAGGCTGCTTGGGTCGTACCGCCGGGCGAGGTCACCGCCTGTCTGAGTTCCTCGGCAGATTTACCGGTCTCGGTCAACATGCGTGCTGCTCCCAAAATAGTCTGCCGTGCCAAATCATCTGCTACGTCCGCCGGCAGTCCCATTTTCAGTCCGGCAGCTGTCATCATTTCACACAATTTGAAAATATAAGCCGGACCGGATCCGGACAATGCGGTAACAGCATTCAGCAACGACTCCTTTACCTGAACCACAATACCGACCGTTTCAAACAAAAGATGCGTAAGCAAGATTTCCGCCTCACCGGCATATTGCCCCAAGCAAAAAGCAGCGGCACCCGCTTTTAACCGAGCGGGTGTATTGGGCATCACCCGGACAACTTTCAGTGGACATTGTGCCTGCTGTTCAATAAAAGCAGTGGGAATCCCGGCAGCAATGGAAATCAAGGTATGACGTTGGGGATCAAGCCCGGATCGTATTTCTCCCAAAACCTCAGCCACCTGCTGAGGTTTTACGGCCAGCAGCAAAACCTCAGCAGCTTCTGTCAATGCCAAATTGCCGGGTTGTGTGGAAATGCCATACGTTTTAGACATATGCGCCAAACGTATCTCATTTATATCCGAAGCCAGGAGGCTACTGCCTCCACACTTGTTGGTTTCTATCAGACCTCGTATGAGCGCTTCAGCCATATTACCGGCACCCAAAAAGCCTATCATGTGCTGGATCAATCTTCCCTCCTCAAATCCGGTGTATGAAACAATCCGGTTCCAATGCGAACCAGCGTGGCCCCCTCTTCAATCGCCACTTCAAAATCATTTGTCATACCCATGGAGAGTATTTTCCAAGACTCTCCGAGTTGAGCGCGAAAACGATTAAATAGCATCGACATCTCATGAAAAAAGGGCCGGGTTAATTCCGGATCAGAAACGTACGGGGCCATACACATTAACCCCCGCAAGCGCAAATTGGGTTTCTGTGAAACATGCAGAATTAAATCCGTTGTATCTTCGATCGGAATTCCAAATTTTGTTTCTTCCGCCCCAATGTTCACTTCCACCAAGACACTAATCTCACGATCCAGCCGTGTCGCTTCCCGATCCAGCAGATCAGAAACTTTTTTCGAATCCACGGACTGCACCATATCAAAAATAGCAGAGGCAGCCCGAATTTTATTGGTCTGCATATGTCCTAACATATGCCAGGTAACTGCCGGACCAATATGCATAAATTTCGTCTTGGCTTCCTGGACTTTATTCTCACCCAGTATTTTAATCCCGGCTTGTATTGCAATACGAATATCCTCAATTGCAACGTTTTTTGTAACTGCCACCAAAGTAATATCTTGGGCTCTCCTTTTCGAACGCTTGGCAGCTGCTGCAATACGTTTCTTTATATTTGCAATGTTTTCTTGGATTATTAATTCACGATTCTTCATTTTCACTGCATTATACTGGTAACTAGTATATTTTCAATAAAAATTGAGATTAACCCAGCATTTTTATATATGACAAAATACTTATAATTTATAATATCCTTATTTTCACAGTGTTTTATCATATGTTGTACATTATTCTGATGGGTATAATTAGGAGAATGTAATTATAAATTAACCTAGAAACGAAAAAAACCACTACTGCTTTTCTATAAAACCCTTTAATTCCTCATAATACTTATTCCAGGGAGCACCTAGTTTTTCAGCAGCGTATTTGTATTCTTTAAGCGCTTGCTCGAACTTCCTGCTCCTTTCCATTAACACCGCTAAGTTCGCCCTAGCCTCAGGCCGATCCGGCTGTAGTCGTCTAGCTTTAATCCAATATTTCTCAGCAGCATAGATTTTCTTTTCCTGCACTGCTTTTATACCAAGATTAACCAGGTTCGCGTATTCTTCAGTTCCCTGCGCATTCATTAATATTCTGTGAGTCATCTTTATGTTTTTTTTTGTTGGTTCTGATAAAACCTCTTTAGCTTCCTGCTCTAAATCTAATATTGCTGACCGATAATATTCAGTCCAAGGTGAGCCGTACTTTGTCGCCAAACATTCAAATCCATCAATAGCGTCATTCAGCTTGTTTTGTCTTTGAGCTAAAATAGCAATATTCGCATGTGCCTCATATTTATCCGGCCGCATTTTCTTCGCAGCAAACCACACGCTACTCGCTTCATCAAACTCGCCACTGTTGGCAAACACAATCCCGTTATTTACATATCTCGAATATCTGCCTTGGCCCTCAACTTCAATATACTTTTTAGGTTCACTGAACAATACTTCTTCATTTACCACCGAAGTATCTAGTGCTAAACGCAGCTTATCTTTTGGCCGATATCCATATTCTTCAGATTCATTCATCATCTTTTCCAATTCATTTTCAAACCGATCTTCTCTACCAAAGCGTTCATAAATCACATTCTTGCCAAAAGAACCAAAATATCGATAGTTATGCTTTATAGCACCAAAAACTTTATGATTCTTTATTTGTCCCAACCAAGACGTAAAAATAAAAAATGCGGGTTTATTTGTTAGAAGATCATTTATTATTTTATTCATATATTTTAATGTCATATCTTTTTCAGTAAAAAATAGAATATGGTTATTCACAATTCCCGAGGCAGCTTCTCTTTTACTGTAGAAATATAATGTTGAAGCTCCACCCCACTGATATATTTTTTCATCTGGACCAGTTATTCCAGCAAGCAGTTTTCCTAACTCACGCTCTTTCACGGTTTTATTGGTACTTGTTTTTATCGCAAATTCTTGTGATGTCATCCAGATATATGGCCATTGAAAGCAAATAACATAACCGAATATAATTGCAAAACATACTAAAACTATTTTTTTTCCAGTGTTACGACTCTTCAGATATTTATCAAAAGCAAACATGAGCAGCATCGGCATCAGACATACAGAAGCAAGTATGATTTGATAATAATATACACCACGATCGCGCACTGCACCAATCATCAGCATTTGCCCCACAAAATAAAGTGCCATCAATAATTTAAATTTACTATTCTCATATTTGTTTTTCCAAACAATCCAAACAATGGATAATATCATCAATATGACTAATTCTTTAAAAACAGGTTCATATACTAACCTCAGCATGGAAATCAAATGATATATTTCATTAACGAAGATATTTCCTGCATAGTTCTTAAGGGCTTTAAATACAACATCATAAAAATCACCAAACACCCCATTGATTCCAAATAAGACACACACACATATCCAAATTACTATTCCGGGTATATACAATTTAATAACATCATAAATTGTTTTTTTTAAACTCACTATAATTCTTGTTTTTTATAAGCATCCATGGAAAATACATGCTAACGGCCAACACCACAAACAACACATTGGTTTTAAACACCGCAGCAATACCGAACCCAATTCCCGCCAGCCAAAGATATGCCTTTTTCCCTCCCAAGAATTCTGAAAACGCCCATAAAGAAAATAATAAAAATGTGTTTATAAATATTTCGGTATTCGGTTGATGTGCACCAATGGAATAAGAAGATGAAATTATCGACCACATTAGCGAGCCGGCAATAGCAAATAAAACACTGGTATTTCGATACAAAATTATAAATATTAACAAAAGAGATAATATGGTAAATATTATTCCTAACCAATAATAAGTATATTGATTGTATCCTCCTATCATTTCCGCAAACATATAGAGGAAATAAATACCCGGCGGTTTATTATCCACCAAATCACTATAAAGCTTTTCTCCCTCCAGCATCTGGTGTCCGACATAAGCATACACGCACATATCAAGTGTTAAAGGTTCTTTAATCGTATTTAAGCGCAAAAATATACTTAATCCAATTATTGCAACCAGTGCAATAATTGACCAATATTTTTTATTTTGAAATAATTGGTTTGTTATTTTCATTTCACGATAGCGATTTTTTTAATCACTCGCTCCTCCACCCCGCCTGCTCGGGCCTTGACCAGCAGGAGATACACGCCATTTGCCAGGTTGCTGATATTTATGCGCTTGACATTCTTGCCTGCTGAGTAGTGGTGCCTAAAAGACAGCACTTCCTGGTTGGAAGTAGTAAAGAGTATACCGCTTACATCTGCAGCCTGTTGAGTATAGATCACAATATTGGCATGACTGCCCCGCGCTGGATTGGGCGCGGCATAGATATATTTTTTCGATATAATCCTGCCATCAAATCCGGGTACCGGAGTACTGGTGCAAGTTAAAGTAATTGTCGGTGTTGGTGTTGGTATTTCACTGTTTGCCTCAAACTCATAAATATGATTATTTTCACCAACCGCATAAATCTCATGTTGGTTATCATTATCTCCGTCGCCAATATCTAATGCCAGCAATGGTGTTCCCGCTGTCCCTAGATCATTCTTTTTCCATATACTATCTTTCCATAGGAATTGATATATATGTCCATCTTCACAGGATGCGTACAAGGTGGAGTGTACCCTGTGAACTGGAGAACTATTCTGCCAGTTTTAGGGTGACCTAGCCTAGTGATGCCTTTCGCTTCTTGT
>JAGLMY010000276.1 GCA_023139775.1 bacterium
ATGAATTATAAAAAAATAACAGACTTAACGTGTTTTATTATTATTTTAAATACTTTTTTTATTATCACCGGTTGTGTTGGCATACAGCGGCGTGTGCAATTCACAGCGCAAGTTCCGGGGAAAATTGATCTGACCAAGATAAAACGCATGGCAGTACTGGATTTTTCCATGGTTTTTCATAATCGGCCGGAACAAGGGATCAGGTTGGCGCAAAGCATTACTGCTAAACTCAGAACCAGAGCGCGTTTGGATATGGTTCCGGTTGAGATTTCGCGCGCAGCGTTTCGTGAAATGCGTATACCGCGCAGTCGATTTGCTGAGAGGTCAGTGCTCAAACAATTGGGGGAAAAATTGAACGCAGATGCCATCTTGTTTGGTGATCTCACGGCTGCACAAATAAAAAAATATTCTACCTATAAAACAGTAGTGCGGCAAAAAGGTGTGCAAAAAGAAGCGCAGATGGTGATAGATGCGCTGGGAAACACCAGAACCATATGGAAGTCCATCCCGATTTTTGTGGATGTCGTACAAGAAACCATTCACCGTTTGGTACAGGTTCAAGCGCATGCCCGTCTAGTGCTGATCGAAGCAGGATTTGTTTTATGGGAAGAGAAAACACATTTTCACAAATCCGTGAAAACCACTATTGAAGAAGGCGGGATTATACAAGGGAATCGCGAAGCGGATGAAGTACTGTTGCGAAAATTCATTGACGCTTTAGGTGAACGCTTGCTGCAGGAAGTGCTGCCGCGCCGAGTAGTGAGAATTCGCCAACTGGCAGTTGCGGAAGATATTGGTAAATATGCTGATTTTATTCGCCAGGGTACTACGGCTGCGTATAAAAACAACTGGCACTTGGCAGGTAATTATTGGCTGCAAGCTCAGGCCTTAAATCCTAATCGTCCAGAGGCACGCGCCAATCTGGGTGTTTTGCGTGAATTGGAAGGAGAGTACGAACAAGCCGGCCGGGATTATTTATATGCAGCGCAGCAATTGGGTCAGCCCTGGAAAAAATATCTTGAACAGGTAAAAGAAGTGCTGAAGCCGGCAGAATCTGATTGAAATTTATCCTGTAGGGGGCAACGCGACGGTCTGCCGTGCCCCTACTAATGACAAAATAATGGGATTGTCGGCAGGGGTTTTGCCATTCAGCTGGTGGATTTGGTTTTGCTTTCAATTTGATAAAAAATACTATGTTTGGTACCATTATTGTACCAAATATAGTATCAAATATAGTATTGGAGGAGTAATATTATGCAAAGGGTTGAATTGGACAAAGATATAAAACCCATTTCGGAATTTCGTTCCAAAGCGACCTCATTTATCGAACAAGTTCATAAAACCAAGAGACCTCTCGTTATTACCAATCACGGAAAAAGCGCCGCAATTCTTATGGATGTTTGTGAATATGAGGTTCTATTAGAGAAACTTGAACTTCTACAAGATATTCATTTGGCGGCAACTCAGATTCATGAAGGCAAAGGTGTATCCCACTATACGGCTAAAAAACACATCCTTGAAAAATTCAATAAATGAAAATTATCTGGTCTCCGCTGGCAATAGAAAGACTGGAAGAAATTGCAGAATACATTCAGGAAGATGATCCTATAGCGGCAAAAAAAATGGGTGATTTACGTATTCGGCAGCATCTAAAAACTTAGTAAATTTCCCAATAGCGGCCGAAAACTTTCGGAAATGAGGCGCGAAGATATCAGAGAAATGATTTACGGAAATTATCGTATCATTTATAGGATTGAAAAGCGCAGAATAGCAATTCTAACTATTCGTCATGTCAAACAAATCTTGCCGATTGCGGATATTTTATAGAAAGGTCTTTGTAAAGTGTATGTACCGGTTCAAGGCGGCCGCCTTGTCGGAATAGCCACTATTTACCATCAATCCTACTGAACAAAATCCAAAAAAACAATTAAAAAACACATAATCGTAATATGTCAGTGGAGTATTTTTTTGTTTGTCATTACCCGACCGGAAAAGATATCGATCTTTGGGACGCTAACGCAGCCCGAGTGCTTTTATCCCCGATCAAGTATGGAGATGAGAGGAATATAATATTGACGTTCATCTTAAAAACATTCGGGGACGAATCCAGAAAAAGCTTGTTTTATAAGTATTGAAAATTCCCTGGATACCCGCTAACTACATGCGGGTATGACAAAATATAAATTCCAAGTACTTGTGAGACATGACACTAGGTGAATAGTGAGTGGAACTACACGATTAAACCAAACTAATTAATGTCTATGTTATTTTGTCACAAACCCGAACATGACTGATGGGTTACAACCACACTATTAAGCAGCTTTTTTTATCGAACGTGAGCAAAAATCGGGAAACATAATCATAGCCGGATGAACCTTAAAAGCTTTCCCGAGTGCTATTGCCCGCCGTTTGCCGATTTCGATTTTATCGTTTTCGATCAGACTTATATTGTTGATATTAATGCCGGAATGTTTAGCAAGATCATTCCGTGACCATTCTTGCCACTCTCTTAATATTTTTACTACATCCCCGGTAGTTAATTTCACGTAACTTTTAGCCGGTACAAAATTCTTTTTGTTTAACATGGCGCTCTCCTTTCTTGTTATCGCTTGGCGCTCTTATTAAATTAATATTTATGTGCTGTAATATCAATCACATATACAATAACCTCATTGTTATGAACTTCATAAACAACCTTGTATTGCAAACTTAACCTGGATGACCGTTGATGTTTTCTTTCGCCTTTCAACTTCTCGTCATGTAGTCCAATACGACCTCGCAGAATATCGGGGCCGTATACTGACATCAGATTCTTCCAATAGTCATACTTTTTGACAATAGCTATTGGAAGCTTCTTGATGATTTTAGCAATGTTACGATGTTCATATATTTCCCATTCCATAGTAACGACCTTTCGACGATATATTAATATTAATATATTAAAAATAAATTATCAAGGGTAAAAAATACTTTATTGCGACACAGAAAACGAAAAAAGGATTGCCTGCCGGCAATGCCATAGTAAGTGCAGGCATGGAAATGGCATTTAGGCAATACAAAGCAAGGCAGTTGAGGCTAGAACAGAAAAGGGAAAAATGGAAAAAATGGCAACAGCGGTATTTAAGCATACGGAATGCTGTGTAAGGGGAATAATGTTGAGCGCAGTAAGTTATCAATTACAGAAGAACCAAATCGATAAACCGCTTATTATTGAAGTACTTCGTAGTTGGATTGGATTATATTCCTGAAATGTTTTGATAACTCATGCCAATCACGAATATCGATCATGATAGGCAGATCAGATTGTGCGAAGGTTTCTTTGATTTTTGACATGGTGCTATCGTTCACAGGCGATGTGCTGATAATAGCTAAGTCAAAATCAGAATATGGATGTGCTTGCCCCTGGACACGCGAACCGTACGCCCAAACTTTATGGCCAGGAATATATTGCTGCAGAATCTGTCGCACTTGGTTAAGATAATCAGGCTGTAGATCAATCATTTCGCTTTTTCAATTCATCGATCAAATGTAAAACATCAGGAACCATGGCTACTGCTGCTGTATAGACCTTTTGGGCGGTGGATTCAGCATAAGTATGGGCAGAGATATTACGCGCTTCATGATAGTTAAACCAACGCAGGGGATCTTCAATTAATCCCCAACGAGCAGCAAACCGGTACATCTCTTTGCGGGAATAGACCGGTTCAGCAGATTCAGGATTAATATTATTGGAAATCCAACGTTGCATATATTTCCAGGCAAGTTCATAGGTATATTCAAACCTCTGAATGATAGAATCACGTAAAGCCAAAACCAATTCCGGTTCGTCTTTTTGATGTTTCTTATGCAATTTTATGGCTTGTTCCAAAGTGGTCACAGCTTGCTGTAGTGCCTTAATATCCAGACTCATATTTTCCTCATCAATTCATTGTGTAGGAAAAGCATTTCCTATAGCTTCCACTATGTTTTTTATAAATATAGCATGTTTTATTCTTCTAGGGTAAACAAAACATATAAAGTTTTTGGGAATAGGAAGAGACATTGTATACCCCATTCCTATAGGCAGCGAAAAAATGATTAGACCACGGTAAGCTATCAGTCATGTTAATACTATGACTGATAGCTTACTGAGCTTACTGAGTACCGGAGTGTTCCATTGACAGCCGGTGAAAATCCCGTTACAATTATATCTTCCAATATTCTATGTCAATATAAGGGGGACCTATGGCAAACCAAGCAGTGGTTTTGAAAAAGCAGGGTTTTGTATACCTGGGTCTACTCGTTTTTTTTGTGTTTTCCTTATTTTGTGGGGGGATGGTTACTCCTGCTAACAGCTCGGAAAATAAAGGGGCAGCTGCCAATAAGGATTTGGTCCGAAAAAAAGCAAGCGTCACCAAAGTTAAAACTGGAAAAACCAAGTCAGGCAAGGCCAAAAAATCAAAAGCAGCCAAGAAAATTAAGCTGGAACTCGAAGATTTTACCAAGTCCATTAAGCGTGTTTGGGATTTTCAGGATCCCAGGAATAAGCAGATGCCTAAATTTTGGGAACCTGTCTCCGGCCAATGGGAGATCACTTTTGAACCTGAACATCCGGGAAACAAAGTATTGCGCCAAAAGCTGGTAAAACGTAATTTTCAATACCTGGTAAGTAGGAATAAATTAGTAAACTTTGAATTTTCAGCTAAATTAAGGGCTGATTCTTTTGAACAAAAAACACGGAATTGGCAAATGGGTTTAATCTTCCGCCAAGAGAAAGCCGATTATTACTATAAGTATAGAATTACGGCGGCCAATGTGGCGTTGCTGAGGTGTACTCCGGAAATTGTGAATGTGTTGCCCAGCAGCCAGGGTAGTACTACCGTAGCCTCGGCGACCGGGCGCACAGGCAAAAAAAACGAACAAATGTTAATGATTCTACCGCTGACCAATACCACGGATCAATGGCATACGTTGAGTGTAGCCTGTTATGGAGACCGGATTACACTAAAATTGAACGGACGCGAGATCCGTATGCTGACCGATTCTATAATCGGTAGCGGTAAAGTCGGGGTCTATACTTATAAGACACAAGCTTTTGTGGATGATATTCGCTTGTTCTATTTGCCGGTTCCGGAGATGAAAGGGAGCATTTTTCTGAATCGGAAGCAGTTTCGGCGGAAGCAGGATCGTGAGTTGCTTATTTATTACAAAACTCCGCACTCAGGCCCGGTGGAGTTAAAAGTCTTGGATCCGAAAGGAAAAATGTTTACCAACCTCTCCCAAGGGCTGCACTCGGCAGGATTCCATAGTGTGCCATGGAGCGGACAAGGTGTGGATGGACAATTGCCACGGGCAGGTACCTATACCATTGAATTAAAGGCGGCCGGGAAAAAGCATAAGGCTAAGATACCCATCAAACCTTGACGATGCATATTCAGTTGTGAAAGGGGAAAACGTAATGTATAGAAGCAGAAGCTTAAAAGTATTTTTTTTACTCAGTTGTCTTGGCTGTTTGGCTGTGTTGCCGGCTCTGGTCCTGGCGGAAGATTCTATTATTACCAGCTACAAAAATGCCATTGCCGTGGATCCGAAGGATGTAATCGCGCATTTTAATTTGGGTTTGGCATATTATAAATTGGAACAATTTGATGAGGCCCGTAAAATTCTGGAGAAATGTCTGAATTTGAACCGTGCGGATAAAGCCTCGCATAAACAAGTGGATGGAACAACCAATCAATTGCTGGGTATTATTTATTATTCCCATGTCAAAAACGACCGAAAAGCTATTACGGCTTTTCGTCGGAGTTTACGCCAACTGCCCGGCGATGCAGATACTTTTTATGCCATGGGGCTCGCTTATTTGCGTCTTAAAGAATATCAGAATTCAATTCAGGCATTTCAAAAAGCCGTTAGCAGTGGACGGACTAAAGATGCTGAAGTGTATTACCACATAGGCCGGGCGTATTTTGCCGTAAAAAAGAAGCAAGAGACCATTCTGAATTATGAGAAGGCCCTTGAAATTAATCCGGAATTTCAAGTGGTTTTGGAAGCTTTGGGTGTGATTTATCATCAGGAGAAAAGAGAGGACGAAGCGATTAAGGTATTAAAACGCCTGGTTAAACTGGATGCCATGAATTTTAATGCCAATTATTTATTGGGTTTGAATTATTACCGAAAAAAAATGTATTCTGAAATGGTAACTGCCTATAACCGGGCAGTTGCCGTGAAACCGGATTTGGCTGATGCTCATTACAATTTGGGCATGGCCTATTATTACCAAACGCGCTATGACATGGCGATCGCTGCTTTGAAAAAAGCGGTAACCTTAAATCCGAAAGATTCGGAAGCCTTCAATTTGTTAGGACAGGCGCAGACTGCGTCTGTGGAAATGCACATGCAAAAAGCCGGTCTTTTAATTGCGAAAGAGCAATACAATCATGCGATTGCTGAATTCCAAAAGGTGCTGGAGATTGACAAGACCAATCATAAGGCCAAAGCGCTTTTGGATGATACGGAACGAAAATTAAAAGAAGAATTTGCCGCGCATTTGAGTTTGGCGGATAAATTTTATGCAGACAAGCGTTTGGAAGATGCTTACAACGAATACGAGCATGCGCTCCGCTTGGGTCCGGGATCGCAAAGAGCCCGGGTGGGGATGAAAAAGGCACGGGTTCAAATCAGCAAACTGTTGGCTGGTAAATTACGTAGTGGAAAAGCAGCTGAAAAAATAGGTGATTATGAGAGTGCCCGCGAGCGCTATGAGTCAGCGCTCAAATTAAAACCCGGATATGCTCCGGCCAAACAGGCGCTGAACGCTTTGAAAACCAAATTGACGGCCAAAATGCAGAGTTTGTACCGTGCCGCGAAAAAGTATACGGCTGAGAATAAAATGAAGCGGGCAGCTAAACATTATCGCAGCATAAAAAAAATGTCTCTGGTTTTTAGGGATGCGGCCTGGGAAGAAAAGGCGCTTTCCGGCTTGACCCGTGTGAATTCCAAAAAAGCCAATCTAATTCGCAAGTATTTGGCGCAGGGCAAAAAGGCCTACCAATCCAAAGCAATCGCGCAAGCTAAAATAGTATTTAGCCAAGTCCTCGCCTTGGATCCGCGAAATCGCACTGCTAATGACTATATTGTAAAATTGACAGGCTCGCAGTCCGAAGTCAAGGTGGCTGCGGAAAAAGTCAGGAAAATGTATTATCAGGGCGTTGATCTGTATGTGAAAGGAAAAATCAAAGAAGCCATCCAAGCCTGGCAAGAGGTGCGGGTTTTGGATCCGAATAATGAGGATGCCACAATTAATATCAAAAGGGCTAAAGCCAAGTTGCTGGCAATTCGCAAATTGACTGAGGGAAAATAAAAATACAGGTATCATGTCAGTGAAGCATTTTTTTAGTTTGTCATCCGTGAATGCAGCCCC
>JAGLMY010000277.1 GCA_023139775.1 bacterium
GAAAATATAATTGACGCTGATCAACAAGTTCAACCCAAATTATTTCTGCTATGTAATAGGTCAGCGAACTGCGGTTAAACAAAGGTTGTCATACCCCGACCGGAAAAGATATATAAGGACGCTTTAGGCAGCCCGCAGGTAGTAAGTAGGTATCCAGTTACTTTTAATTCCTTTAAAATCAAAACCTCTGGATCCCCGATTAAAACGTTCGGGGATGACAAACAAAAAAATCCCGCGACTGATATGTCACGAACCCTAAAACCGAAATATAAATTTCACAAAATCGAAGTTATCGGTTTTAAAACCAGCCTCAAATCAAGAAATCGGCCCAAATGAAAATCAACCTTTTAGAAAGGGATGGAATTGGTTTAAAAAACCGATAGCATGCTTGCGGTGGAAATGGCAAACTGCACAAAGTTCATCAAGAACAAACTTTTTCTGAGCGCGAGATACCACCTGATAACGGTGATAAATGGAAAGGTAGTCTTTTGGACTCATTGGACTCCTATGGTCTAATTTCGGCCGGCTTTTTCTCTTGATTTAGTTTCTGTTGTTTGTAATTCAAGACAATAGTTGCTTTTAAGTCCACTTAAATTCCGTTTCCAAGGAGACCAGGTTTTCACCTCTTTATCAGCTTCTTCTATTGATTCCCAATAATTTTTCTTTTCCTCAATAGTTTTATTTTTCATAATAAATAATCCTTTCTCTTTTTTTGTAATTTTTTAGATTTTTTTTAAATCCTTTATCCGCATTTTTTCTTCCTCTAAATAAGAAGATGGCGACATTGGTAATCGAGGACGTGCTTTAGTTGGCACCCACTTTTTAATTTTTCCAGTTCCTTTTTCTTTT
Source organism: bacterium (assembly GCA_023139775.1). Taxonomy (GTDB): domain Bacteria; phylum Oederibacteriota; class JAAXVQ01; order JAAXVQ01; family JAUVAV01; genus JAGLMY01. The sequence continues at coordinate 850 of JAGLMY010000277.1, forward strand.
CGTTCCATATTGATACCAGTAGTAGTTACCAGAGAAAACAAGTCAAGATATCGCCGCGGACCTACTCCTTCAAAAGGCACAAAAGACACTTTTTCTTCATTCGCTTCTTTTTCTATAGATATTGAATCATCATGTAGTTCTCTCGCAAGACTTTTGGGATATGGTTCAATATATATTACTTTCTTTATGCCCGCCGCAAGAATATGTTTTGTACAATTATGACATGGGAAAAGTGTAGTATATAAGAAAGCATTTTTAATTATCATTCCCATTCTCACGGCTTGTGTAATTGCATCCATTTCAGCATGAACTATACGTCCATATTCGGTAATGTTTTTTAAATAATTATTTTTCTTCAACACTTCTCCAACATTTTTCTTGTTTTCATTTTTAATCAATTTATTATCTTCTAAATCTTCAATTATTCCATTAATCAATATATTAATATGTTTAGTATTAGAATCTTCTCCCAGCACATGATCTCTTTGATCATTATTTGATTCTACCCAATACAATCCACCGCCAGAGCAAGGAACATCGTTTGTTCCCACAGCAAGGACTTCCCCGTTCTTAGTGGCAATTGCCGCACCTACTTGTCTGGCTAAAGCCCCTGATCTTAGTGCTGCGGCTTGGGCAAAAAACATTGCATATTCTTCCCGCGTAGGTGTATGAAATGCATTACCAAAAACCAGTTCTACAAATCTTTCTATCTTTTTCTTTACTTTAGCCTTATCCTCTATTGAAATAAACACATCAGCTAAATGAAAAGTTTTACTGACCTCCTGCCCATATTTTTGCGGCTCTTTTTGATCACGTAATATTAATGTTTCAGCTTCAGAATAATAATCCTCCCGAGATGATTTATGCCTGGTTCGTGCAATATGTCCAGCTAACGACTCTTTGCGTTTTTCATGAGAGGAATATACCCCTAATAAAAAGAATCCGGTCCCATACGTCTGTCTTAAAGAAAATACTTCTTCCGATCGTTTTAAAGAACGTAAAATATATACAACATTTCCCTCTGAAGCTTCAGTATTCTTTCTCCTTTCATTTATTTCCCGAATTGCCAGAACAGAAATAGCATCGCTTTTAGTATAATATTCACACAATTTATTTCCAGCCTTCATTAACGAATCTATTCTGGAACATTCATCTGCTTTCTTGATTTCAAAATCGAACTCACTTTCCTGTTTTTCCAGTTGTTCAATATGTTTTTCAATCAAAACACTAAGTCTAATCTCTTCGATTCTATATCCTATTTCCTCAAATTTAGCGCGTAATATTTCCATAACATAATCAAAATCTGTTCCAACTGCACCAACTAATCCAAATACCATCTCTGTTCTTTTCATATCCATAATTAACCCCGCAGCGACAGTAAAATAATGGTCAAGTTCACAGACAATTTTATAAAACCGAAGTGAGTCGGCCAAAGTAACTTCCCTTTTAGCCGCTCGTAGAACGATGCGGGAACCTTTCGATTCACACCGCTTCCATTAACACGCCTTAATATGGTTCACGCCACCTTTACGCCGGATGCCGCCTCACCAGCAAACAGGTTTCCGTCAGGCTTATCCCATGGTTTTGACCTCACGCAAAGCTATCGACGCGTTAATCAGTGGTTTGCTTACCTCATTTTATTGAGGTTTTTCCTTATCGCTCACTACCATGGCTTTTGTCCATAACAGCATAAGGTGGTTTGGAGCCTGTACCTGCATGCTAGCTCCGAAGAGCCCACCTTCATCATTTGTGCCGCTTATCTGTGGCGCACTAAGAAATTTGCTTTTCAAAATAAACATATCATTCCTGCCAAAAAGCGTCAATTGCTTTGTTCCGCCTTAAAATCTAAATAGAAATTTTACAAAATAGAAGCAATCGGTTTTAAAACAGTCCACAAATCACGTAATCAGTCCAAATGAAAACTAACCTTTTAGATGATTTCATTTTCGTCATTGCCGGCAACACGGAGGTAGGGGCGTTTAATTAAACGCCCCTACAAGATTCCCGATCAAGTATGGAGATGAGCGGAATACACTATTGACATTCAGCTTAAGAGCATTCGGACTGCGTCCGCGTCCCAAAAATCGATATCCTTTCCAGTCGGGGAATAATAACCTTTGTTTAACCGCATTTCACTGACCTGTTACTTTGTGTTTTTTCTTGACCTAGGATAAATAATAGACCATACTTAATTTGAGTGATAAGTCCACTGTCAGTGGTTTCCGGTGTTCCCTTCCAGCGGTAGGCAAGAGCCGGAACAAGAGTGCTGACAGGGCACGCTCTTTTTTATGGCAAATAAAGTGTCTCCCACTTTATTTTTTTCTTATATATATCAAACCATTCGTTGTCTTTTCGTTCGCATTTCCGTAAAATACCCCAGGCAAACGTCTTTGCTGAATTTAAGAGTAAATTCTAAATCTGTTTTTTCACTTTACAGGTATGCAATCGGTCATTCACTCTGACTTTCTCCGGCACTTTGATGGTTACACTCTCCCCTGGCTCTGCTGTTTTGCTTACTTTTTCCTCATTTCTTATTTCTGCTATCTTAAACTTGAGTACTCCGGTAGTAGGGCCGGTGAGAATTACCTCGTCATTAACTTTAAGTTTGCTTGCTTCTATTTTGATGTGCGCTACTTGGTGACGGGCATAATAATTAATAACTTTTCCGCAATAGACCTTACGCTGGGTTGCATGTGAGCCGTATTTACCGGACCAATCATCCGGCTTTTTACCCAGATAGTATCCTGGAGAATATCCGCGGTGATAGACTTTTTTTAATGGTTCGGATAATTCGGCTATCCTTTTTTTCGTATAGGTACCAAGGGCTATGGCATCCAGAGCCTGGCGATAGGCTTTGGTCACTGTGTACACGTATTCTGAAGATCGGCTCCGGCCCTCGATTTTCAAAGCCTTCACACCAGTAGCCACAAGCTTGTCTAAAAATTCAATGGTGCATAAATCTTTAGGACTCATGACATAGTTATTATCAATATCCAGCTCTTCTCCGCTCATTTGATCCACCACAGTATACGCACGCCGGCATAATTGCCGGCATACTCCACGATTGGCCGATTCATTGTGCGCGTACAGAGACATCCAACAGCGGCCGGAAATAGCAATGCACCTGGCACCGTGAGCAAAGAGTTCTATCTCCACCAAACGTTTGCCGGGGCCGCATATTTTCCGTTTCTTGATCTGATCAACGATCATTTTGATTTGCGCTAGACTTAATTCACGCGCCAGAACAACACGATCCGCAAACTGACTATAAAAACAGAGCGCCTCAATATTTGAAATTGAGAGCTGGGTCGAAATATGGGTGGCTAGGTTGCACTGCTTACAGTATTGCAGAACTGCCGCGTCTGCTGCAATAACCGCATCGATCTTATATTTTTTAGCAGCCAGGATTATTTTTTGTGCTTTATTCAGATCGCGGTCATACAACAACGTATTTATGGCCGCATAACAACGAATCCTGGCTTTTGTGCAAATGCGCCGGATTTTTGCCAGATCAATGATCCGAAAAGAATCCGTGGACTTCTTGGCACGCATATTAAGATCACTCACGCCAAAATAAACCGCATCGCAGCCGGCCTGGATAGCTGCCTGCAGGGCTTCAAAATCTCCGGCCGGAGCCAAGAGTTCAGGAGTTTTATTCATCATGAAAAGAAGTATATGAAAATACAGCAGAATGGTCAAATACTTGTAATACGTTTTAAGTATATTTATTGTGTGATATGACAGTATTTATCTGACAATTACAAGACTCGAAATTTCAACTCCAAATATTTTCACTTATGTATTTTCTTTTGAAGCAGGAGTATCCGTTTTTTAATTTGTCATCACCGAAATTTCCAGATGTTCACATTATAAGTGCTCGCATAGATCATAAATATTTAAAATTCCGATCATGCTCAAAAAAAATTTTCATACTAAGAAAAGACGAATCCTAGTGAATTCCACAATTCAAATCTCTATCCGTTTCTGCTAATTACTACCGCTTATCCATAAACCCCTTTAATTCCTCATAATACTTATTCCAGGGAGCGCCTAGTTTTTCAGCAGCATATTTATATTCTTTCAGGGCTTGGTCGAATTTCCTGCTTCTTTCCAGCAACACTGCTAGGTTTGCTCTGGCCTCAGGCCGATCCGGCTGAAGACGTTTTGCTTTGACCCAATATTTTTCAGCATCATAGATTTTTTTATCCTGCACTGCTTTTATACCAAGATTAACCAGATTTGCATATTCATCCGACCCTTTTGCATTCAGCAATATTCTCTGAGTCATTTTAATATTCTTTTTGATGGGTTCTGTTAATATCTGCCGCGCTTCATGCTCTATTCTCAGCACTGTTTCTTTATAATATTCATCCCACGGCGAACCATTCGATGCTGCTAGTCTTTCATAACCGTTTATTGCTTTACTCAAATGCCCACGCATTTCTTGTGCAATAGCAATGTTCGCCTCAGCCTCGTATCTACCCGGCCGCACACTTCCAGCTTTTGACCACTCCAGAATAGCTTTATCAACTTCCTTATTTAGTACATATTTTACCCCTTCATTTATATGCCCGGCATATTTTCCAGTCCCCGACACTCGAATAAAACCCCGTGGTTTTCTTTCTGCCGGATTATATCGCTTTAGTGAATAATCACCTGCTAATCGTAGTTTGTCTTTAGGAGTATAATATCCATATTCTTCAGGATTTTTCGCGTAGTCTTCTAATACCGATTCAAATCTTTCTTTCCTTCCCTTTCTTTCAAATATTATGTTTTTCCCAAATGTTCCAAAAAACCTATACTCCTTCATTACGGTCTCAAATATTTTATGCTGTCTGAGCTGACCCAACCAACTTGTAAATATAAAAAATGCCGGTTTGTTGGAAATGAGATCATTTATTGTTTTATTCATATATTTAAGCGTTATATTTTTTTCACCAAAAAACATAATATGATGAATAACAATCCCGGACGCTGCATTTCTTTTACTATAAAAATATATTGTAGGGGCCAGCCCCCACTGATATATTTTTTCTTCAGGACTTGTTATTTTAGAAATAATTTTTCCCAAAGCTTGTTCTTTAATAATTTTCAGACTCTCTGTCTTTAAAGCAAATTCCAGCGGGCTGATTTTCAAACTTTTCCATTGGAAATAACCTAAATATCCAAAGGTAATTATTAAAACCAGAGTAAATACTAGACGTTTTTTGATCTTTTTTTCTTCTAAAAACACACTTAATCTTTTAAAATATAAGGCGGCCATTAATGTCAATGGAGGCAAGAGTACTTGATAATAGTGTCTAGCTTGTACAGACAACGCACCTATCATCAAAAGCGTTCCGATAAAATATAATGCAACAACTTTCTTAATATCTTTATCACTTTTACCCCTCCAAAATAACCAGGCTAAAGATAATACAATCACAATCGCTATTTCTTTAACTATTGGTAAAAATATCAATTTTGGAAGAGATGCTATAAATCGGAATTCATTTAAAAATATATTTCCAGCGTAATTTTTCGACGCTTTAAAAACAACATCATAAAAATCATTAAAATTTCCAGCTATTAGAAAAAACACAAATATCAATCCCCATATTAAAATGCCAGGAACAATTAACCTGAGCATATCAAGAGCTGTAGACTTCAAATCATATTTTTCTTTTTTTCTAACAATTCTAATAATAAAAAACAAGCTTAAAGCAAGGAAAACAAAGAACACATTTATTTTAAATACAGATGCCAGCCCAAAACCAATACCAGACAACCATAAATAATTTTTATTGCTTACTATGTATTCACAAAATGCCCAGATCGCAAACAGTAACAGAGTATTTAAAAATATCTCGGTATTCGGTTGATGTGCTCCTACACTATATGACATCGATATCATGGCCCATATGAGAGCACCTATAAGTGCAATAGAATTGCCTGCGCTCTTTTTAAGCAGAAGAAACAAGAATATCAAAGAGAGTAACGAAAATATACTCCCCAACCAATAATAAGTATGTTGGTTGTATCCTCCAATCATTTCCGCAAACATATAGAGAAAATAGATACCTGGAGGTTTATTATCTATCAAATCACTATATAACACTTCCCCTTCAAGCATTTGATGTCCTACATAAGCATACACACACATATCATGGTGAAGGGGTTCATTTACTTTCTGAACACGATTAAACAAAAGCAATCCAATGATTGTAACCAATGCAACAATTGGCCAATATTTATTATTATGAAATAATTGCTTTAGTATTTTCATTTTATCAACGCAATCTTTTTAATTACTTTTTCTTCCACACCTTCGCTATTTTTAGCTGTTATCAACAACAAATAAACACCATTTGCGAGATTGCTCATATTGATATGTTCTATCTGCTTTCCGATATTGTAATTCCTTCTAAAAGAAAGCACTTCCTGGTTACTGGTCGTAAACAGTTTCCCGCTAACTTCACAGGAAGTATTTGTAAATATTACTATATTTGCAATATGTCCTCGAATAGGGTTTGGGGCTGCATAAATATGTTTTTCGGAAATAATTCTGCCATCAAATCCGGGTACCGGAGTACTAGTAGAAGTCGGCGTAATTGTCGGTGTTGGTGTCGGTATTTCACTGCTTGCCTCAAACTCATAAATATGATTGTTGTCACCAACCGCATAAATCTCATATCGGTTATCATTATCTCCATCTCCAATATCCAATGCCAGCAGTGGTGTTCCCGCTGTCCCTAGATCATTCTTTTTCCACACACTATCTTCCCATAGGAATTGATATATATGTCCATCTTCACAGGATGCGTACAAGGCATCAATCCCGCTATTATCAGCATCATTTATAGCAAGATCATACATTTTTCCATTTCCCTGGCCCACTTCGGTCTTTTGCCAGGAAGATATAACCCAAGCATATTTGTAAATTTTGCCATCTTCGCACGCAGCGTAGACCTCGGTTTTTCCATCACGGTCAGCATCGGCAACTTTCACTGCGTACATTTTGCCTCCACCTGTTCCTACCTGATTCGAATTCCAGGAGGCACCGTTGTATTTAAATTGAGCAATCATATTATTTGATCCAGCAGAATAAACCTCAAACTCACCATCACTATACCATCACCTACAGCCACATCGTATATTTCCCCTCCGACACTCCCGCAATCTTCTACTGTCCAACTTCCTGTTGATTTGGCATACTGATAAACATGACCGTTTGCGCAGGCAGCATATAGCTTTACCCAGCCATCATTATTGCCGTCCCCTGTACATAAGCTGTAAACCGCAGCTCCTACAGTAGCCACGTTTTCTTGTGTCCAATTATTAACGCTGCAATATTCGTATACATTATTATTTAAGGAGGCACTATATAGATCTAAACCCCCATTATGATTCCCGTCAGCTACCATTACATCAATATAGTATTCACCTACCACAGCACTTGAAAACACTTCTGTTTTCAACCAAATCGGATCATTGTTTTTGAACCGAAATATTTTTTGATTACGACATACTGCAAAGATTTCTTTCAACCCGTCATTATCCCCGTCTGCAACAACAATATCAGAAAATATTCCACCAACAGTCGAACTATCCATTTGTCCCATATCAGTAATATCCCATTGGATTGGTTTTTCAAGCAGTTCAAGAATATCAAAACTATTGTTTAGCGCCTTGCTATAGAACGGCCTTATGACTTCAGTATTATAAATACCCGCCAAGGCGCCTGTTAAATTAAAATTAGCAGTAATAAGATTTTCATTTACTAAATTTACATTGTATCCATTTATTATTTCACATGTGCTGCTACGAATCAGTCTAACTTGAACAGGAGCAACAAATTGCACACCAGATATCTTCATGGACATAGTAGTATTTAGGATCGTATGATTTGGCAAAATATTATATGGAGAAGTAATTACATCTACAGGATTACCAATATGTTTTACATAGACTTTGTTCGTAGCACCCTCATCATCTTGAAAAGCAACATACACTACCCCGTCTCCCGGCGTGGCAACACTTGGATATCGAGCATTGCTGTTAGAGCCAACATTCAATTCCCCAGATCCGTCTTGCTCCCAATCACTTCCATTATAATGTTTTACATACACTTTATCTTTTCCGCTTACGATTTCCATCCAGGTTACATACGGAGTTGTGTCAGATACTGCAATTCGAGGATAAATCGCCACATTGTCGGCATCCATATTCAAACATCTGCTTCCTACCAAATCCCACGAACTCCCATTTTTAACTTTTACATACACTTGATAACCACTACTTCTGTACTCCTGCCATACTATATACGGCGTATTTTCAGAAAAAGAAATTTTTGGATATACTGCATTCATATTAACATCTACATTCAATTCATTGCCATTTTGCTCCCAGTCACTCCCATTAAAGTGTTTAACATATATATGCCACTTCGCTCCAGTATATTCATTCCACACGACATAGGGCGTATGATTATCAATCGCAATATCTGGATTATATGCCGGCCAACTCATATTAACATTAAGCGGCGCGCCTTTCTGAACCCACTGATTACCATCGTAATACTTCACATATATTTTTTCAGTATTTATACCACCACTATTTTCTTGCCAAGCTATATAAGGAGTTTCATTATCAAAAGTAATGCTTGGATATATAGCAACTTCAGAAGGATTGTTATTTATACTTCCTGATCCAAGTTGAACCCAACTCGAACCATTGAAATACTTTACATAAACCAACTTCAGATTAGGATTAGGTCCTTCATGCCATGCAATATAGGGTGTCGAATATAAAAAAGCAATATCAGGGCATGAAATGGAATAATCAACATTCTCATTTATATAACTTCCAACTTGAGACCATGATCCTTCCACAAAACATTTTATAAAGCCTTTCGCTCCTACACCAGGAAGACCTGATTCTACCCAAAATGCATAAGGTATTGTGCCGCACATTTCAACCACAGGATAACCAGCCCCTTCATTTAAATCAAGGTTCAAGGCTCCTCCATCCTGCGTCCAAGCACACCATCCCGCTTTTACACCGAAGAGACTAATGGTAATAAGCAGCACATAGATTAGTTTTAAATTAATTTCACGCATAAAAAGCCCCCCCGAACTCCATAACAGTTGTTATTTTATATCAACGCTTAATCAGATATACCTTCGACTTGATCTTTAATTTTTTATTTCACTTCTCAAACTGCTCTGCAGTCCAGGGATACTCAGCACGACGGCGGAGAAAGCTTTTGCGGAGTTTTGAAACTAAAAAGGTCTCACGCAGCCAGGCTTGGATCGGATGCTGCTTTTTGGTCTGTATTTCTTTGATTAATTTTTTGGCCAGGCGATCTGCCTGGGCATATACTTTTTTCTCATTCACAAAGCCCTTTTTGTCCCGCACTTTGGAGACACCCCAGGCATAGCCCACATAATTGCCACCGCACAGCCATACTGCCTGGCCGCACCATGCGGCAATTTTTCGGGTCATGGCCCAATGCCCGGCCACGCACAATCCGACCCCGTATTTACCTTTGAGCGCCTGACTGTAATACAGAAAGGCATGGCTGCGGTCCATTACTGCTTTAAATTGCGCAGATACATCAAACGCATAATTGGGTGTGGCCAGAACCAGAGCATCGGCTTCCAGGATTTTCGGCAACATGGTCAGGTAATCATCCTGAATCGGACAGGTGCCCTGACGCATGCATTGCTCACAAGCACGGCAAAAATCCACGCGGTATTGGGTGGTGGAATGGATTTCCGTTGTCGCGCCCAAGGTCTCGCAGGTTTGCATGAACCGTTGCAGCAAACGCCGGGTATTTCCTTGAGCGCGCGGTGAGGCGCAGAGTCCGACGATTTTCATAGGCTTACAGTCTCATTTCATAAAAATCCATGGTATTTCACCTTGTTATAAATAAATTATTGTAGGGGCACCCGTAAAGGGTGCCCCCGCCAGGGCGACCGTGAAGGTCGCCCCTACATATTTATTAGGAATTTGGTTTTTGCTCAAGGAAAGACTCGATGTATTGTTCTTCCTCCTCCATATTCTGCTTTTTAAATTCTTCTTCGGTAAAACATTTTTTATCATGCATCAATTTCGTCAAGGCGCTGATACGATTGTCCAAATGACGTACTACATCCAGGACCGGATCCGGCAGCTGGTTATGATCCAAAGGAGAGCGCAGACGCTCCCCGGATGCCAAACGGACTATTTTACCGGGATTGCCGACTACCGTGCAACCGGCCGGCACATCATGCACCACCACTGCCATGGTTCCGATCTTGGCGCCTTGGCCTACGGTTAGCGATCCCAGCACCTTGGCTCCGGCGCCGATAACTACATCCGGTTCAATGGTAGGATGCCGTTTTACTTTTTTTAAGGAGGTCCCTCCCAGGGTAACCCCTTGGTAAATGAGCACGTGGTCACTGACTTCTGCTGTCTCGCCAATAACCACACCATGTCCATGATCAATAAAAACCCCTGTGCCGAGCTTGGCGCCCGGATGAATATCAATCCCGGTTAAAAACCGGCTTATATTAGATACCAGGCGTCCCAGGGTTTTGAGTTTGATGATCCACAAAAAATGAGCAAACTGATGCAGCCAAATGGCATGCAAGCCCGGATAACAGAGCACCACCTCAAAAATATTCCTGGCAGCCGGATCTTTGGCAAACACTGCTTTGATATTGTCAAACATTGCTTGGTACCTCCTTTTAAACTATGATTGTAGAGACGTTGCATTGCAACGTCTCTACGAAATTGCAACGTCTCTACAAAACGGAATGACGATGCCCTCTGTGAAACTTTAATTTTACTTTATATTCTCCGCAACTTACCACTTATTCATTGCCCACAATAACCAGATTTGTCAAGGCGGAAACCAAACGCATCTCTTCCGGCTTTAAGTCCGTCTTTACGGCCACTGCCAATTTCATCTTATTTTTACGAGCCTGCTCCACTAAGTCCGACTCGCTGGCATGCGCCAAGAAAAACGGTGATATCTCCAAAATAAACGATACTTCCTTGGAAAGCCGTTTGGCTTTTTCCAGCATGCGGTGAAACCTCAGTTTAAGGGTCTCCGGCGAAGTTACCCAACCCAGTCCCTGACAGACAGGACAGAAGACATACAAGGATCGCAATAAACTCCCGCGCACACGTTTGCGCGTCATTTCAATCAGTCCGAGATTGGTCAATTTGCGAATACTGGTTTTCGCGCGATCACGATGCGCCACCCGGGACAGTTCTTGATACACGCGTTCCTTGTGTTCCGGAATACGCATGTCAATAAAATCAATGACAATAATGCCTCCCAAATCACGCAAACGCAATTGTCTGCCAATCTCTTGCGCGGCCTCCAGGTTGGTCTTTAGGATGGTATCGTCTTGTCTGCCTTTCCCCACATGCCGGCCCGTATTGACATCAACCACTACCAATGCTTCCGTCTCCTCGATGACCAAATAGCCCCCGCATTTCAGCCATACTTTGGGCCGCAATACTCGTTCCAGTTCATTTTCAATATTAAGCGCTTCGTAGAGTGGGATTTTCCCTTTATACATTTCCACTTTCGGTTTCAAGGAGGTGAGAAATGAATCCAACCACTTTTTTATCTGTTTGCCCTGTTGGGGTGAATCAATAATAATTTTCCGATCCTCTTCAGTTAAAAGATCACGCGCCACCCGGTGCAAGATCCCCTGTTCAATATGCAATCCGGCCGGCGCCCCTGATTTTTTCTCTCTGGTTTTGATTTCTTTCCAAAGTCCAATTAGATACTTCACCTCGGATTTGAGCTCTTTTTCCGTCGCGTTTTCCGCGGAAGTCCGGGCAATAATCCCAAATCCCTTAGGGGTAATCTTGTCTAAAATCTTTTTTAAACGCGATCGCTCTTTCTCAGCGGCAATACGATGGGACACACCGGTGTGTTCGGCGCTGGGAATCAAAACCAGCAGACGTGAAGGCAGCGAGACTTGTCCGGTCAAGCGTGGTCCTTTGGTGGAAATCGCCTCTTTTTCCACCTGCACAACGATCTCCTGTCCTTTTTTCAAAAGATCTTGTATCAAGCGGCGATTTCCGCGCTGAAAACTGTTATATCGTTTTTCCCGGGCGACCGCCTCTTCCACTGTGGGTGTATCCTCCTGCTTCCTGGCTTGCTTGGCATTCATATAATCCTCAATGGTCAAAGATTCGGTCATGACATCACGGGCGTGTAAAAATCCGCTCTTTTCCATTCCAATATCCACAAAGGCCGCTTGTAAACCCGGTAATACGGTATTAACCCTGGCTTTGTAGATATTACCTACAATGGATCCTTCCTCATTGCGTTCATAATAATATTCTGCTAATTTACCGGATTCCACGAAGGCTATCCTGGTCTCAAATTCATCCCGGGCAATCAGCATTTCCCGCTCTTGCTTGAGCAAGGGGGTTAGAACCCGGGTCTCTTTCTGATTCTTTCTCATTTTCATTTTTTTGTTTCCTCACTTTATAAATGTTTCACAGCATGCATTCGCATTGACTGTGTTATTCAACTTCGATCTCACTGCTTATGTAGAGACGCGATTAATCGCGTCTCTACGGTTTTTATCCTATCTTTCTCTCTGCGTACTCCTCGTGCCCGCTTTTTGGGTATGCGTCTCCTTGTGCCCGTTTCTTGGGTATGCGGTGAATCTGACTTTTTGCATCCGGCTTGTCCGGGTTAGGGCGCCACTACAGTATCCCGGACCAATTTTCCGGATGCCAAACGTACGCACTCAACTTCGGAAACGGAAATGACATTGCCGCATAAATAGGCAACAATCGTGCTGAGCTTGGCTACTGGCAGCATTTCCGTGGAATGCACCAAGTATATCTCCACGTTTGTCTCAGAAGATGCATATAATTCAATCTGCTTAATGGCTGTCTGCAAATTAACTTGACGCGCTCCCTTTTTACTCTCCTGGGAAAGCATGATCTCTTGACCTGCGTGTATTACTTGCAGACTTGTCTCTAACTGTTTGCGTATCTCCGGTCCGGCAGGAAAACAAAGCGCGTACTTTCCGGCTTTAATTTGCTCATTCAACGACAGTGTCTGCAAGGGCACTTCCTTACACTTTTCAATTCGAATCCCGGCCGGCAAATTGGCATTCATGGCATTTTGTACTTCCGACGGTTTTTGCCAAGCATCCAATCCCATATCCATCCATTCAGAAATACCGATCATTCCCAATGCTAAGGGCGGACCAAATGCCAGACTCGGTTGGGGATGAAAGCCGTGGGAGTAATGCAAAGGCAAACCAGCCCGTCGGGCTGCGCGCCGAAAAACATTAACCATATCCAAGTGTCCGATAAATCGCATATCCCCGGTCTTGCCGTACCCCAAACGCAAACGCACGGACTCGCGTTCAGGGCGGAGCTCTGTTTTTTTCAAAACTGACTTCTCCGGCAAAACCGCTGCCGCAGGTAACGGACATTTCTTCGGTTCTTCCGCCCCGCACACGTTGCACACCCCGGTCTGCCGGCAGTCAGGTGTGATGACCTCAGCCCTGGCGCGGGACCATTCCTTTTTCAAGTATTCAACGCCCACACCCATATCCATATGTTCCCAGGGCAAAGCCTCATCCTGTGAGCGTTGACGCAAGGCATACGTATCCGGATCAATACCCAATTCGGTGAATGCCTGTTCCCACAGATCAAAACGGAACTGATCCCCCCAACTGTCAAAACGTGCTCCCAGGCTCCAGGCCTTGTGAATTACCGGCCAGATTCTACGGTCACCTCGAGCGAGCGCTGCTTCCAAATAACTCCGGTTGAGTTCCTCTTCATTCCGGCGGCCTAGCTTAAAACCCGTAGCCCGCGGCAATACATCTGCCAACCGTTGCAGGCGCTCCCGGGCGTCAACACGAGATAATTGACCAACCCATTGGAAAGGAGTGTGGGGTTTGGGTATAAATAAATTGATGCTAAGATTGATGCGTACTGCCCGGCGTTGCGAACGGTTTTGCTTGGCCTGGTATAGTATTTTCCGGACCAGACGGTTGATCTCCTGCGCGTCGTCCCTGCTCTCAGTCGGCAATCCCACCATGAAATACAATTTGATCAAATCCCAGCCCTCGGTAAAAACCCGGGTTAAATTCTCAATAAATCCGTCCTCATCCAAATATTTATTGATGACTCTGCGCAGACGCTCACTCCCGGCTTCCGGCGCAAAGGTCAAGCCGGTTTTACGCACTTGCCGGACGGTTTCAGCCAATTCGCTTTTGAATGAATCCAACCGTAAGGATGGGAATGACAAAGCCACCTGCTGCGCGGAAAATGCCTCCATCAAACAGCGCACCAGTGGCAAAAGTTGCGTATAGTCCCCGGAGGACAAGGATTTTACCGAGACCTCTTCGTAGCCGGTTTCCTTCACAGCCTGCAGTAATTGCTGCAGAATATCTTGCGGATCGCGCTCCCGGACAGGCCGATTGATCATACCGGCCTGGCAAAACCGGCAGCCGCGCGTGCAGCCGCGAAATAATTCCGTAGAAACACGGTCATGCGTCACCTGCAAAAATGGGACCAGGGGTTTGTTGGGCACCGAAGGCGCGGATTCAGTGCGTCGTTGGATTGGAAATGGCATACCTGCTTCTGGAATTATCTTTTCAAACTGTCCGGAAGCGGAATAATACGGAGTATAGAAAGCCGGCGCGTACACTCCTGGGATTTGGGCCAGTTGCTTTATCCGCTCCGAACGGGTTAAGGCACGCAGGGCTTGTTCCTGACGCAGCAGTTCCGGAAAAACCGTCTCGCCATCTCCTACTACAAACAAATCAAAAACCTCGGCCATGGGCTCAGGATTGGCCGCACCCGGTCCACCGCCCAAAACCAATGGCTGATCATTATTTCTATCTTTGGCCTGAATGGGAATCTGTCCCAAATCCAGCATATTGAGTACATTGGTATATGACATTTCATGCTGTAAGGTAATACCGATGATGTGAAAATCCCGCATCGGGGAAGTGGTTTCCACGGAACAGAGCGGTAAATTGATTTTACGCAATACGGCTTCTGCATCCACCCAAGGAGAATACATTCGTTCAGCATAGACCGTCTCGTCCTGATTTAGAATTTCGTACAGAATATGAAATCCAAGATAGGATATACCAATCTCATAGATATCCGGAAAAGCCAGGGCCACACGCGTTTGGACGGACTGCGGATCTTTTATGATCTGATTCCATTCGCCGCCCAGGTACCGTGCCGGTTTTTGGACATATGGCAGCACTTGCTCGCGCAGCACCTGTGCATAATTAATTTTAGTTTCCACTGCTGTATCCTTTAAATATTTATTAATCACTAAGACGTACTGACGCACAGGAGTAAATTATTATTCCTATGTATCTATTCATTAGCGCCGGGCGCACTCAGTGCGCCCCTACATTTATTGATATTTCTTGGCGTCCTCTGCGGTGAAAACGCCTTTAAATCATTTCACTTTCCGACCGGACCAGATGCTCATCATAATTCCGAGCATACTCAGGCACACAATCATAGAAGATCCTCCATACGAAATAAAAGGCAGAGTCATACCGGTCACCGGCAATATGCCGATGGCCACACTTAAATTTACCAGCAACTGGGTAAATATAATAGTAGTTAATCCCACTGCCGCGAGACTGCCGCTCATATCCCGGGCCGCCCTGGCAATGCGCAGCATTTGCAGCAATAATATGGTAAAGAGCAGCAGCAAAACTACTGCTCCCAGAAATCCCCATTCTTCCGCCATTACTGCAAAAATAAAATCCGTATGGTGTTCCGGCACAAATTTCAATTGTCCTTGAGTTCCGGAAAGCCAGCCCTTACCCATAAAACCACCGGAGCCAATGGCAATCTTAGATTGAATCACATTGTAGCCGGCACCCAAGGTGTCGGACGAGGGATTGAGAAAAACAATCAATCGCCGGCGTTGATAATCTTTTAACAACATCCACACCAAGGGTGAGGTTAAAATGCCTGCTCCGGCAATAATAAAAAGCCGTTTTAACGGAACTCCCACAGTAAAAAGCAAGGCAAACACTAAGGGTATAAATACCAATGAGGTCCCCAAATCCGGCTCCCGCAAAATCAAGACCATGGGCACACCGGCAATAATAAGGGCGCCCAATATGGTTTGCCATTCCAGGACCCGGTTTTGCCGGTTGGCTATAAATTTTGCCAGGACCAGGGTGGTGGCCACTTTGGCAAATTCCGATGGTTGGAATCCAAAGGGACCCAGCGTCAACCAGCGCTTGCTGCCGGATATTTGATCGCCGGCGGCCAATAAAACAGCCAAAATAATCAATAATATCCAGTACCCGGGCAGCGAGTAGCGATCGAGCAATACCTTAAAATTCAAAGAAGCGAAAAATAGCATGCCCAACAAACCCACCGAGATCCAAATAATTTGCTTCAAATAAATTACCGGCATATCGACTTTGACGTACGTCGACGAATACACCATCATGACTCCGATCAAGGCCAAAGCCAAAACCGGCAGGAGAATGGTCAAATCCATTTCCTGGGCCATGCGCAACGAGGATCTACTGCCTCGGTTTTGCTTCCACTTTTTCTGAGGAAGGTATGCCAAAATAGGCCTCCATAATTTGCCGGGCCAAAGGAGCTGCTATTGAACCGCCACCCCCGGCATTTTCCAAATACACCAATACCGCGATTTCCGGAGCATGGGCCGGAGCATAGGCGCCGAATGCCGCGTGATCTTCACCATGAGGATTTTGCGACGTTGCGGTTTTGCCGGCAACCTTAATCCCCTGTACGCGTGCCCGCTTGCCGGTTCCATGTTTGTTGGATACCACACCTAATAAACTTTTTTGGAGCAATTTCCAATGCTTAGCTGAGGCATTGACTTTATACATTATTTCCGGCTTAACTTCATGGATCAATTTACCGCTCATGCTCCGCACTTCTTTGAGCAAATGCGGACGATAAATCTCACCCCGATTGGCTACGGCTACAATCGTATTCAGTATTTGCATGGGTGTGGCCAGTATATACCCTTGGCCAATGGACATCATGACCGTATTGCCGGGAAACCACGGCATATTTTGGGTGCGCTCTTTCCACTGGGCACTGGGAACCAGACCGGAAAGTTCATTGGGCAAATCAATACCGCTGGGATGTCCGTACCCAAAGGAGCGAGCCCACTTGCCCAACTTGTCTACTTTGATACGCAGACCCAACTGATAATAATACACATCACATGATTGTACTAAGGATTTGACTGCATCCACATGCTTGTGTCCATCTTCCCGCCAACAACGATATGGCCAGGTGGATATCCAAAAAATTCCTTTGCAGTAAAAGCGCTTGTAGGGGGTGACGAGTTTTTCTTCCAAAGCGGCCATCAAGGTCACAATCTTAAAAAGAGATCCCGGCGGATACAAACCTTGGGTTGCCCGGTTGGTCAAAGGATAATTGGTATTGAGGCGCAGTTTCTCCCAGGCTTTGCGGGAAATCCCCCAGGCAAAACTATTTGGATCGTACGCAGGCGCGGACGCCAGAGCCAAAATTTCACCATTGCGAAGATCTTCAACAATAATGACACCTTTATGATCACCCAAAATTTCTTCAGCCCGAGCTTGCAGCTTCCGGTCCAGACTCAGAATTAAATTGTGTCCGATCCAGGGCGCTTCCCTGCCCAGAATACCCATCTGCCGGCCCAGCGCGTCCACTTCAATATGCAGCCAACCATTACGCCCTTTTAAATAATGATCATACACCTTCTCAACACCGGACTGACCGATAATACCCCCGGCCTGATACCCTTCCCGCAACGCGAGTTGGTGTTCGGAAATTTCACCCACATAGCCTAGGACATGAAACCCCAAGCTGTTGAATTTGTAGTGGCGGCGAGATTCAGTCAGCACCACCACCCCCGGCAACTCCGGCCGATTCTCCTCAATCAGGGCGACAATGCTACGATCCAAATTGCTCTTTAGCCTGATGGGTTCATAGTAACGCAATTTGCGTTTTTTGATTTTTTCTTTAATCTCTTCAACCGGGATGCCCAACAGATCCTGCAGCAAGACAAAGACCTTTTCCTGATCTGCCTCCTGCTTGGGCAGCGCGGCCGGAATCACTGAGATCACAAAGGAAGATACGTTTCCGACCAACAACTCTTGCGCGCGATCATAGATCAGTCCACGTTGTGCCTTAATAGGAACCAGGCGCACACGATTACGCGCTGACAAACCCAAGTAACGCTTGCCCTGAAACAATTGGAGATAGGCCAACTGCAGGATAATGCAACCCAAAAGAGACACTACCAGTATACCCAGCAATTTTATCCGCTTTTGAAATTGTTCTTCCTTGCGAACGATGAAATGATCCCAGAGCATGGCCGGCCTAACCCCTGCGTCCCGGCTTGTACAAGTGGGAACGCCTTCCCTGATTTTTAATCAAATTCCGGTGCAGCTCATTATTGCGAATAAACCGTCCAAGTCCAGCAAATACCACAGGCCCAACCACCACGTGATACAGACTCATGCCCAAGGCTTGCGTGATCCAGCGGCCAAATTCAAAATGGGTGTGGAGCAGGATATTTAACCAAAAAAAGGCAAGAAATTGATGCAAAAACGTGAACAACAGAATAATTAAAATCTGCGAGACAAAATTCTCCTGGAAAAATTTCTGACGCAAATACAGAGCCAAATAGGCCAAACCCAATAAAAGCATTGCGTTGAGCCCCAGGATACCGCCACCGGCAACATCCTGCAACAAACCCAGAAAAAATGCGGTCCATATGCCTATCAAGGTTTGGCGTTGCAAGGACAAATAAATAACCAATAAAAATATTAAATCCGGGGCAATCCCGGCAATAGCTATTTGCGGAACCAAGGTAGTCTGTAAAATCACGGCCATCATCGCAAATACTGGAATAAAAATACGATCCATACCTTACTCTTCTTTCAGCAGTATCAAAAAACGATCCGAGGTTTTCAAATCCACCCGCGGTTGGATTTGAATATCCAGCATCAATCCATTTTCTGAGGGTTTCACTTGCACTACATCGCCGATAGGAATCCCAGCCGGGAATAGTGTGCTGAGTTTCGAGGTCAGGACCGCGTCTCCCACTTTGACATCATCCCCACTTGACACATACATCATTTTTAACACACCCTGTCCTATCCCTTTTACTGTACCATTAACTTTAGCCCTGGCGGTAATGCCTGCAACCGAGCTTTGCGTGTCCGGCAAAAACATTACTGTCGAGGAATAGAGATTCACTTCCCGGATCCGGCCAACCACGCCCTGGGGAGTAATTACACCTGTGCCCCTCACCACCTCATCCGAAGAACCCCGGTCCAACACTCCGCGTTCCAACCAACTGACAGGATCCCGGGCAATCAATTCGGCCGGTAAAAATTCATAAGGAGTACGGTGTTGATAGTTCAATTCCTCACGCAGTTGTTGGTTTTCACGCGCTTGCTCCATCAGGAGTGTGTTGCGCAAAGTCAATTTTTCCACACGGCGTTTCAACTCGACATTTTCAATACGGAGTTTTTTTGCTGAGATGGTACGGGCAAACATTTTTCGACTGCCCTTGACTGCGTTCATGGAGATTTTCTGAAAAGGCACCACGATAAAAGAAATACCCTGACGCAAGGTTTGGGTAATAAAACCAGGCTCTCGTTGTGAGACCAGCATCCCCACAGAAATAATAATCAATATCGAAAAGATTATTTCTCTCCGCCATTTCCATAAAAATTCAGGCACACCGGCCTCCTAGGAGTTTGAGCAATTAGCCGATTTTTTTTATGTTGTCATCCCCGAA